>DAOQKI010000022.1:0-41523 GCA_035334485.1 Opitutaceae bacterium
GTTTAACTTGCCTCCCGTGAACCACTTGGCATGGGGCACGTTCCATTCAAGGACCTTCTTGAACGGCTTGCGCCACACGATGTGCTCGTTGGCCTGGCGGCCCCAGAATTTCTCTGGGGAGTTGACAGACTCAGCATAGAGCTTCTTATAGGCAGCTTCGCTCCCAAGATTTGCTTGGGCTTTGAACTCGGCCGAGGGCCTGAACTTCCGGTGTTCCCGGGAAACTGAGGTAATCGTCTGGTCTGACACGTTAGTGGCGGATTTTAGGGTTTAAGATCGCAAGTCGCGTTTCTTATCCCGCCATGAGTTTTAGGCGTCAAGCGCGGGGGCGAGACTGCCACTAAATTTGTATGGAAAAGAAATCCGCGTCCGCTCCGGCGGACACTCCCGCGCCCGCCCCGAGCGCGGCCCCTGCCAGCCCTGAAACTGCCGCTCCTGCTCCTGCCCCCGTGGAGACGATCAAGGTCGAGGGAGTCCTCGACATTGACTTGCAGCGCGGCGGAAACGGCCAGCTCCTCGATATTTCCCGTGGCGGCAAGCGCCGCCCGACGGACCCCTTCGTCCCGAAGGAACTGATCCGCCGCTTCAAGCTCCGCACCGGCTCGATGGTCGGCGGCACGGCGTTCCCGCCCGACGGCCGCTTCCCCAACCCGAAGATGCGGTTCATCGAGACCGTCGACGGCGTTGCGCTCGAGGAGCGCCGCGCGCGCTTCGAGTTCACCACGCTCACGACCATCTCGCCGAACCAGCACCTGAAGATGGAGATGAAGGACGGCCGCATGACCACCCGCGCGGTCGACCTGTTCTGCCCGATTGGCAAGGGCACCCGCGGCCTGATTGTCGCGCCGCCGCGCACCGGCAAGACCACCCTCCTCCGCGACATGGCCCTCGGCGTCCTCGAGAACAATCCCGAGTGTCACGTCATGATCCTGCTCGTGGACGAGCGGCCCGAGGAGGTCACCGACTTCCGCCGCAGCGTCCCGGCCGAGATCTGGGCCTCGTCGAACGACGAGCAGATCGAGAACCACCTCCGCATCGCCGACCTCTGCATCGAGCGCGCCAAGCGCCTGGTCGAGGTGGGCCGTGACGTCGTGCTGTTCGTCGACTCCATCACCCGCCTCTCCCGCGCCCACAACACCGCCCGCAACTCGGGCCGCACCGGTTCGGGCGGTCTGGACGTCCGGGCGCTTGAGAAGCCCCGCCAGCTCTTCGCCACCGCGCGCAAGACCGAGGAGGCCGGCTCGCTCACCATCATCGCCTCCGTGCTCGTCGAGACCGGCAGCCGAATGGACGACGTGATCTTTCAGGAGTTCAAGGGCACCGGCAACATGGAGCTGGTGCTCGACCGGAAGTGCGCCGAAATGCGCCTCTGGCCCGCGATCAACGTCGCCGCCTCCGGCACCCGCAAGGAGGAGCTCCTCATCGACGCCAAGACACTTGAGGGCATCCACTTCTTCCGCCGCGCGCTGGTGCAGCAGAAGATCGAGGAGGCCACCGAGACCATGATCGCCCGCCTCTCCAAGACGAAGACCAACGCCGAGTTCCTGAAACTGATCGCCCGCTAATTCATAATTCACTCTTGCGGGGCCCGCCCCGCGACCGGCAGTCTCACGTTTCCTTTTTCGCGCCGCCCAACACTTCGACCGAACCACCGCATGCATAGTTTCTCCGAGCAATGTCTCGACATGGCCCGCTCGATGCTGGCCCAGAACCTCGATTCAGTTCAGCCCGACGGCACGATCCTCCCCGCGAACGGCGAGCAGTCCCGTCCTGACGAGCCCGGCCATGTCGCCTTTGCCCTCGGTGAATTCTATCGCGCCACCGGCGAGACCACGCTCAAGGGCGTCGACCTGATCGACCTCGCGGCCCGCAGCATCACCGCCCAGATGTTCACCGAGCCGGCCGCCGAAAACGGCCTGGCCTACGCCGCCCTCGGCCTCCTGGCGTTCGGTCCGTCCAAGGAGCGCAACCCCGTCTGGGAGCGCCTCGTCGAGGAAACCCGCGAGCGCATCGACAAGCAGCTCCTCCACCGCAGCGACTACGATAACCACTGGCAGGCGTTCAACATCGCCAAGGCCGTGGCCCGCTTCTCGTTCGGCCTCTCCAAGAAGGACGAGACCTCGCGCCTGATCGAGCGCATGGTCGAGCGCATCAACGCGACGAGCTCCGCCGGCTTCTTCGACGACGCCACCCACGGATTCGGCGGCAATTTCAATCTCTACGGCGTGATGAACTTCGTGTTCATCCGCTCCGCCCTCCAGCTCCACGCCAACAGCGGCGTGCGCGACCGGAAGCTCCCGACCCTCCGCACCTACGCGGAGAAGTACATCAAGATGATGCCCGACCTCGTCCGCGCGGACGGCCTCGGCTGGGCGTTCGGCCGCGCCGCCGGTGCTTACGGTCAGATGCACTGCATCAGCATCATTCTTCAGGGTCTCCGCGACGGCTGGATCGCCGACGACCAGAAGGTCCGCTATTTCGACATCCTGCGCCGCCTGTTCATGTTCTTCTACGAGACCTATCTCGACCAGGAGCAGGGTTTCCTCGATCTTCGCGACACCGAGCGCACCGCCTACAATTCGCACACCACCCGCATGGCGAATTTCGACGCCGCGCGCTACCTGTGCCAGTGGTCGCGCCTCGCCAAGACCGTCCAGATGCCGCCGGGCGCCCCGAAGATCGAGCCGCCGCGGACTTCCGGCCGCTTTGTCATCTTCGACAAGGGCAACCGCAAGGAGCAGGGCCTCTTCCTCTACCGCGACGCCGAGAGCGGCCTGCACGCGCAGATCCCGCTGATCAGCTCGGGCACGACCCTGACGAGCGACTCCCTTCCGTTCCCGCACTGCCCGGGGGTGTTCGACTGGCCGAACAATGTGTACCTGCCGGTTATGCTCCCCGAGCTCACGTTCGGCGACCAGGTCACGATCCCGGCGTTCTACGGCAAGAACTGCGTCACGGGCCTCGGCCTCCGCAATAGCTTCTACTTCCGCTACGAGCAGCCCGAGCTCATCAACACCAAGGAGGAGTTCGTCAAGAATCTCGGCAGCGTGAAGGTCCAGTGGAATTTCTCCGGCCCCAAGATCAGCTGCGAGTTCGCCTACACGGTGAAACAGCAGGTCACGCTCGACAAGTTCCGCTACGTCCTCGCGATCGCCGCGCCGCACTCGAAGTACCATGTCGCCGGCGCCCTCACGCTCGGGCCCCAAGGTCACCGCTGCACGGTCGCCAAGGACGACTTCCAGGGCACCTGGCAGGAGACCGAGGTGGTCAGCGCCGACGCGACCTACCGCACGAACTACGGCAAGGTCCACTACCTGCAGTACCTCGTGCGCGACCACCCGCTGATCATGCGCCCCGGCCACGTCTACCGCCTCGCGGTAAACTTCGACCCGGACGTGGCGCACGCCTGAGCCGCACTGCGGCTCAGTGCGGCAGTAGCGAGTAGCGCGTAGCGGGTAGCGAGCATCGGCCGAGCCGGGCGCTTGCTTCGGCTGCACCCACCGCCTCGCCGGGATATTCGCGCCCATTCTTCGCTAGAATTCCTACTCGCTACCCGCTACACGCTACGCGCTACTCCACGTCATGCTCTCCCGCCGCATCATTCCCTGCCTGGACGTCAACGCCGGCCGCGTGGTCAAGGGCGTGAAGTTCCAGCAACTGCGAGATGCCGGCGACCCCGTGCAATGCGCGAGGGCGTATGACGCCCAGGGCGCCGACGAGCTCATTTTCCTCGATATCACCGCCTCCAGCGACGAGCGCCGGATCATGCACGATGTCGTCGCCGCCACCGCCGAGCAGTGCTTCATGCCGCTCACCGTCGGCGGCGGCCTGCGCTCGATCTCCGACATCGAGGCCATGCTCAAGGCCGGGGCCGACAAGGTCTCGCTCAACACCGCCGCCATCAAGCAGCCCCAGCTCATCGCCGATTCTGCGGATCGTTTCGGCAGCCAGTGCATCGTCCTCGCCATCGACGCCAAGCGCGAGCCCGACGGCCGTTCCTGGCGCGTGTACACCCACGGTGGACGCAATCCGACCGAACTCGACGCCGTGTCCTGGGCGCGCCGCGCCGTGGAGCTCGGTGCCGGCGAGATTCTGCTCACCAGCATGGATCGCGATGGCACTGGGGTCGGTTACGACCTCGAACTCACGCGCGCCGTCAGTGACGCCGTGTCCGTGCCCGTCATCGCCAGCGGCGGCGCCGGGAAGCTCGAGCACCTCGCCGAGGTGCTGGACCAGGGCCACGCCAGCGCCGTGCTGGCCGCCAGCATCTTCCACTTTGGCACCTTCACGATCCCGCAGGCCAAGGAGTTCCTCGGCCGCAAGGGCGTCCCGGTCAGGAACTGACGGGAAATTCAGCTTTAAGCTGTATGCGGTAAGCTGGAAGCTCTCAGCGTTGGAGCCGTGGATCGTAGTTGGTGGTTGGTAGACCGAACGATGCCCGGCTTACGGGCCGCCAAGGCGCGTTGGCTTTAGTCCGGCTGATAGCTGACGGCTGATAGCTGATCGCCTACAGCCTATCGCCTGCAGCCTCCTGCCTACAGCCTATCGCTTACCGCCTATCGCCCTCGCGCTCCCCGAACCCAGCGTCCGGCTGGGGCTTGTGTGACAATTGGGTGTCGTGGCCTTATCCGCTCGTTTCGGTCGGCGTTCCCACTAGATTCAACGTGGCGTCATCGCCCTATTTGTGACTCGAGGAAAAAAGATCTCCAAGCTGCCAGCCGGTCCGGCGAAGAACGGCATCAAGCCCCGCGCCGGCATCGACGCCCGGCACACCTACGCCAACCGCGAGCAGAGCTGGCTGGCGTTCAATCGCCGGGTCCTGGAACAGGCGCAGTCCGCCGAGAATCCGCTGCTGGAACGGGTCAAGTTCCTCGCCATCGTCAGCTCCAACCTCGACGAGTTCTTCGAGATCCGCGTCGCCGGACTCATGCAGCAGGTCGAGTCCTCCTCCGGCGAACTGAGTCTGGACGGCCTGACGTCGCGCGAGCAGCTCAAGAATGTCCATCGCGCCGCGAACACGCTGGTCCACGAGCAGTACCGCTGCTGGCACGAGCAACTCGTCCCGTTGCTGGCCCGGGAAGGCCTGATGTTTCGCACCGGCGCGCAGCTGGACGCCGACGAGCGGGTCTGGATCGAGGACTATTTCCAGAAGCAGGTTCTGCCGGTGCTCACGCCGCTGGCCATCGACCAGTCCCACCCGTTCCCCCAGATCGGCAACAAGACGCTCAACGTCCTCGTCTCCCTCGACAATCCCGACACGCCCGAGCACGAGAAAATGATGGTGATCCTCCCGGTGCCGCGGATCCTGCCGCGCATCGTCCAGATCAACCCGGCGCAGGAGGGGCCACAGCGTTTCATCTTCCTGAGCGAGATCATCAAGCTCTGCGCGTTCACTCTCTTCCCCGGCTACAAGATCAACGGCGCCCACGCGTTCCGGCTCACGCGCAACAGCGACCTCTACATCGACGAGGAGGAATCGGAGAATCTCCTCAAGAAGATCGAGGAGGAGCTCCGCAATCTCCGCCGCGGCGCCGCCGTCCGGCTCGAGATCGAGGAAGGCGTCGACGAGTCGATGTTCACCACGCTCTGCGGCTATCTCGGGCTGTCGCTCGAGTACGCGTTCCGGCTCCAGGGCCCGCTGAATCTCCTGCGGCTGATGAGCCTGTACGAGATGATCGAGCGGCCGGACCTCAAGTACCCACCCTTCAGCCCGGCCGAGTCGCCGGCGCTCCGCGGTGCCGCCAACCTCTTCGACGTGATGCGCGAGCGCGATCTCCTGCTCCATCATCCGTACGACTCGTTCAACCCGGTGGTCGACTTCGTCGAGCAGGCCGCGCGCGATCCCGAGGTGTTCGCGATCAAGCAGACGCTCTACCGCACCAGCGGCGACTCGCCGATCGTCCGCGCCCTGATGGACGCCTCGATGAACGGCAAGCAGGTCACCGCGCTGGTCGAGCTCAAGGCGCGGTTCGACGAGGCCAACAACATCCACTGGGCCCGTCAGTTGGAGGAAGCCGGCGTGCATGTCGTGTACGGGCTCGTCGGCCACAAGACCCACTGCAAATGCAGCCTGGTGGTCCGGCGCGAGGGCGGCGGACTGCGCCGCTACGTCCATCTCGGGACCGGCAACTACAACCCGAAGACCGCGCGGCTCTACACCGACATCAGTTTCTTCACCACCCGCGAGTACCTGACCGAGGAAGTGGCCCAGCTCTTCAACACGTTAACCGGATTCGGCCGCTCGCCCGAGTTCAAGCACCTGCTCATCGCCCCGTTCAATCTGCACGTCCGGATCCAGGACCTGATCGCCAACGAGACCGCCAACGCCGCCGCGGGCAAGCCGGCGCGGATTATCGCGAAGATGAACAAGCTCGTGGACCAGACGACGATCGACAACCTGTACGCCGCCTCCAAGGCCGGCGTGAAAACCGACCTCATCGTCCGCGCCACGTGCTGCCTCTTCGCTGGCGTGAAGGGCCTCAGCGAGAACATCCGCCTGCGCAACATCGTCGGCCGTTTCCTCGAGCACGCCCGCATCTTCTACTTCGAGAACGGTGGCCAGCCCCTCGTCTACTGCGGCAGCGCGGACTGGATGCCGCGGAATTTCTTCCGGCGGGTCGAGCTCCTGTTCCCGATTGAGGACCCCGAGCTCCGCAAGCGGATCATTGATGAGATCCTACCCACCGAGCTCCGCGACAACGAGGATGCCCGGGAACTGCAGCCGGACGGGGCCTATGCGCGCCCGATCAAGGCCGCGGGCGAGCCGGCATTCTCCGCCCAGCGTTATTTCATGGCCGCCGCGCGCCTCCGCGCCGTGCCTCCGGCCGAGCCCGTCGTCTGAGCCCGCATGCCGGCGAAAGCCTCAGGGGGTCGCAGGAGCGGGTGCCGGTTCCGGCGCCACTGCCACCGGCGCCTTCGGGCTCCCCACGAGAAGGTCCAGCTGACCCTGGATGTTCACGAAGAAGGCCTCGTCGAGGACGCCAACCGGCACCTCGTAAAGCAGGTGGCTGCGGGCGTGCTCGTAGACCTGGCGCGCGTCGTCCGCCGTCCGGCCCCGCGGACGCAGGACCTTCTTGCGCTCCAGCATGAGGGCCAGGAACTGCAGCATCGGCGTGTTCGCCGGGTTCGGCTCCACCGCCGGATCGGCCAGCGTCACGAAGAGGTTTTCCGCCGTAAGCTTGAGCGCCCGGCCGGGATTCTCGATGCCGTGGCGCGGCTTGAAGCTCACCGTCCAGCTGCAGAGGACCTGTCCGGTCTTCGCATAGGCCGCATCCGCGGAGACCAGGAGGTCCCGGCGCGTGATTTCGCCGCTCGGCTCGCGCACGAGATGGCAGATCACGCGGTCACCCTCGGCAAACACCTGACCGGTGGCGTGGCAGACCTTGGAAAGCGGATGCAGCGTCAATTCCATGCGCCCTTGTGTTTAGGGCCCGACCGTCTGAATGCTAGCCCGAAAGTACCCCGCGGAGCGCACACATGAAGGGACGTCTCATCGCCATCGGCGACATCCATGGTTGCCACCGGGAATTCGAGGACTTGCTCAACAAGCTCGACCTCGGACGGCACGACCGGGTCGTCCTCCTCGGCGACTTGGTCAACCGCGGACCCGACAGCGCCAAGGTCATCGCCCTTGCGCGCAAGCACGCGTGGCGCGCCCTGCTGGGCAACCACGAACTGCGCCTGCTCAACTACCGCAAGACCGGCGACCCGACCCACCTGAAGCGCTCCGACTACGAGACGCTGAAGCAGCTCAACGACCGGGACTGGGCCTACCTGAACGCCATGCCCCTCACCTACCACGACGCCGCCCATGCCGTCGTGCTGGTCCACGGCGGTTTCCTGCCTGGCCAGAACTGGCGCCGCCAACCCGCGCGGATCGTCACCCGCATCCAGGTGGTGGGAAAAGACGGCACCCCGAAGAAACGCTCCGAGGAGCCCGACGCCCCGCACTGGTCCGACCTGTGGAAGGGACCGCCCTTCGTGATCTACGGCCACACCCCGCGCCCCGACGTTCAGCGCCTGAAGTGGTCGCTCGGCATCGACACCGCCTGCGTCCTCGGCGGCGCCCTCACCGCCTGCTGCCTCCCTTCCCGCAAGATCGTCCAGGTCAAAGCCCGCGAAAAGTACTTCACCGCCTAGCGGCGCGAGCGCCGCTAGGCGGTAGTGACGAGAGACGAGTGACCAGTGACGAGCTGTTCTAGCGGGAAGACCGTTCTTGTTTTTGGATTCCGATCTCGTCCCTCGTCACTCGTCCCTCGTCACTGCCAAATTCCCCTTGTGTCTGGCAGTCGCCGGCCTGAAACCAAGCGCATGCCGGATGCCGCTCCGAATTGGTCCACGGTCCGTGATCTCAAGGCGCTCGAGGGCGCGAATGGGCAGGTTTTCACGAGCGTGCTGGTCATCCGAAAACTCGCTGCGAAGACCGCGTCCAACGGCAATCCCTTCCTCGGCGTCGACCTCGGCGACCGCACCGGGTCGTTCAGCTGCACGGTGTTCAGCGACAGTCCCGTCTTTGAGACCATCAAGGCGGCCGGTGAGGGCGCCGTCATCCGGGTCGAGGGCAAGGTGGAGTACTACCAGAGTCGTCTCTCGCCGCGCCTGACCAAGGCCGGCGTCCTCAGCGACGCGGAACTCGCGGCCCCGGGGCTGCTGGACAATCTCGTCGAGCTCTCGCCCGAGAATCCCGAGGAGCTCTGGAGCGAGTTCAACGGCTTCATCGACGCGCTGGCCCATCCCGAGCTGAAGGCCACCGTGCGCGCCGTCTTCGAGGAGATCGGCGAGACGTTCCGGTGGATTCCCGCGGCGATCTCGATGCACCACGCCTACCGTCACGGCCTGCTCGAGCACACGGTGCACATGGCCCGTGCGGCCAAGGCCCTGCTGCCGCTCTACCCGGAGGTCCATGGCGACCTCGCGATGGCCGGCATCCTCGTCCACGACACCGGCAAGGCCATCGAGTACGAGGGTGCGCTGGCCACACGTCGCAGCCGGCGCGGGATCCTCCAGGGTCACGTGGTCCTGGGTTACCAGCTGGTCCGCAAGGCCGGCAAGAAGTGCAAGCTGGGCGACGACCTGCTCGAGCGCCTTGAGCACATTGTCCTGAGCCACCAGGGCGAACCTGAGTGGGGCGCCGCGGTCTACGCCGCCACGCCCGAGGCGGTCTTTGTTTCGATGGTCGACAATCTCGACGCCAAGATGGGCATGGTGCAGCGCGCCCTGCGGCAGGCGAACGACGGCGACGAGTTTTCCGAGCGCCTGCCCGGACTCAGCGCTTCCCTCCTGACGCGCCCTCCTGAGGCCTAGGCCGCGCCGGACTCATCCACAAGCCATGCCTTGGCTTTCGCTCGGTCCGTGAAAAGGCGGACTTCGATGCCGCGGTTCGTGCACGCGGTCTCCCAGAATCCCGCCATCTCCGCCGTCGCCGCCGCCTTCGGAAGAATGATCGCCTCCCGATAACGGCCGGCAAGGCCGCGGCGGTGAATCTCATCCACGAGAACGTAAAGATCCACGATGCTGTGCCCGCCAACCAGCGTGGTCAGGTCCGTCAGCATCCGAACCCGTTCCTTCTTCTCGAGCCGATCCAGCAGTTGCTTCACCACGGCAGCCAACTCCGGCGGCGGGATCGTTCCAGAATAGATCACTTCGACTATCTCTGACCCAGGTGGTTCGACGATGGAGCAGGGCATAGCTGGAGTTTTGATCCTAAGGGTTCCCGCTCCGCCTGCAAGGACGGGGATTCCTGTTCCTATTGCAGATGCTGCAACACGCCAATCATCGGCAGGAACAGCGCGACGACGATGGTTCCGACGATCAGCGCCATGCCGACGATCAAGAGCGGCTCCACGACCGCAGCCAGGGCCGCCACCGCCTGATCGACTTCCTCATCATAGGCGTCCGCTACCCGCCGCAGCATTTCCGGCAGGGTCCCGGTTTCCTCACCCACCCTGATCATGCCCGCGACCAATCCCGGGAAGATCCCAGCCCGCTCAATCGGTCCCGCGATTCCTTCTCCCCGCTGCAATCGCATCGAGATGTCCGCCAAGGCCTCGCTCATCGGCGCGTTTCCGCAGGCACCCTGGGCAATCGCCAGCGCCTGGGTTTCCGCCACTCCGGACTCCAGCAGTGCGCCGAGCAATCCCGCCACGCGGGCCACCGCCGCCTTCAGGACCAGATCGCCGAAGAGGGGCACGCGCAGCAGCCAGCGGTCGCAGCGCTTTCGCCCCCGCGAGGTGCGGCTCCACGCCCGGATCGCCCAGCCCAAACCGAGTGCGACGGCGACGCCCGCGACGCTGTACACCCGCAGAAAATGACTCACGGCCAGCAAGGCCTGGGTCATGACCGGAAGCGGCTGTCCTCTCAGCAGTCCGCCATAGATCTGCGCGAACTTCGGCACCACCACGGTCACGAGCACCATCACGATCAGGGCGGCAATCACCAGCACGACCGCCGGATACGCCAGCGCCGCCTGCAGTCGGCCGCGTACGCGCTCCTGTTTTTCCAGCACCAGAGCCTGTCGGGCCAACACGTCAGCCAGCACGCCGCCCGTTTCTCCCGCGGTCACAACGGCAATGAAGCTCTCGTCGAAGATCCGCGGCCTTCGTCGCATCCCGTCCGACAGCGTACCGCCGTTTTCAATCACGCCGCGGAGTTCATCCGCCATCAGGCTCACGCCTTGGTTTCCATCGTGCGTTCCCACGATCGCCAAGGCGCGGGCCAGCGGCACCCCGGCCTTGACCAAGGTGGCCAGTTGCCGGGTAAAGCCGCGCAGGTCCTTCGACCGCACGAATCCAATCCCACGTCGCTTCGTCGTCATGTGAACGCCAGGACCTCTTGCAGGCTCGTTCGGCCTTCCGCCACCGCGGCAAGGCCTTGCGCGCGCAGGCTCCGCATGCCCTGAGCGGTCGCCATCTGTCTCAACTCCTCAGCCGAGCAGCCGAGTCCGATGCGCTCGCGCAAGCTGGCGCGAATCGGCAGCCACTCATACAGGCCCACGCGGCCGACAAAGCCGGTCCCCTGACAACGTTCGCAGCCTCCGCCTCGTCCTGCGGGAGCTCCCTCCGACCTGGCGCCGCGACACGTGGGACAGATTCCCCGGACCAGCCGCTGCGCCAGGACTGCGTCCAGCGTGGCCGCGACCAGGTACGGCTCAACTCCGAGGTCCACCAGTCGCGTAACGGCGGTTGCCGCATCGATCGTGTGCAAGGTCGTCAGCACCAGGTGTCCCGTTTGCGCCGCCTGCACGGCGATGGTCGCCGTCTCCTCGTCGCGAATCTCCCCCACGAGGATGACGTCTGGGTCCTGACGCAGGAAGGCCCGGAGCGCCGTGGCAAAGTCCAAGCCCGCCGCCGGGTTCACACCCACCTGCATGACGCCATCGAGTTCGTACTCCACCGGGTCCTCCACGGTAAGGATCTTCCGGTCCACCGTGTCGATCGTCCGCAGGGCGCTGTAGAGCGTGGTGGTCTTGCCGGATCCGGTCGGTCCGGTCACCACCACCAGCCCATGCGGGCGTTCCACCGCTTCGCGCAGGCCCGCCTGCACCGCTCCGGGCATTCCGAGCGCGGCAAGGTCCAACCGCGTGGCCCGCGCATCCAGGACACGCAACACAATGCTCTCGCCTCCCTGCGTGGGCAGGGTCGACATGCGCAGGTCCACGTCCCGGTCCTCGTGCCTCAGCCGAATGCGCCCGTCCTGTGGCACCCGACGCTCCGCGATGTCGAGGCTGGCCAGCACTTTCAGGCGCGACGCCACCGGCTCCGCCAGCGCCATCGGCGCCGGCAAGAAATCGCGCAGCGTCCCATCAATCCGGCAACGGATCACAAATCGATCCTCGAACGGCTCGAGGTGAATATCACTGGCCCCCGCTCTGATGGCCTCGTCCAACACCCGATGGACGAACCTCACCACCGGACCCGCCTCCGAGGGCTCTTCCGTCGTTGCGTTCCCGGTCGCCGCGGGTGGGTCCTCTTCCACGCGCCCTCCTTCGGACTCAACGGGAGGATAGCTTTGGGCAAGCAGCCGCTCCACCTCCGCGGCGGGTGCGCGGACGACTCTCACCCGGCGTCCAAGCGAGAAGGCCAAGTCCCGGGCCAGTCCGACCCGGTTCGGGTCGACTGCCGCGACGTCCACCACGCCTGCTTTAGCCCCGAGCGGAACCACCCGGTAGGCTTGGGCCAAGGCAGCGCTGATCAGGTCACGGATTTCCGGTGCAAGCACCGACGGGAGCCTGACTCCGTCTATTGGGTGAGTTGGTTTCTCTGCGGTCACGCACGCTGTCGCCGACAGCGCGCGCGAGAAATCCGCGTACCCGACGGCGCGCAACCGCGATTGTGATCACAGGCCAACTAAATCACGCAGCTGCAACCCTCGCACAAGAGGGCCCTCCTAGCCTAGCCGCCGTGCCGTTGCGTCAGAGCGCCTTCAGGTGAGCGCCGGCGGCCACGAGCTTCTCGCGCATCACGATCGGATCCTGCGCCTTTTCCACGCATTCATCCGCGCTGATGAGCTCGCGGTTGAAGAGGCTCATGAGGTGCGTGTCCATCGTGATCATGCCGAGGTTCGCGCCGGTCTGGATGTCCGACGGAATACGGAAGGTCTTGTTTTCGCGGATCAGCGAGGCGATCGAGGTCGTGTTGACCATGATCTCGTAGCCGGCGATGCGGCCGCCGCCGATCTTCTTGCAGAGCACCTGGGAGATGACCGCCTGCACCGACGAAGCCAGCTGGGTGCGGATCATGTCCTTCATGTTCGCCGGAAACGCGTCGACGATACGGTCGATGGTCTTCGCGGCGCCGTTGGTGTGCAGCGTGCCGAACACCAAGTGACCGGTCTCGGCCGCGCTGATCGCCGCCTCGATGGTCTCAAGGTCGCGCATTTCACCGACGAGGATGATGTCGGGATCTTGACGGAGCGCGCGGCGGATGGCTTCCGAGAAGCTCGGCACATCCGAGTGCACCTCGCGCTGGGTGACCACGCAGCGCTTGTGGTTGTGGTAATACTCGATCGGGTCCTCGATCGTGATGATGTGACCGTCGCGGTTCTCGTTGATGTAATTGATCATCGACGCGAGGGTCGTCGACTTGCCGGAGCCGGTCGGTCCGGTCACCAGGATCAGGCCGCGCGGACGGTAGAGGAGCTCACGGATCTTGTCCGGCAGGCCAATGTCCCGCAGGCCGAACATCTTGTAGGGAATCTGGCGGAGCACCAAGCCGTAGTTGCCTTTGGCGCGCAGCACGGACACGCGGAAGCGGGCCTTGTCGCCGAATGCAAAGCCGAAGTCCGCGCCACCATTCAGCTTCACATTGCTGATGTGGCTGTCGGGCGTGATCGACTGCATGAGCTTCTCCGTGTCGCCCGGCGTGAGCGGCGGGCCGTCGATCGGCGTCATGCTTCCGCTGAGCCGCAGCGTCGGGGGCTGGTTGACCTGCAGATGAAGATCCGAGGCGTTCTGCTCGACGACGAGTTCGAGCAGGTCGTTCATGTCGTAGCTCATAGGGGTGCGGAGATGGGTTTAGCTGACCTCGCCAGACGTCATACAGACGACTTCCTCCGCCGTGGTCAAACCAGCGATGACTTTCCTCACGCCATCCTGTCGCATCGATCTCCACCCGGGAATCGCCGCCCGCAGGCGGTCTCGGTCCGCCTCCTCATGAATCAGCCCGCGTTGCGCCTCGTTTATTACAAACAATTCATAGAGCCCAAGCCGGCCGCGATATCCGGTCCCGTCGCACGCCGGACACCCCCTCCCCCAGCGCAATCCCATGAGATCAGGCTGCGTCGTTTCCGCCTCCAACAGCCGTCGCGCTCCCGCGTCCGCCTCGACGGCCGTCGCACACGCCGCGCAGATCCGCCGTGCCAGCCGCTGCGCCACCACGCCTCGAAGTGAAGCCGCGATTAGGAACGGCTTTATCCCAAGGTCGCGCAGGCGGACGACCGCACTCGGGGCGTCATTTGTGTGCAGCGTGCTCAGGACGAGATGCCCGGTCAGCGCCGCGTGGATGGCGATCTCGGCCGTCTCCCGGTCGCGAATTTCTCCCACCATGATGACGTTCGGGGCCTGACGCAGCATGGCCCGCAACGCCGCGGCAAAGGTCATGCCCGCCTCCGGCTTGACCGCGACCTGATTGATTCCAGGCAGGCTGTATTCCACCGGATCTTCCACCGTAATGATCTTCCGGTCGCTCCGATTGAGGTGCTGGAGGCAGCTATAGAGCGTGGTGGTCTTGCCCGAGCCGGTCGGGCCGGTCACCAGCACCAAGCCATCTGGGAGGTTCACGAGTTGCTCCAGTGCCGCGAGGTCATCCGGGAACAGGCCCAGTTCGTCCAGGCCCACCCGGACATTCGCCCGGTCGAGGATGCGCATGACGACGCTCTCCCCGTGCACGGTGGGCACCGTTGACACCCGCAGGTCGAGCCGGCGCCCGTCGTGAGTCACCGCGATCCGTCCGTCCTGCGGCAGACGCCGCTCCGCAATGCTGATGCCCGCGATCAGTTTCGCCCGGGAAATGACCGCGCCCTCCAGATCCTTCGGGTGACTCGCCGTCTCACGCAGGGCGCCATCGACCCGGCAGCGCACGCGCAGGCGCGTGGTCAGCGGCTCGAAATGGATGTCGGAGGCCCGCACGCCCGCCGCCATGGCGATCGTCTCGTCCACCACGCGAATGGCGCGGTCATCTGCCGCGACAATTTCAGTCAGGGGCTCGTTTTTCACGCGCCCGCGATAAAGCCGCAGCGCGCTCCGTCAACCGCTAGCCAGCGATGTCGTGCCAGCAGCTAGCACATTCCGGATTCCAAATTCCGGCCTGCGCCCCGAACTGCGAACTGCGATCTCCGAACTCCGAAAGTAACCGTCCACCGTCAGTTCAGCGACTGAGCCCCATGAGGAACTCAGCGTTGGACTTGGTCTTCTTGAGGCGGGTGATGAGCATCTCCATCGACTCGATCGGGCCGAGGCCCTGCATCGCGCGCCGCAGGCCGTAGATGCGCTGCAGCTCGTCGGGATGGTAGATCAGCTCCTCCTTGCGGGTGCCGGAGCGGTCGATGTTGATCGCCGGGAAAATACGGCGCTCCACCAGACCACGGTCGAGATGGAGCTCGCTGTTACCGGTGCCCTTGAACTCCTCGAAGATGATCTCGTCCATGCGGCTGCCGGTGTCGATCAGCGCGCTGGCGATGATGGTCAGGCTGCCGCCGCCCTCGATGTTGCGGGCCGAGCCGAAGAAGCGTTTCGGCTTCTGCAGCGCGTTCGATTCGAGACCGCCGGACATCGTCTTGCCCTGGTTGCCCGCCAGCGCGTTGTAGGCGCGGGCCAGGCGGGTGATGGAATCGAGCAGGATCACGACGTGCTCGCCCATCTCCACCATGCGGCGCGCCTTCTCGATCACCATCTCGGCGCAGTGCACGTGACTCTCGGGCGTCTCGTCGAAGGTCGACGACACGACCTCGCCCTTGGTGTGACGGCGGAAATCGGTCACTTCCTCGGGGCGCTCGTCGATGAGCAGGAGGATCAGCTTCGCCTGCGGGCTGTTCATCGTGATCGAATTCGCGATGTTCTGCAGCAGGATCGTCTTGCCGGTGCGCGGCGGCGCGACGATGAGGCCGCGCTGGCCGAAGCCGATCGGCGTGAGGATGTCGACCGCACGCATCGAGACGTCCTTCTGCACCTCCGGCGCCTCGAGCAGGATGCGCTTCAGCGGATAATAGGGCACGAGTTCCTCGAACGGCGTGACCTTCGAGATCTCGTCCGGCTCCAGGCCCATCACGGTGGTGATCTTCACGACCGACGGACAGCGCTCGTTGCCGCGCGGCGCCTCGACCTGGACCTCGACGCGATGACCGCGCTTGAGGCCATAGACCCGGATGAGGCTCTCGGGGAGGAGCGGATCCTCGGGGTAAAGCCGGTAATTTACGTGCTCGTGGACGATGAACGCCGCGCGATCCGTCATGTCGATATAGCCGCGGTCAAGGATCGGCCGCTTCTGCTCCGCCGCGAGGGCGAGCACCTGAGCGAGGAGTTGCTTGCGGTTGGGGGCGCCTTCGAAAGCGACGCCATACTTCCGCGCGAACGCCGTGAGGTCCGCGAGATTCAGGCGGTAAAGCTCGTCGAGATAGAGCGCATCGCCCTTGCCGGAGGAAATGTCCTTGGCGAGCGTCTTGAGCGCCTCGAGATCATTGAAGCGAGCCGGATCCGGGAGATCGCCGTAGATCGGCGAGACATTCGGCGGAGACGGCTGCGGCGGGTGCTGGGAGAAGGACTGGCCGCCACCCTGACCGGGCTGCCACGGGCCGCCGTGACGCCCACGCTTGCGCTTGTTGCGCTTCCAGAAATTGCGGTCGCCGCGGTCCTGCCACTCGCCCTGACCACCACCACCGCCGCCTCCGCCACCACCGCCACCGCCCTGCTGCGGCTGCTGGCTGCCTTGGTCACCACCGCGGTAGTCCTGGCCGGAGTCACCCTGGGATTCCGCCGGTGCACTCGGGGCCTGGGACTGGGGCTCAGGCGCAGGGGGCGGCGCAGGACGTTCCTCCCTGGCCGGCGCCTCAACGGGAGCCGGCGCAGCGGACACCTCGGGCTCGTGAGCCGACGGCGCCGAATCCTCGGCGTGCTCGGCATGGCGCTTGCCGCCCTTGGCGGCCTTGGGGGCGCGGCCACGGCGGCGCGGCGCCTTTTTGGTGTCGTCGGCCCCGGCATCGGATTTCGAGCCGGAAGCGTCGTCGTTCTTCGGGGGATGGGCCATGGAGGTACGAAAATCTATGGGTAGGACGATGCGACCGCCGACACGGGAGCAAGGCTGCCACGAGCCCCTCAGCGGGCCACCGGCAACGCATTCACGAGGTGATCAACTTGGTTCTCGAGGAATTCGGCGGAGCCGTCGTTCCACAAAACAAAATCAGCCAGCTCAATCTTGCGCGCCAGGGGCAGTTGCTTCGAGATTCGTTGCTCGGCGAGCGCGTGCGGTAGGCCACGCTGCTCCAGTCGGGCGAGTTGCTGGGCCGGAGCACAGGCCACGCAGACGGTGAAATCAAACCAATTCTCCAAATTCTTCTCAAACAACAGCGGAACCTCCACCACGACGTCCCGCTTCGCCGCCGCAAACGCCTCCCGCCAGCACGCGAAAACGTGCGGATGAGTCAGCTCCTCCAGCCACGCCAGTTCCGCGTCATCGGCGAAGACCCGGGCGCCCAGTTTCGCACGATCCACGGTGCCATCCGCGTTCATGACTGCATCGCCGAAATGCCCGCGGATCTGGTCGCGGACCGACGCCAACGTGAGCACTTTTTCCCGCACGATCGCGTCGGAGTCGATACGCTCAAATCCCTTCTTCTCCATGAGCTTGGCCACCGTGGACTTTCCACAGCCCATGCCGCCGGTAATGCCAATCGACATCATGTGAGTGTTTTCCCCTAGGATTGGTCTTGCGCGGCTTTTTCGGCAAATCTTAATCGGCCCTCAGCTTCGTCCGAAGCCGACGTCCCCGAGATCAGCCCCTACTCTCTGCCCCCATGCTGAACTCTGTCGACACAAAGAATCCGGCCGCCGTCGCCGCTTTCGCCCGGCAGGTTTTCCACGAGCTGTTTCCGGGGGCCAGCCTGGTGCTGCTCGACCGCGCGTTTGCGGATGTCGAGACGCACTATACGGGCCGGCATCCCGGCTATCTGCCGATCGATCTGGGCTACCACGATCTCGAGCACGTCATGCAGGCCACGGTCTGCCTGGTCCACCTGCTCAAGGGCGCCCATCTCTCGCACGAGGGGCATGAGCTGACGCCCCGCCAGTACGAACTGGCGATCGTCACGGCGCTGCTCCACGACACCGGATATCTCAAGATCCGCACCGATGTCAGCGGCACGGGCGCCAAGTACACCCTGACCCACGTCCTGCGCAGCTGCGCGTTCGCCGCCTCGTACTTGCCGACCATCGGCGTGCAGGACCAGGAGGTCTTCGCCGTCCTCGGCGCGATCAACTGCACCGGCCCGGCCAACGAGATCGGCCGCCTCAACTTCAATACGCCGGCCGACCGCTTCATCGGATGCGCCCTGGCCACGGCGGATTATCTCGGGCAGATGGCCGCGCCCGACTACCCGGACAAGCTCGGCGTGCTCTTCAACGAGTTCCTCGAGTCCGACAATTTCATGGCCCTGCCGCAGGCTCGCCGCGTGTTCAAGTCCGCGGACGACCTGATGCAGAAGACCCCCGATTTCTGGATCAAGTTCGTCAAGCCTCGCCTCGAGACCCAACTCGATCGCGCCTACCGTTACCTCGCGCGTCCGTTCCCGTCCGGACCCAACGAGTACTACGAGGCCGTGGAGCGGAATATCGAGACCGTCCGTCAGCGCCTGGCCGCCAAGGCCGCCGCCCGCTAAGGGTGGCTTCGGTGCCGGACGTGGTTTGTACGCTGCATGCTGATCTCCCTCCTGTCCGCCGCCCTGCGCGGCGTTGAGGCCGACGCCGTCTTCGTCGAGGTCAATGCCGTCCCGGCCGGCGAGCCGAAGATCCACCTCGTGGGTCTGCCCGATGCCGCCGTGAAGGAGTCCTGTGACCGGGTCTTCACCGCCGTCCGGAACTGCGGCTACTTCCTCGGCAACAAGCGCACCACGATCAATCTCGCCCCCGGCCATGTCCGCAAGGAGGGCCCGATCTACGACCTGCCCATCGCCCTCGGTATGCTCTGCGCCCATGAGCAGGCGCGGTTCGCCGAGCTCGGCGACTGGCTCATCGCCGGCGAACTCGCCCTGTCCGGGGCCACCCGGCCCATCCGCGGTGCCCTCGCCATGGCCCGGCTCGCCCGCAAGCTCGGCAAGCGCGGCCTGCTCCTGCCGCCCGTCTCCGCCGACGAGGCCGCGCTGGTCGAGGGCATCGAGGTCTATCCCGTCACCTCACTCGACCAGGCGGCGCGCTTCCTGAAGGGCGAGATCCCCCTGACCTTGCTCACGTCCGCCGCCGCCCGGCAGCGAGCCCGGCCGCCCGCGGATGGCTCGACGGATTTTGCCGAGGTCAAGGGACAGCCCGCCCTCCGCCGCGCCGTCGAGGTCGCCGTCGCCGGCTCGCACAATCTGCTCATGATCGGCCCACCGGGCTCGGGAAAGTCCATGGTCGCCAAACGCATTCCCACCGTGATGCCGGCCCCCACCCTCGAGGAGCAGCTCGAGATCCTGGGCATCCAGTCCGCCGCCGGCCGAACCTTGCAGGGCGAACTGTCCTGGGGCACCCGGCCATTCCGCGGGCCGCATCACACCATCTCGGACGTCGGTCTGCTCGGCGGCGGCACCATCCCGGGTCCGGGCGAGATCTCGCTTGCCCACCACGGGGTGCTCTTCCTCGACGAACTGCCGGAGTTCAAGCGCTCCGCGCTCGAGGTGCTCCGGCAGCCCCTTGAGGATGGCGAGGTCACGATCTCCCGCAGCGCCGGCAAGGTCACGCTGCCCTGCGCCTTCATGCTCGTCGCCGCGATGAATCCGTGTCCCTGCGGTTATCTTGGCGACAAGCGTCACGAGTGCCGCTGCTCACCCACCCAGATCCAGCGCTACCGCGCCCGCATCAGCGGCCCGCTGCTCGACCGCATCGACATCCACATCGACGCCCCGGCCCTTTCGCTCACCGAGCTCCGCAGCGGGCAACTGGGTGAAAGTTCCGCCACTGTCCGCGACCGCACTGAACGCGCGCGTCACCGCCAGCAGGTCCGCTTCGCCGGCACCAGCGTCACGGCCAACGCCCGCATGACCCACCGCCAGATCCGCCAGCACTGCGAGATCGACACCACCCTCGGCGATCTCCTCCAGCAGGCCATGGAGCAGCTGAGTCTCTCCGCCCGGGCCTACGACCGAATTCTCAAGGTCGCCCGCACCATCGCCGACCTCGCCGGGTCCGACGCGATCGCGGCCCCGCATCTCCTCGAAGCTATTCAATACCGCAGCCTGGACCGGAATTTGTTTTACTGAGGGTGGGAACTCACAGGAGGGAACGGAGGCGACCTGAGGCGTGATCTGTCTCAGTCTCGGCAATCCTCGTGCCCTTGGCGGGCGATCTAGCGCCTCCGCCGGGCGCTTCACTTCACCGCGTTAAGTCCGCCGGACTTCGCCGCTTCTTTCACCAGCGCCATCGCCGCGTCGAGCTTCAGGTCCTCGAGCTTCGTGAAGTTGATGCAGCTTCGGCCGGTCTTCACTTTTCCGAGCTTGCCGGCCCGCTCCTTGATCAGGTCGCCGCCGCTGTTAGTGCAGACGTGGAGACTGTAGGCACCCTTGCCCGCGCCAAGACCGATCTGGAACCAGTCCCCTTCCCGTCCGCTGGCCGACTTGTAACGGTATCGGCCGTAAGCGATCACGGTCGTGCTCATCATCGTCATGATCTCCGGCGCCAGTTTCGGCACGGCTTTCCGGATCGCGCGATGCAGGGTGAGCATGGCGGCGCGCCGCTCGGCCGGAAGATCCGCGATGAATTCGTCGGCGGTCATGGGGTTGGCGGAAATTGCTAGCGGCATCCCGGGACGTTGCACAGAAGGAAAACGAGCGCCTGTGATCGCGTGGTCGCAGCGACCGCAGGCAAGATCATGGCCACGAAGCGCACCAATGGCCCGACGTTCGGGCCGCTGATGGAAGGTCGAGCTCGCGCCGCACATTCACTCTGGCCGGTCGCGGATTGGGACGTTTCAATGCGCGCCATGGGTTCCCGAAAGCTCCTGCGAGACGCCATCGCGCGACGGCCAGTCTCGCGGATTCCGCTCGCGGAGATCTGCTACTGGCCGGAGACCATCGAGCGCTGGGAGCGCGAGGGCCTGCCCGCGGGCTGTGACCCGTTGCGGCATTTTGGTCTGGATGCGATCGGTCTCTACGGCCCGGACCTGTCGCCGCGTTTGCCTGTGCGCACGCTGGCCGAGGATAATGCGACCGTGACCCGGTCCGACGAATGGGGTCGCACGGTGCAGAGCTGGAAGAACACCACCGCGACGCCGGTCAACCTGCGCTTTGCCGTCGACGATCTTTCCCAGCTCGAGACCTGGCTCGAGCGCTACGCCACGCTCGACCATCGCATCATCGATGAGAGCCAGCTCCGCGAGCACGAGCGACGCCGCGAAGCCGGAGATTTCACGGCCGTGACTCCCATGGAGCCGGCGTGGTTCGTGATCGAGTATCTGCTGGGATTTGAGGAGGGCCTGATGGCCTTCGTCACGCACCCCGACCTGGTCCGCCGGGCGCTCCGCGTGTTTACCGACTACACCTTGAGGCACCTCTCCTGGCTGATCGATGAGCGCGGCGTTACCTTCGACGCACTCTGGTTCTTCGCCGACCTGTGTTTCAAGAACGGCATGCTCCTGCCCCCGGCCGTCTACCGGGAGCACGTGCTGCCCCTGCATCGCGAGTTTCGGCGGTTCTGCGACGAGCGCGGCCTGGCGTTCATGCTCCACTGCGACGGCGACGTGCGGGGGTTTATCCCGCTGGTCATCGAAGCCGGCTTCGACGTGATCCAGCCACTCGAGGCGAGGGTCGGAAACGACGTGCGCGAACTGAAGCGACTCTGGGGCGACCGGATTACCTTCATGGGCAACATCAACGCCGACCTGATCGCCCGCGGGACGCCGGACGAAATCCGCACTGAGGTCACCACCAAGCTAAAGGCTGCGATGGAGGGCGGCGGCTACATCTACCACATCGACCACTCGGTCCCTCCCACTGTGCCCCTGGCCAACTACCGCCTGCTGGTGGAGCTCCTCAAGGAGCACGGTGCTTACCGATGACGGCGCCAGGCGCGGACGGCGGGAGATTTCACAGGAGGCAACGGAGGGAACGGAGAGAAAACGAGACCGGCTTTCGAGCTAGGTCTTCTCGAACCAAGTCCGGTACTGGCTCCAATCGTCCTTGATCACGCCCTCGTGCTTGGACGAGTCCTTCTCGGTGGGCGAAACCCGAGCCATGTACGCTGGGTACTCGGCTGCAGCGAGCACGTCGCGGTAGTCCGTGTTGGCCACAGCCAAGGCCCGCCGCAGCCGCTCAAGGTCGCCGTCCGCCATCTTCAGGCAAGCGATGCGAACGCGGACTGTCTCACGATGCCAAGCCTGGGTCCCGTACTGCTCAAGCGCCCCACGGGCTTCGATCACGTCTTGCTCACGAAAGTCGCGTGCAACGATGCGCTCCACATCCTGCGCCGTCACTGCTGGGACCGGTTGGTTCATGCAAAGTGGATCGAGAACAAAGCTGGTCGCGTGAAGCGACCTCGCCACCACGTTGCCCCGATCGCCACTCAACAGCCAGCCACTTCCGTGTTTTCGGTGTCTTCCGTGGGCCAAATACCTCTCCCAACACACGCTACCGGGGAGAAAGGATTGGCGCCCCCACGGGGAATCGAACCCCGCTTTGAAGATTGAGAATCTCCTGTCCTAACCGATAGACGATGAGGGCGAAAATCGGAAGGGACAGGGTTCGGGTTTCCGTCTTCGCGTCAAGCGAGAGTTTTCAGCGCAGTGGGCGGGACCGAATCGCCCATCTCTCCCCCCATCCTACCGGATTTCCGGTAGTCGGAGTCGTTGGCCAACGTCGGCACCAGCCTAGATTTACGTCGTTGTTCACCATGCCGCTGCTGTCCACCGACTCCACCCCTCCCAAGTCCGCGCCGCCTCCCTCCGCGGCGCCTTCCAGCCCCCGCGCCAATGCGCCCCGGGCTGCGGGAAGCGGCGGCTCGCCCCAGGTCTCGCCCAAGTCCGACGTACTGGCCTCCGCCGCGTTCTGGATTGGCGTTGTCCTGCTCGTCCTCGCCATCCTGCGCGCGACGAATTCGTTCTGATCGCTCGTTTCGGGGCCCGCACAGAGCGGGCCCAGCAACTCAAGGCGCGCCTTCGAACGGCGGGGCTTCGCGGATGCTGATGATCTCGACCTCGAACTCCAGCGCCGAGCCAGCCGGGATGCCGCGACGTCGCTGTTCGCCGTAGGCCAGCTCCGGTGGCACGTAGAGGATGATCTTCCCGCCGGTGCCGACCTTCTGGAGTCCCTCGGTCCAACCACGGATCACCCGGGTCAGCGGAAACTCCACCGGCCCCCTCGCCTGCGTGCTCTCAAAGACGGTCCCGTTGCTCAGCTTGCCCGTATAGCTCGCCTTCACGATGTCCGTCGGCTTCGGCAGCGGCGGAGTGCCCGGGTTGACGATCACGTAGCACAGCCCGCTCGGCGTGACGACCACTCCCGGTTTCTGTTTAGCGGCTGCCATGAACGCCGCCGCGCGGTCCTTCGCCTCCTGCTGCGGCGACTTAACGACGCGCTTCGGCGCGCCGCCTTCGTCCTCCGCTCGCGCCGGCATCAGCACCAGCACCAGAAAGGCCACGATTCCCAGCAGGGTATGAGTCAGTCGGTTTTTCACGGGTAATCTCTCCTCGCGCCAGTCACCCGACCAACGCGCACGACTCGGTCATGGCCGCTTCCATCGCGGCACGCAAGGGTCGGCGATCGGCAGTCGGGGCATCAGTTTCCGACCGCCTGGCGACCAGCCATCAATGCCCCCGCGTCGCCAGCAAGGTCTCGACGTTTCCGAGCCGGCGCCGAAAGCGCCGCCAGCGCCGCGTGAACTTCCGGCCGGTGCGCTTCGAGATCCGGCGCGCTCGGTGACGCACCGCATCGGTCCACCAGGCTTGCCGCCGCGACAGACGCCGCACCACCAGGTCCGCGTCGCGCTGGAGACCAAGCTCATCCGCCAACGCCCTCAGCTCCTCCCGCAACCTGGCGCCCGGCCGTCCCAGCGACAGCGCCAGCAGCTCCGCCCAGTAGCGCGCCCGGCGGCATTCGCGGCGAAACTCGTGGACGCGACCCAACGACTCCCGACTCAACGGATCCCGTTCCGCACAAAGCTGCCGCAAGAGCCGGCGCAACTTGCGCCGTGCCCTCACCGGCGGGATCACGACCCAGCGTCCGCTTAACCGCACCGGACCGACGACCCGCCTCAGCTCGGACAGGAGCGCATCGTGGGCCTCGCTGCGGAGGAAACGCCGGGCTTTCTCCTGCGTCGGTTCCTGTCGCTGCGCCTCCTGCGCCACAATCGCCGGCCACGCGGGATGGGTCGAAACGAAGCCAGCGGTTTCGCTTCGACCGAGCCACGTTAGCCAGACATCCACGTCGCGCGCCGCGCCGAGACCACGCACCCACCCGCCAAGGCGTACCGCCAGGCCGGCGGCATCATCCTCGCCGAGTTCGCGCCGAAAGAGCAGCAATCCCGCCCGCAGCCGTCGCGCCAGCGCACGCAGGCGATGCACCTCCTCCGCGGCACAACGTCGCCGCGCGCGCTTCAGGCTCAGGCCAAACGCCGCTGCTTGCGGCGCCAGCAGCGCGCGGACGCGGGTGCGGGGCCTGACCGTGCTTGGCAAGATCCGGACCATGGACGAAGCGCGAAAGCGCCACTCACCATTTAGCCGGCGGCCCTGCTCGGCTCAATTGCTGTTCTCCCACCACGCCCTCTCGGAGGGCCGGCAAGTGCCATGAGCATTTCTTGCTTACCGCTGCTCCGCCATAAGCCGGCCTGATCTGGCATAGCAATAAATGCTTAGTTCTTCTTTGACCCCATCTTAGCCACCACGCATCAAGGAACGCGTGCTCTTCAACTCGCTGACGTTCGTCGTCTTCTTCGTGGTAGTTGTCGGTCTTTATTGGCTGATCCGTTCGTGGGAGGCCCGAAAGAACCTGCTCCTCGTCGCCAGTTATGTGTTTTACGGCGCGTGGAATCCGCCTTTCGCCTTACTTCTGTTTGGAACCACCGCCCTCGACTTCTATCTCGGTTCACGGATCGCCTCGGCACAGTCGCCGGGCGCCCGGCGTGGCTGGATGTGGGCGAGCGTCACGTCGAACCTGAGCATGCTCGGGTTCTTCAAGTACGGGAATTTTCTCCTCGAGAACACCAAGTGGCTGCTGCTCCAGGTCGGCGTGAACTACCAGCCGCCGCATCTCGATGTGTTCCTGCCGATCGGAATCTCGTTCTACACGTTCCATTCGCTGTCCTACACGCTCGACGTCTATCGCGGGGTGTGTGAGCCGACGCGTTCGCTGCGGGACTTCACTCTCGCCGTCTCGTTCTTCCCGCAGCTCGTCGCCGGCCCGATCGTGCGCGCCGCCGACTTTCTGCCGCAGCTGAAGGTGGCGCCGAGCCTCAAGGCCGGCCAGTTCTACTGGGGCCTGCTGCTCATGACGCTCGGCATGTTTGAGAAGGTCGTGCTGGCCGACGCGATGCTCTCCGGCGCCGCCGACTCGGTCTTTGGTTATCCCGGACCGCTGCTCGCCCTCGACGCATGGGGCGGCGTCCTCGCTTTCGCCGGGCAGATCTTCTTCGACTTCGCCGGCTATTCGACCTGCGCAATCGGCGCCGCGCTCTGCCTTGGGTTCCACCTCAAAGACAACTTCCGGTTCCCGTATGCGGCCGTCGGCTTTTCGGATTTCTGGCGGCGGTGGCACATCTCGCTATCCACCTTCCTCCGCGACTTCGTCTATTTCCCGCTCGGTGGCAACCGCCTCGGCACGGCCCGCGCCACGATCAACCTGATGATCGTGATGTTCATCGGCGGGCTCTGGCACGGAGCCCAGTGGACCTTCGTCGTCTGGGGGCTCATCCACGGCGGCCTGCTGGTGTTTGAACGCGTCACCCGCGCGATTGCCGGCGACTACCAGGAGCCGCGACCCTTCCCGGTCCGCCTGTTCCTTGGGCTACTGACGTTTGCAGCCGTGTGTTTCGCGTGGGTTTTCTTCCGCGCGGCGGACTTCACGACCGCAGCCCGACTCGTCGAGGCGATGGCGGGCGTTCTCCCCAATGGCGCGCCGCTGCTCGGCACGCGACAGCTTGTGATCGTCGGCATCGTGACCGGCGGCCTGCTGCTCGCCCACTGGCTCCTCCGCGAAACTTCCCTCGAGCATGTCGTGGGGCGCATGCCGCCCTGGACCGTGACCACCCTGTGGTCACTCATGCTCGGCACCATCATCCTAACCCAGGAAAGCGGCCATGCATTCATCTATTTCCAGTTTTGAGCGCATCATTCCCTACCAGCC
This sequence comes from Opitutaceae bacterium, assembly GCA_035334485.1. Taxonomy (GTDB): domain Bacteria; phylum Verrucomicrobiota; class Verrucomicrobiia; order Opitutales; family Opitutaceae; genus Opi-474. Next base: position 26,008 of record DAOQKI010000022.1, read on the forward strand.
GTGGCGCCCTGTGCTCACGGCGGTGCTGGTCATCGTAGCCGCGGCGGCCGTCTCCTGGGAGCTCAAGGTCCGCTCGTGGGGCTACGGCCCCTGCCTGAACGATTCCGAGGACCTCTGGGCGGATCGGCGCAGCGCGGTCCGGCCGGACTCGCTCGTCATCATCGGCGACTCGCGCCCTCACTTCGATCTCGACCTCGATGAGCTCCAGCACGGCCTCGGCCAGCGTCCCATCCAGCTCGCGCTCGATGGCAGCTGCGTCTACCCGGTGCTGGCCAACCTGGCGAATGACGAGAGTTTCCACGGCACCGTGATCTGCAGCGTGGTGCCCGGCATGTTCCTCGCCCCGGGCGGGCCGCTCGTGGAGAACTCCCAGCGCGCGATCGACCGCTATCATCACTGGACGTGGGCACAGCGCTCGAGCCACGAGCTCGGCATGCTGCTCGAGGAGCGGATCGCTTTCCTAAAGGAGGGCGAGCTGAACCTGAATGCCCTGCTGAAGAAAATCCCGCTGCCGCGCCGCGCCGGCACCGGCGGACCGGCGCTGCCGCCCTATTTCGCTTCGCTCGACCGCGAGCGGCGCGCGCGGATGGTCGAACTCTGCGCCAATCCGGGGCCCCTCCAGGACCGCGTGAAGTACGGCTGGCTGCCGCTGTTCACTCCGCCGCCGCCCCCGCCTTACATCACCGACAAGGCGGCGTTCGGGAAGCAGATGGGCATGGCCGTCGAGCAGCGCTTCCACGATGCCGCGACCGCCGTCGGCAAGATCCGGGCCCGTGGCGGCAAGGTCGTCCTCGTGCGTTTCCCGATGAGCGGGCAGTTGAAGGAACTCGAGGCCAAGGCCACGCCCAAAGCCGGCCCGTGGACGCGCATCCTGCACGATACCGGCGCTCCTGGGATTTACTTCGAGGACTTTCCGGAGCTCTCGAGTTTCGAGTGCCCCGAATGGTCGCACCTGAGCGCGCCTGACTCGGTTGAATTCACCAAACGCCTCGTGCCCCATCTGCGGAAAGCACTGGGACTCTGAATTCCGGATTTCGGAATCCGGATTCCGGAATCCTAGGCAGCAGCGGTTTTAGCGTTCGCCCAAGCCGGGGCCTACCCGCGCCGTGTGTCGGCTATTCCTTGATTCCGCCCGCCAGGACTCCGCGGATATAGGCCTTCATGCCCATCCAGAACACGATCACCACCGGCAGCGACGCGCAGACGTAGCCGGCGGCCTGCACGCCGAGCTCCGTGCGATTTGTGCTCTGCGGGTCGCTTGGAGTGAACTGCAGCAGCGCGAGCATCAGGGTGTCCTTGCGGGGATCGTTCAGCACGAGCATCGGCCAGATCAGGTCGTTGTAGGTCGTCAGGAAGAGCAGAATGCCGACAGTCACGAGGATCGGCTGCGTCAGCGGCAGCGCGATTCGGAACAGGCACGACCACTCCCCCGCGCCCTCGATTCGCGCCGCCTCGAACAGGTCCTCCGGCAAGGCCGCGATGAAGGTCCGGATAAGATAGATGCCAAGCACCTGGCCGCCCGAGAGGTAGAACCACCACAAGCCCCAGTAGGTGTCGCGCAGCCCGAAATCGACCGCCAGCACGTAGCGCGGCGCCAGCAGCAACACCCCGGGCACCATCATCAGGCCCATGATCAGGGCGAACAGCAGCCGCTTGCCCGGAAACTCGTGCCGCGCGAAGGCGTAGCCCGCGAGCAGTGAGATGAACAGGCTGCCCGCCACCGCCACCACGCACACCAGGAAGGTGTTCACCATCGCGGGCGCGAGTTCGCTGAACGCCCGGGCATAGTTGCTCCACGCGGGATGACGCGGGAGGCCCCAGAAGTTGACCACGATGTCGAGCGACGAACGCAGCGACATCAGGCCCATCACGACAAACGGGACAAAGGTGGCGATCACCAGCACCACGAGTGCCGCATGCAGCTGGAGTTGGCGGAAGCGGTTCATGCGCGGTAGTCCCAGCGGGTGAACGAGCGGTTGATCAGCCACGAGCCGCCGACCGCGAGGAGGAACAGCACGATGCCGATGGCCGACGCATAGCCGACCCGGGCGCCCTCGGTCGTTTCCAGGAACATGTGCAGCGCCGGCGTATAGGTCGCGATCCCCGGACCGCCGCGGGTCATCACCAGCACTGACGCGAACTCCTGCACGCTCCCGACCACCGTGAGCACCAGCAGCAGGCGCAGCTGTGGCACCAGCAACGGGAAATCGATCCGGCGAAACCGGGCCCACGCCCCCGCCCCGTCGAGCGTCGCCGACTCGAACACGCTCGCCGGGATGTGCAGCAGCCCGCCGAGAAACACGAGGAATGCCGTCAGGCCCACCCAGGGAAAGCCCATGAAGATCACCGCCGCCAGAGCGGTGGACGGCTCCGCGAGCCAGGCATGTTCCCACCGCGACAGGCCAAAGGCCCGCAGCAGCTCGTTCGCCGTGCCGATGCTGGGATCATAGATCATCTTCCAGATCAGGATCGTCACCAACCCTGGCACCACGCCCGGCAGCAGGAAGAGGGTGCGGTAAACCTGCCGCCACGATTCGCGCGCCAGCCAGAACACCAGTTCCGCCGCCAGCAGCGGCAGCGCGAGCTTGGCCACGCCACCGAGCGTGATGAGGCCCATGTTGCCCAGTCCGGTCCAGAAATACGGATCGTCGCCCAACCGGAGGAAATTGCCGAGTCCCGTGAAACGCGCGGTGCCGGTCAGGTTGAAATCGTAGAGTGACTGACCCAGTGCCGTCAGCGCCGGCCCGTACTCAAACATCGCCAGCAGCGCGAGGCTCGGCAGCAGCATGGCGTAAACGTGCCGGTGCCGCCACATCGCGATCGCCACCGTTCTCCACGCGACCAGCGGCGCCAGCAGCAGTGCCAGGCCGAGCGCGAGCGTCGTCCAGCCGATCGGAGTCACGGTCCAGGTCCCGAGAGCGCGCTGACTCCCGATTCGAGTCGCCGCACGCACGCGCCACGCGTCGCCCCGCGAGTCACGGACGAGGAACTCCCCCCGCCCTGGATTCGCCACGACCCTCGCACCCGCCGGAAACCCACGTCCTGACCACCGCGAAACACCATCGCCGTCCAAGACGAGCACTTCGCCCGTTCGATCCCAGATCGCCACGCCGTCCGGCAGCACCCCGATGCCCGTCACCGGTACCTTCCAGACCTGGCGCTTCCAGCGGATTTGCCCGTCCGTCCCAACCCGCACCACCCGGCCTCGCTGGTCACCGAGGAGCACGCCGTCGTGCGGCACGGCCGTCAGCGCCGTCGGCGTCTGATCGTGCGCCCACTCCCATGGCCGCTGGGCGGTCGCATCCACCGCGCCGACTCGGGCCTGCTCGGTGGCATAGTAGATCTCGTCTCCGTCCGACGCGAACAGGTGCGTCGGAAAACCCAGACCCTGACTCCCGACTTCCCGCAACGGCCCTCCGTGCCAGACGCTGATGAAATAGTCCGGACTCAACCGAAACCGTCCCCAAGCGTACGCGATACTCCCATCCGCGAGCACGAAACGTCCCGCCACCGGACCGCCCATGGCGGGCTCTCCTGGCCGCTGCGCCAGGTCTTCCTCCGCCGCGGGTTTTCTCCCCGCGCGTTCCCATGTCAGCAACGGTGCGGGATTCAGCCCGGCAAGCAGGGCAACCAGCCAGCCGGCAAGGATCAGGACGCCCGCGAGCTGGCCGATTCGCCGTGGAACTGACGTCGCGACGATACGCTTCATCGCGGATCCCTTTCCGGATGGTCCAGATCCGACGGTTGCAGCCCGGTGCGTTTCAACACCTCCGGCACCGAGGTGATCATGATCGCCTGGATCTGCGCGGCGGTAGCGTCCACGTCGAGTTCACCCTGCAGATAGCGAGTGAGGGCGAGCATCGCGTCGTTGCGCAAGCGGCTGCCCTCGGGCGGCAGCTGAAACGGGAGATTCCATTGGTTTTCCGCGTTGCCCACGCGTTTCATCCAGCGGCTCAGGCCCTGGTACTGGGGCGGCAGCTTCACGTCCCGGACCAGCAGCTCGCCTTCGTGCTGGAAACAGTCCGCCGCAATCACCGTGTCGACGAAGCGCTGGTACCCGGTGGGCGACAGCCAGAACATCAGGAAGTCCATGACCGCATCGGTCTGCGCCTGGTCCTTGTAGATAACGCCGATGTACTCGCCGACCATCGATTCGATCCCACGCACTGGCGCCTTCACGTGAGGGTCGTCCAACGGCGGCGTGTCGAACACGTCCCACTGAAACGATTGCCCCGTCTTCGCCAGCTGCGGAATGTCGCGCTCGAGCGATGCCACCAGTCCGGAGGTCTCGAGATGGATTAGGGCCTCCTGCCGCAGGAACCGACCGTAGCCGTCCTCATTGTCGGTCGAGGTGCTGACCATGAAATCGGAGGACCCCCGGTCGGCGACGTCCTTGAGCGCCCGCAGCACGGCCTTGAACTCGGGCCCGTCCCAGCGCATCTCGCCGTCGCGCACGGCGCGGAAGAGCCGGGCGTAGTTGATCGTGATGCCGGCGTCGTTGGTGGGATTATCGGGATGATAGGCCCAGTCGCCGTCGGCATCCGGACGGAAGCACCAGTCGCCCGGCTGGGCCCGGATCGTCTGGGCAAACGGTCGGATGAACTGGTCCCAGAAGATCCGCGCCAGCCACTGGTGATGCTTGTAGTTGAACTTGAGGGTGTGGGCCTGGTAGCCGGCCTGCCGGATACGGTCGAACAGCTGGATCAGTTCCGCCCACGTGCGCGGCTTGCGCAGCCCGAGCGCCTCGAACTTCGTGCGGTTGTAGTACCACATGACCTTCACTGACTGGGTGCCGAGGGTGATCCGCTTGCCCGCCACGTTCAGCGCCTGGAAATAGTCGAAGTCGAAATCGTCGTTCCAGATCCGGCCGCTGTAGGGGTTTCGCACCCAGCGGTAGGTGTCGAGGTCGACATAGCCGTCGTAGTTCGGCGCATAATTCGACGAGACAATGTCCGGCCGCGGATCGCCGGTCGCGAGCTGGGTGGACAGCCAGGTGGGATAACCCACCCCGTGCCCGCCGCCCTTCATCTCCACGCGCACCTGCCGGTCGGGATGCAGCTTTTCGTAGGCGCGGGCGACCGCCTCAAGTCCGGGCACCTGCCGCTGGTTGAACAGGATGCTGATTACGATCTCGCGCCGCGGCGTCGCTTCGCCCGCCGCTGACGTCGCTCCAAGGCCCAACGCGAGCAGGCAGAGTCCGGCGAAACGGCGGAGGCGCGACACGTGGGGGTCCATGAACGTCCGGGCGAGGAATCCCCATATGGGGCACCTTCGGTCCCGGAGTCAAAAGCCGACCGCAGTGCCGGCCAGCCGATCAATCATCCTTCCCCAGACTGCGAAGCGGCTCAGCCGCGGGCGATCAGACCTCGCGACCGAGGACCTCGCCGACTTCGCGGAGCAAACGCTCGATCTCCAACATCGCGGTCATGCGGGTCATCTCCACCAGCACCTCGTCGAGCTGCGTGCCGTCCACTTCCAAGCGGTCGATGATATCGATCCGGCGGTCCATGCACGTCGGGTTCGTGTCGAGGATGGGGAGCGGGGCGATTTGCATGGTCGGGATCGTGCTTGGGTGAGGATTCGGAGCCAGACGGGTAACTACGCATCCCGCGGCGAAATTACGTAGGATGAAGTCCTACTCCCGCCGGCCCCGCGCCATGAGCTTGGCCATCGCCATGCCCAGCAGTTCATCGACCTCGCGGTCGCCCGGCGTGTCGTCCAGCAGCTTGGCCGCGGCGAGGATATGGTCCTCAGCCGTGCGGTAGCGCACCCGACGGCGGTCGACCACATGGGGCGACCCGGCTTGGGGTCTTGGTTCGGCAGCGGACGCGGCGGGTTCGGTGGGCATGGAGTTCTTTGGGATTGGTCTGACCGTGACCGATCCCGCCGCGGCCTGTCAGGGGCGGAAAGTACATAGCGACCGCCCTCAACCCGGCGAAGACACCCAGTCAGCGGTGGAAAGATCTCACCGCCCGGCGCTCAGCGCTCGCCGTACATCACCCGCACTTTTTCCGGCGAGGTGCCGAGAACGACGGCGTTCGAGCAACCCTGGAAGTACCCGCGGTGACCCGCCTCCTCGATCGTCGCGCGCGCCTGCTGGCGAACCTCCTCCACGCTGCCGTGCATGAGGAGTTGCGAGGACACATTTCCATAGATGACCACCCGCGGGAACTTCGCCCGGACGGCCGCGACGGTCATGGCGGCATCGCGATCAGTTTCGCCGTATCCGGGACACGCGGCCTCGCCGAAGAGCATGTCCAGGAGCGGCCCAAGGTTTCCGTCGCTGCGGAAATAGTAGTGAATGCCCATCCGATTCAGCTCCCCCACCGCCCGCACGTAGGCCGGCAGCACGAGGGCGCGGAACATGGCCGGTGAATAGATCGGCCCGGCCGTGCCGGCCAGGTCGCCTCCGCCCGCCATCACTGGCGGCAGTCCGGCCTCGAGCACCGCCCGCCCGATGGCGATGGCGAACTCCGCCTGGAGCAGCGTCTTCGTCTTCACCCAGCCGGGGGCGGTCACGAGCGTCTCGAGTTCGTCCGGTTCGAATCCCACGCCGATTCCGGCGCCGGCGCTGCACACGTAGAACTCCCGGCCGAAGCGTCGGTGGAGGTCGACCGCCGACGCAATGGCTGCGCGGGCGGCCGGCATGGGATCCGCCGCGATCTTCTCCATGGCGATCACTTCATTCCGCAGCCGTTCCTCGGGCGAGATGAGCCTGACCTGGCGCACGGCGCTGAAGTCCGCAGTCGCCGGGTGATACTGCCAGATCGAGTGCTCCCCGTCCTCCGGGCCGAACCGGAACGTGAACTCATCGAGCCGCGCGTCCGGTCGCTCATTCATGCGCCACGGCATCCGCATGAATTCGATGTCGAGCAGCCGCTGCAGGTCCGCCAGATCGGCCAGCAGTCGCTCCTCAAACTCCGCATGCGCCGCCTCGCCGTCGGCCCACGCCGCGACCTCGGCATAGCGCACGGAACCGGTGCCGGTGACCGCGGGCCGACCCAGGAGCTGCGAGGCCACCCCGCACGCCATCGCCGTGAGATAGGCCGGCGCCCGGTCCGTCGCCTCGCCGCGCAGCGTCGCCTCGCACCGCTGGCGCCGTATCCGGCCGAGCTCTGCCGCGTGGTCCATGGGCGGAGCTTGCGGGCCGACTGGCGAATTGCGCGTCCGCGTTTGCTCACAACCGCGAAAGCAGGCCGGCTCATGCCGGAGATTAGGGGCCGGTCTTCACCGGCGTTCGCTCGTCCTTCGGTGCGAGCCGGATTGACCTCGCCGCTCGCTCACCCTTTACCCGATGCCAGCTTTCGCCCCATGGACATGCCCGCCCAAGTTGCCTCGCATTCCAAACGTGCCGCCGCGGCGGCCGGCCTGCCCGGCCTCGATGTCCGCGATCACCTCGGGCCCCGGCGGCTGACCTTTGCCATGTGGGACCAGGCCTGCCTGCTCCGCCACGGCAAGGGCGGCAGCTTCGCCGACTGGGACCGCGTGCTCGATGAGACGGTCGAGCGCGGCTACAACACGATTCGCCTCGACCCGATGCCGCAATGGATCGACCTGGCGAAGCCCGAGCGCGTGCTCGCTTGGCCCGACCCGAAGACGCCGTACCTGCCGTGGGATTGGAACACCGCGGTGCGCGCCCCCGTTGGCCGCTGGTTGCTCGAGTTCATGGAGAAGCTCCTCGCGCGGCCCAGCCTCCACTACACGCTCAGCGCCTGGTGGTTTGGCTACAATCCCGCCTCCGCCCAGAAAGGTCCCGCCCTCCTGGGCCGCCCGCGCAATCACACCGAGGGCGCCGAGCTCTGGGCCCGGCAGCTGCGGCAATGGCAGCGGCGGATCGGCTTCGACCGGCTCGTCTACGTCGATCTCGCGAACGAGGTGCCATATTTTTTCCCGGGTTTTCTCGACCGCCTGAAACGGGACCACGGATTCGACTGGGGCGTCCCGGCATTCACCCCGGCCCAGGCCCAGGTGATCGCCGACGAACTCAATCCCCCGCTCGCCGCGCTGCGTCGCGAATTCCCGATGCTGCGGTTCACGTGGTCGATTCACGGTGACCTGCGCTGGCTCGACGTGCCGCTTGAGCTGGACTGCCTCGACGTGCATTTCTACGCGGACGCCGACCCGCGCTGGTCGCAACGCACGAAGTTCCCCGAGCTGATGCCGCACCTCTACACGCGCAACGACTGGCACGCGGACTTCTCCCGCCGTTGCCGCCAGACGGTCGATGCGGTCGGGCCGATGCTCCGTCAGCGCCAGCGGGCCAAGGTCGCCCGGTTCGCCGCCTGGGCGGCCGAACGCGGCATGCCCCTCACGACCACCGAGGCGTGGTCCAGCTGGTACTATTTCGACAGTCCCAACCTCGACTGGGGCTGGCTGCTGGAGTGGGCCGAGTGGAGCGTGGAGGACGCGATCGACGCCGGCATGTGGGGCTGGACCCCGCACAACTACACCCAACCGCACTTCGCCAACTGGCGCGACGCGCGCTGGCACCGGCGCCTGACCGACCGCTTCCTCCGCAGCTAGGCAGCGGCCCGAACCAAGGGCCAAACTGACCTCGGCTCGAAACGAAGCCCGAAAAGAGCACGAAAGCTACGGGCGTCAGGACCTTCGTGCCCTTGGTGACCTTGGTGGCCATCTGGGTTAAGATTCACAGTCTGACCCGCGGCTAATCCAGCGGGCACGAATGGCTTGATCGCGCAGCAAGGACACCTGTGCGTTCCTTGCGAGTGATTCGCAACATATGCGGAATCTTGCGCAAAGGCTGCGTAGCCCCTCCGGGCGGGTTTCGGGCAACCTATGAGCCGCGATTCTCAACCCAGATTTCCTGCTAATGGCCCGTCGTTCCCCGACTCCCCGCCACCCGCACGTCCTTCCGTGTCGGGCCGTCTCCCCATGAATCCAGATCTTCTCCGCCGCCTGCAGGCCATGCGCCCACAGATCCGCGCCCGGTGGGAAGCGCTCCTGCGCGTCGAGCGGCTCCACACGCCGCTGGCCAATCCCGACACGCTGGTGTTCCTGTTCGACACGACTCTCGATGAGGTGCTCTCGAAACTCCCCGGTCGCCGCGTGCACCACGCCGGTGAACGGCCGAAGTGCCGATACGAGTCCAACCCGATGCGGGCCTATTTTCCCGCGCTGGAACAGGCGCTCCTCGAGGCGCTGATCCACGCTCAGGCTGAGCAGGCCGCCGATCCCAAGGTCATCCGCGATCACCTCGCTCCGGCTGAACGCACGGCCGCCGTCACGGAGCTCTGCTCCACCCTGCGCCGCATCGCCCGCCGCGAGATTGCCGCCTTCGACAAGATTTGCAGCCGGGCCCCCGCCAGGGGTCGTCGCCGGCCTGCAATGGTTTCCGCGAAATAGGAGCCGCGGCACTGCGCGCAAACGCCGCCCACCGCGTCGTCCCTGACGGCGCGGCGGCGCGGAAAAGACTCCGGCCTAGACGGAGTACTTGCTCTTGCCCGGCTCGCAGGGGTCCTGCCCCTCGTAATTATGCACCGAGCCAGCCGTGTCCGCCCAAAGCGGCAGGTTGTTCGAGCGCGCGAGCTTGGTCTGGATGATCTCGCCCTGGACGTCGTTTTCCCGGGCATGCATCATCAGTCGGTTGAGGGCCGTGTAGAGCACGTCCTCGGGGGTCGCATCGATCAACTGGGCCAGCCGTACCACCGGCGCCGATTCCGCCTCGTCGAGATGGAGTTTGATGTTCATGGGGTCCCGCTCCTGTCGGGTTGACGCGGAGAATAGTACCAATCCCGCGCCGCGGCTCCGCAGATATTGGCAAAGTCTGCTCATCGGCGCGATGGAGACCTTTAGCTGTCAGCGGTCAGCCCAAAGCCGATCGTCCGCGCCTTCGCCGGCCCGCCGCCGGCCCGAACTCTTCCGTCCCAGCGACAACCATCGCCGTCGTCAGCTGGTCCCCAGCACTTCGACGATCGCGTCCAGGAGCTGCTGCGCCTTGAAGGGCTTCGCGAGCATCTTCGCGGCGCCGATGCTGCCGGCCATGTCGAGCCGGACGTGGCTGCCCGAGACCGCGATGATCGGCAGCTTGGGAAATTCCGCGCGCAGCACCCGGATCGTCGGCAGTCCACCGTGCGGCATCATGATGTCCGTGACGATGAGGTCGGCCGGCTCGGCCCGCAGCAGGGCCATGCCGTCGAATCCGTTCGCCGCCGACCGGACCGTATGCCCGGCTTCCGTCAGCACGCGGATCACGGTTTCGCGAAAGCCGTCGTCGTCATCGAGTACAATGATGCTGGCCATGGGACTGCCCGGACTCCGGGTCACCGGATGTTTTAGCGCCACCCCGGGCGGTGGCAAGACCGCTCCCGCCGACAAAAAAGGCGCGCCGCGAACGGCGCGCCTGAAATTCCCCGGGGTGGACCGGCTCAGACCTGGTACAGCTCCTCGGGACGGAAGAACCGGGCCAGCTCGGCCTTGGCGTTCTCGTCGCTGTCCGAGGCATGGACGACGTTCTTCATCATCTCGGTGCCGAAGTCGCCGCGAATGGTGCCCTTGGCGGCCTTCCGCGAGTCGGTGGGCCCGAGAAGGTCGCGCACCTTCTGCACGATGTTCTCGCCCTGCAGCGCCATCAGGATCACCGGGCGCGAGCTCATGAACTGCTCGATCTCGGGATAGAACGGCTTGGAGGCCACATGCGCGTAGTGCTCGCGCAGGAGCGCCGCCGTGAGGCGGGTCATCTTGCAGCCAATGACGTCGAAACCGGCCGCCTCAAAGCGGGCAAGCACGGTCCCCACATGGCGCTGGGCCATGCAGTCGGGTTTGAAGATCACGAATGTTCTCTGCATAAAATTCCAACCGTACCAACCCAACCGGCGTTGGAAAGCCTAGATTTGGCCCCAGCATTCGGGCACCGGTCTAGTCCGCTCGTCCCAGCACCTCTCGCAGCGCCCTCTCGAGTTCCGGCTGTCTCAGGCGGTAGCCCGAGGCGCTCAGCCGCTCGGCCGACGCCCTCGTGCTCAACAGCACCGTGGCATCCGCCATCTCGCCAAACATCAGGCGCAGAATCCACCCCGGCGCCGGCAGCACCGCCGGCCGGCGCAGCACCCGCCCCAGCGCCGCGGAAAACTCGCGGTTCGTCACCGGCGTCGCCGCGGCCAGGTTCACCGGCCCCGACAGGCCCGGCGTGATCAGCGCGTGATAGACCGCCCCGATGGCGTCCTCGATGCCGAGCCAGCTCATCCACTGCCGTCCCGATCCCACGGGCCCGCCCAATCCGAGCGCAAACACCGGCCGCAGCTTGGCCAGCGCCCCGCCCGCCGGCGATAGCACCACACCTAATCGTCCCAGCACCACGCGGGTGCCCAGGGCCTCGGCCTCCCGGGCGGCCTGCTCCCAGTCCCGCACCACGCCGGGAAGGAAACCTGTCGCCGCGGGCGTGTCCTCCGTCACCAAGCTGTCGCCCGTGTCTCCATAGACGCCGACCGCCGACGCATTGAACATGACCCGAGGAGGGCGCGGCAGCTTTCGCATCGCGGTCACCAGGGTTCGCGTCGCGTTCAGGCGGCTCGACGCGATCGCTTGCCGACGCGCCGAAGTCCAGCGGCCGGCACCGATGTTCTCCCCGGCCAGGTTCACCACGGCATCCACGCCTTCGAGCGCCGCGACCTCCAACCACCCCGCCGCCGGATCCCACGAAATCTCGTCCGCGCCGCGGGACGGCCGCCGCACCAGCACCACGACCCGGTGGCCTTGCGTGCGCAGGAACGACACCAGCGCGCGGCCCAGGAGTCCCGACGCCCCGGCGACTGCGATCGTCATCGGCGCCACCGGACCATGCGCCGCTCCCAGCTCCAGATCGGCCCGCGTCACGGCATGGCGCCACGCGAATGCCCGCTCTATCCGCCGCCGAATCCAGGATCCCGCCACAAGGCGGCCGAGCGCGCCGAGCGGGAGGCGATACGTGATGGTGTCGACGAGCCGGCAGGCGTCCGGTCCGTCCGGCTCGACCGCGTGCACATGCTCCCAGCGCGCGAAGGGCCCGCGGCGCATCACGTCGCGGAACCGCTCGCCCGGCACAAACTCGTCGTGCTCGACCTCCCACTCCATCCGCGCGAGCCCTGTGCCGGTGCGAATGACGACGCGCATGCCCTCGGCCAGCGGACCGCTCGAGGAGACCACCGTGATCGGTTCCCAGGGCGGCGCGAGCCGTTCGAGCGCACCGGGCCGGAGGTGCCAGTTGAACACCTCCGCCGCGGGACGGTTGATCCGCGTGCTGCGTCGGAAGACCTCGTCGCTCATGCCTCGGCGCCGCCGCGCAGTTCCTTGAACGCCGCCAGCGCGGCCGCCCGGGCGGCCGCGTGCTCCACGATCGGCGCCGGGTACGTTTCACCGAGCCGGACCCCGGCCGCAGCCAGGACGGAGGCGGGCGCCTCCCAGGGCGCATGAATATGCTCGACCGGGAGGCCGGCAATTTCCGGCACCCACCGCCGGACATAGTCACCGTTGGGATCGAACTTCACGCCCTGCAGCACCGGCGCAAAGACGCGGAAGTAAGGTGCGGCGTCGGCGCCGCAGCCGGCGGTCCACTGCCAGCCCAGCGTGTTACTCGCGAGATCCGCGTCGACCAGCGTGTCCCAGAACCACGCGGCGCCGTGCTGCCACGGCAGCCGCAGGTGCTTCACGAGAAACGAGGCCACCACCATGCGCACGCGGTTGTGCATCCAGCCGGTGTGCCACAGCTGCCGCAGGCCCGCGTCCACGATCGGATAGCCCGTGCGGCCACGCTGCCAGGCCCGCAATTGCCTGCCGCCCGGATCCGTCGCCCATGGGAAGCGCGCGAACTCCTCGCGCAGCGGCTGCTCCGGCGTGTGCGGAAAATGAAAGAGGAGATGATAGGCGAACTCCCGCCAGCCGACTTCCGCGAGAAACACCCGGGCTCCATTGCTCGGGGGAAATACGCCGCTTTCGCGCGACCGGGCCTTCACCGCCGCCCACACCTGCCGCGGACTCAGTTCACCGGTGTGCAGCCACGGTGAGAGCATCGAGGTGCCGTCGAGGTCGGGACGGTTCCGTTGCTCGTCGTAGCCATCGAGCGCGCGGCTCGCGAATCGCGACAGGCGTCGCGCCGCGCCCGCCTCGCCCGGTTGCCACGTCTCGCCCAGGCCGCGGTCCCACGGCAGGCGCGGCTTCAACTCCAGCTCCGCGAGCTCGAGCGCCGCCGGCCACTTCGCGGGCGCGGGAATCGCCTGCGCGCCGAGCTTGAGCGGCGCCGCCACCGGCAGCGTGACGCAGGTGCGCCAGTACGGCGTGAACACCTGAAAGGGCCGCCCCTGCTTGTTGAGCACGGTGTGGGGCTCGTTGAGCAGCGCGCCGTTGAAGCTCCGCGCGTCGAGCTGGGCCGCGGCGAATTCGGTCTTGATGGCCTTGTCGCGGGCCACGATCGCCGGCTCATAGCGGCGATTCCAGTAGACCGCGCCCGCCTCCGTCTCATTCACGAGCTTCCGCAGCACCGCTCGCGAGTCGCCCCGGAACAGCAGCAGGCGCGAGCCGTGCTCCCTCAGTCCGGCGTCGAGCGCCGCCAGCGCGTGGTGCAGCCACCAGCGCGCGGCGCCGCCGGGCGCCCAGTTGCCCTCGCCGGAGTCATCCAGGATGTAGACCGGCAGGACCGCCGCCCCGCGGGCCAGCGCGGCGTGCAGGGCGGGATTGTCCTGCAGGCGCAGGTCCTGCCGAAACCAGAGGATCGTGGGCGTCAGCGACACGTCTCCAAGGAGCGGACTCGCCCGCTCGTTGCAAGCCCCCGGCCCGCGGCCTAGAGGGACTCCTGGTACAGCCGCACGTAGGCCTCGGCCGCCACCTTCCAGCTGAAGTCGCGCGCCATGCCCCGCTGCTGCACCGCCGTCAGGCGCGGCTTGTCCGCGTAGAGCCGCAGCGCCCGCCGCAGCGCGTCGCCGAGACTCTCCGCACTGGGCACGCACATCAGTCCCGTGCCGCGGGCAGGGTCGTCATCGGCATCCGCCACCGTATCGATCAACCCACCCACCCGGCTCACGATCGGTACCGTGCCGTAGACCTGGGAGTACATCTGGTTCAGCCCGCACGGCTCAAAGAGCGACGGCATCACGAAGAAATCGCTGCCGGCCTCGATCAGGTGGCTCATCGCCTCGTCCAGTCGCGCGCTCAGCGAAACCTTGTTGGGCACCTCCGCCACCAGCGCGTGCATGGCGTCCTCGAGGCGCTTCTCCCCGGAGCCCAGCACGATCAGGCGGCAGTCCTCCTTCACGAAGTAGTCCCGGTTCGCCAGCAGCAGGTCGAGGCCCTTCTGCTCCGTGAAACGGCAGACGACGCCAAACACCGGCCCGCGATAGTCGGCCGCGAAGCCGCACCGTTTCAGCAACTCGGTCCGGCAGGTCTTCTTGCCGGTCAGATTCGCCGCGGTATAGCGCGCCGGCAGCAGCGGGTCCGTCGCCGGATTCCAAACCGTCATGTCCACGCCGTTGAGCAGCCCCACGATGTCGTGCTCGCGCGTCTGCACCACGCCCTCCAGGCCGCAGCCGAACTCCGGGGTCTGGATCTCCTGCGCGTAGCGCGGGCTCACCGTCGTCACCCGGTCGGCGAACAGGATGCCGCCCTTGAGCAGGTTGATCTGCTCGTAGTACTCGAGGCCGTCCATCGAGTTCAGGTCGTCCGGGAGATTGGTCCGGGCGAAGACGCCGCGCGGGAACAGGCCCTGGTAGGCGATGTTGTGGATCGTGAAGACCGTCTTCACCGCGAGCGTAACGCCGTGACGCCGCTCGGCGTCCCTCACCAGGAGCGGCAGCAGCGCCGCCTGCCAGTCATGCCCGTGCACCACGTCGGCCTGCAGGTCGCCGAGGCGCAGCGCCTCCACGACACCCTTGCAGAAGAAAATGAACCGGTCCGCGTTGTCCTCGAAGTCCCGCTCGCCGTTGCCGTATGGATTGCGCCGGTCGAAGAACTCCTCGCGACAGATCAGGTAGACCTGCAGCCGCGGCCGCGGCGAAAAGACCCGGACGTCGCCCGTCAGGAACTGGTCGCCCATCTCGATCTTCAGGCGCATGCGCCGCTCCGCCCCCGCCGCGTCCTTGTGCTCCAGCGCCGCGCGGTACCCCGGCAGAAACACCGCCACGTCGTGGCCCGCATCGGCCAGCGTGCCCGCCAGCGAGGCCACGGCATCAGCGAGTCCGCCCGTTTTCATGTACGGGAACATTTCGCTGGCCACATGGACGATTTTCATCGCTCACACCTAAACATGGGCCTTTCGTGAGGCCAATAACGAAAGCAGGGGCGATGTGTCGCTCCCGCCTCTTTCCATGACTCTCCGTGATCGTATTCTCGCCTTGGTGCGCGAGGCGTCCTTTGTCCCGGCCGACGAGCCGGAACTCGCGCGCCGCCTCGGCCTGCCCAAGAAGCAACGCTCCCAGCTGAAATTCGAGGTCCGCCAGCTCCTGCGCGACGGCCGTCTCGCCCGCGGCGCCCATGGCCGTCTCGCGGCTCCCGCCGCGGCCGCGCCCAAGGCGACCGCCGCGCGTGGTGCCAAGG
>DAOQKI010000023.1:0-41030 GCA_035334485.1 Opitutaceae bacterium
GGGCGCGGGCAGGGCCGGACCGCGGGGCGTCGCGGCCTGCCGGCAGAGTCGCCGCTCCGCGAGGAAGGGCGCCAGCGGCTCGCGCCGTGAGACGGTGTCCCAGCGGTCGTTGATCTCCCAGCGGGGATAGCCGCCGAAGGGATGGTGATCGTTGGCCAGGGCGAGCTGCGCCGAGCGGCGGGCCGTGCGGCCGCCGAAGACACGGGCGAAGCCGCGCTCGAGCATCTCGCGCGGATCCTCCACGCCGGGATTCAGCCAGAGCGTGGCTGCGGCGGCGTCCACCACGGTGGTCATCTCCATCGCGAGCCGGAACGGCTCCCATGAGGTCACCAGCAGCCCCTCGATGCCGAGCCGCTGGCCATGGCGCCACCACGAGAGGATGTTGTCCAGGCGGTCGGTGAAGTGCGGCAGCGGCTCGTAGCGGGCCGAGCCGTTCATCGGGCAGCCCCAGACCGTCAGGCCCCGGGCGCGCAGCCGCTCGCCGACGGTGCTGTCGGCGAAATTGAAGAGTTCCACCCGCGGGCGGCGCGGGAAGCCATAGTAGTACCACTCGTACGCGATCAGGTCGGATGGCAGCTGCGGGATGGCTGCCGGCAGGAAGTAGAGCATGTCGGCCCACATGCCCATGCGGAGCCCGAGCGAGCGCGTGAGCGCGTGGAGCCGGTTGACATGACGCGCGAAATGCCCGGCGAGGCCGATGCGCGCGATCTCGGCCCGGCTCAGCGGGTGCCGGCCGAGATGGAACGACTCGTCGAGCCCGACGTGCACGCGGCCCGCGGTGCAGAACGGCGCCATGTCGCGCAGGAGCTTCTCGGCGATCTCCATCGTGCGCGGATGCAGCGGGCAGATCTGCCCGCCGGGAAACGGCGAGCCGTCGTCGGCCCGCAGCTCGTTCAGGTCGCGGAGCTCGGGCACCTTGATGAGGTACTGCGTGTGACCAAGGAGATTCACGATCGGCACGACCTTGATGCCGACCCGCGTCGCCTCGTCCACCAGCCGCGTGAACTGGCGATAGGTGTAGGCGTCCCGGCGCGCCACGCCCGGCAGGCTGGGAAACTCGACACAGTCCTCGAGGTGGAGGTGCAGCTGCTGGTAACCCCAGTCCGCGTAGCGCGGGAGCTGCGCGAGCAGCCAGTCGAGGCGTTCGACCTGGCGGGCGAGGTCCCATTGGAAAGAACGGACGGGCGAGAAGGGCGCGGCCATGGCGGAACGATGCAGGCGGCGGCGCAAAGTTGAAGGTCGAAAGTGCGCCGCGGCCGATCTCCGTCCCGCGCTTGAACCGCCGCGGTTGCCACCTACATTCCGCGACGATGCAGGTCCGGATCCACCACCTCTACGTTTCCCCCGGCCACAATTTCTTCGGCCGTCACGGCCTCGGCGCGGAGAAGAACCCGACGGTCGAGGTGCCCCAGGTGGTTTGCCGCGCCGGTCGCGGGATCGAGGGCGACCGATTCTTCGACTACAAGCCCGACTACAAGGGGCAGATCACGTTTTTCTCCTGGGACATCTACCAGCAGGCCAAGGCCCGCTTCGGCGTGCCGCACCTCCTGCCGGCCGCCTTCCGCCGCAACGCGGTGATCGAGGGGGTCGACATCAATACTCTCATCGGCTGGCGCTTCACGATCGGGGAGGTCGAGTTCGAGGGCACGGTCGAATCCAAGCCGTGCTATTGGATGGACCAGGCGGTGGCCCCGGGAACCGAGGAGTGGCTCCGCGGCAACGGCGGCCTGCGGGCGAAGATCCGGCGCGACGGCATCCTGACCGCCGGCGTGCACGAGCTCGTCGTGGGCGAAGCCGTGCCCGCACCGGCGAGCTAGGTTTTTCTTTTCACCGCTAAGTCCGCTAGGACCGCGAAGAATCCGGACCAAGCTTTTCGGTCTAGGTGGCGATGCGTGGCTGGGGGACAGCCAACCGCGCTGAAACACCTGATACCTGAACCCTGTCCCCTGTTACTTGCCCCGGCCCCGCCGGGGCCTCAGCCCAGGCGGCGTTTCAGCCAGGCGACTGCTCCGGCCTCGTCGTGGAACGCGCCGTCGAGTTGGGCCTCGAATGCTTCGTCGAGAATGGGAGTGAATTTCGGGCCGGGTCGCTGGCCAAGGGCGATGAGATGGCGGCCGAGCAGGATGGGGCGGGGGCCTGCGCTCTCGAGCTCCAACGCATGGGCCTTGGCGCGCAGCTGGCTGATCCGCTCCAGCGTCTCGGGTGGAGCCAGGGGCGGACGTCCGGCGTGGTCGGCAAGCATCACGATCGCCAGCTCGTCGATCGTCGCGGGTTCCAGCCGGCGCGCCAGCCGGCGCACGGCGGAATCGGTGAACTCAGTCTGGCCGTGGTGGTGCGCGAGGTGGTTCACCACGAGCGCGCAGACCGGCGGGATCACATCGAGCGGCGAGCCGATGCGACGCAGGAACGTCTCGGCCACCGGTCCGCCCGCGGATTCGTGGCCGGGGCTGATCCAGCGCAGCTTCCCGCGGCGCTCCGCCTGCACGGTCGTGGCGGCCTTGCCGAAGTCATGGGCCAGCACTGCCAGCGTCAGGATGCGCCGCGCGGCGGGCGCCGCCTGCCGCCAGCCCGCCTGCGGCACCAGCGCGTCGAGGCACAGCTGGGTGTGGGTGAAGACGTCGCCCTCCGGATGCCACTCGGGCTCCTGCGGGGTGCCGCGCAATACGGCGAGTTCGGGAAAATGCACCAGCCAGCCCGTCTCCTCGAGCACGGTGAGACCGCGCGACGGCTTGATGGCCTTGACCGCCCATTTGTCCCACTCGCCCCACACCCGCTCCACGGGCAGCTCGGCAAAGGTGCCCGCCATCGACCGGGCCAGGGCGGCGGTCTCCGGAGCGAGGGTGAAATCGAAACGTGCCGCCAGCTGGAACGCCCGCAGCACCCGCAGCGGATCCTCGCTGAAGGCGGCGCTGGTGTGACGCAGCACGCGGGCCCGCAGGTCGGCGCGGCCACCATGCGGGTCGATCAGGTCGCCGGAGAAGGGATCGTAGGCGATGGCGTTGACCGTGAAGTCGCGACGGGCGGCCGCCTCGGCGTCGCTCAGGGTGGGGTCGGGCGCCACGGCGAAGCCGCGATGGCCGGCCCCGGTCTTCGATTCGCGCCGCGGCAGGCTGAAGTCGTACTCGGCCCCGGCGGCATTGCGCACCTTGATCACCCCGAAGCTCCGGCCGACGACGTCGGTCGCGCCAAAGGGGGCCAGCGCCCGGTGGAGGGTTTCGAAATCGACCCCGGCCACCTCGACGTCGAAGTCCTTCGCGGTCAGGCCGAGGAGCCAGTCGCGCACGCCGCCACCCACCAGCCGCGGCCGGCCGACGCGGCGGACCGCGTCGAGCAGCGTGCGGAGGTCCGCGGGAATGGGCAGCGGTTGGACCGGGGTCATGGGGTGCGGCTAGCTGGCCGGCCGGGAGGTGGATTCCTTGGCGAGGGCGGCGACGCCGACGAGGATCCAGCCGAGCATGAAGGCGAGGCCGCCCAGCGGGGTGACGGGTCCGAGCCAGTTCGGGCCGCCGACGGCGAGCACGTAGAGGGAACCGGAGAACAGGATGACCCCGGCGGTCCAGCAGGCGGCCGCGCGGCCGATCCACTTGGCCGCCGGTTCGCCGGCCGAGCGCAGCCAGGCGGCGGCCCCTAGGAGGGCGACGGCGTGCACGAGCTGGTAGCGCGCGGCGCTCTCCCAAGCGCTGACCATCCCTCGTTCGAGCAGGAAGGCCTTCAGGCCGTGGGCGCCGAAGGCGCCGAGGGCGACACCGGTGGCGCCGAGGGCGGCGGCGGCGAGGAGGGTGGAGCGGTGGGTCATTGCAGGAGTTGAGGGTTGAAGGATGAAAGTTGAAAGCCCTGATCCCGGGCGGGTTCCGGTTCAGCCTCCTCCGGTGGCGTCCGGCTTTCAACTTTCAACCGTCGGACCAGGGTTTTGTAGGGCGGCCGGGCGAGCCACGCATCTCCTTGATGCTACGGGGAGAAGCGCGGATCGAAAACGAAGGTTGACACATCTCGGTTAAACCCTAGCTCTTGGCCTCTTTTCCCATGAAAACCTTCCTCGCCAAAAAGGAGACGGTGCAGCCCAAGTGGCATCTGATTGATGCCGAGGGCGTCGTGCTCGGCCGTCTCGCGGTGAAATGCGCCAACATCATCCGTGGCCGTCACCAGCCCACCTACACCCCGACCGTCGACACGGGCGACCACGTCGTGATCATCAATGCCGAGAAGGTCGTCCTCACCGGCAAGAAGGAGGAAAAGAACGAGTACATGTTCTTCTCGGGCTTCGTCGGCGGCGAGAGCTACCGCAAGCTGTCCCTGATGCGCGAGCGTCACCCGGAGTTCATCGTCCAGCACGCGGTCAAGGGCATGCTCCCGAAGAACCGCATCGCGGCCAAGATGCTGACCAAGCTCCACGTGTTCGCCGGCGCGAAGCACACGCACGAGGCGCAGAACCCCGTCAAGATCTCCGTCTAATCCCTGTCCATGAGCACCGCCACCAACGTTTTCCTCGGCACCGGCCGCCGCAAGACCTCGACCGCCCGCGTCCGCCTCAGTGAAGGCACGGGCAAGCTGACCGTCAACGGTCGCGAGTTCGACAGCTATTTCTCGCACGAGAACTTCTCGAAGCAGGCGTACGCCCCGCTCCTGACGGTGGACCTGCGCGAGAAGATCGACGTGACGGTCAATGTCGCCGGCGGCGGCGTGGCCGGCCAGGCTGGCGCGGTGGCGCACGGCATTGCCCGCGCCCTCCAGAAGTTCAACCCGGAGCTGCGCGCGGCGCTGAAGAAGGCGGGCCACATCACCCGCGACCCGCGCGAGAAGGAACGCAAGAAGCCCGGCCAGCCCGGCGCCCGCAAGCGCTTCCAGTTCTCGAAGCGCTGAGCCGGTTACCCGGTTCCCTTTCAGCCGCCGCGGCCCCTTGGGCCCGGCGGCTTTTTTCTGGGCGGAAAAAATCTCTTGTCATACCGGCGAGTTGGCCCGCCGCTTGCTAAAACCGGGGTGGTGGCCTCCCGCCAGGGGCGCCGCCGACCAACCAAACCATGAATAAGAAAACAACGCTAGTCGTCCTCAGCGCCGCGCTTTGCCTCGGCACGATCCCTGCCCGCAGTCAGACCGCGCCCGCTCCGGCCCCGGAGGCCGCCCCCAGCTATTCCTGGGTGTTCACCCCCGCCTTCGCGTCGCAGTACATGTTCCGCGGCGCCCGGCTGGGCGGCCCGTCCTTCCAGCCGACCCTCGAGCTCGACTCGGGCAATCTGGCCGTCGGCGTCTGGGCCAACTATCCGATGAAGGACAAGGTCCCCGGCCAGTCGGACCCGGAGTATGATATCTACGGCGCCTACACCGCCACGGTGAACGACTCCCTGTCGATCGTGCCGGCCTTCACGTGGTACAACTACCCGAACGCCGACAAGTCCGCCGGATTCTACAAGTCGACTTTCGAGCCCAGCCTCGCGTTCAACTACACCGTCTCGGGCATCAAGCTCACGCCGAAGCTCTACTACGACATGGTGCTGAAGGGCCCCACGTACGAGCTCACCGCCACCGCCGCGGTGCCGCTCAAGGACGCTGGCACGGAGCTCGATTTCACCGCGACGGTCGGCACGTTCAAGTGGACCGACGCGTTCGAGAGCTCCGATCCGTCGTACAAGAACTACGGCAACTACTGGCTCATCGGCGTCGCCGCGCCGTTCCAGGTGACCAAGAACGGCAAGCTCACCGTCGGCGTAGCCTACACCAAGGGCTCGGACAATTTCATCAAGCAGGGCAGCTTCCCGAAGTTCGAGAACACCTCGGCCGTCGGCCGCGGCGTCTTCACGGTCAGCTACGCCATCACGTTCTGACCCGTCTTGGTTTGTAGTTTCCCCGCCCGCGCCGGTTTCCGGCGCGGGCTTTTTGCTGGGTGTCGGCCGGGGCCGGCGACCGAAAATCATTCTGGATAATCGCGGTTTCGTGCCCGAAGGTGGAGACATGAAAGTCGGCATTGTTGGTGCGTCGGGTTACTCCGGCGAAGTCCTCGTCAAGCTCCTCCTCGGCCATCCGCACGTCACGCTCGCGGCGGTCACCTCGCGTTCCCTCGCGGGTAAGCCGCTCGCGTCCGTCATGCCGGCCGTGCGCGGGATTGATCGCGGCTTGAAGTTTGTCGACTCCGACCCGGCGGCGCTGTGCGCCTCCGACATCGCGCTGTACTTCCTCGCGCTGCCGCACGGTGCCGCCGCGACCTACGCCAAGGCCCTCGTGGCCGCCGGCAAACGGGTCATCGACCTCAGTGCCGACTTCCGGATCGCCGACGTCGCCACCTACCGGAAGTACTACGGCGAGCACCATGCGCCCGAGTTGCTGCCGTCCGCCCGCTTCGTGCTCCCGGAGCTCACCGCCCCCGCCTGGAAGCAGGAGGCGAAGCTGGTGGCCGCTCCGGGCTGCTACCCGACCAGCATCCTCGTGCCGCTCACCCCGCTCCTGAAGGCCGGCGTCGTCACGCGCGAGCACATCGTGGTCAATTCCTACAGCGGCGTCAGCGGCGCGGGCCGGAAGGTCGAGGAGACCTACCTGTACTGCGAGCGCGCCGAGAGCACCAAGGCCTATGGCCTCGTGAAACACCGGCACATCGCCGAGGTGGAGGAGCAGCTCGCGCTGCACACCGGCGTCCCCGTCGTCATCCAGTTTAACCCGCACCTCGCGCCGATGCGGCGCGGCATTGCCACCACGATCACCGTGCCGGCGGCCCCGGGCGCGACGATCGAGCAGCTGTACGCCACCTGGCGCTCCGCCTACGCGGGCACGGCGTTCGTGCAGCTCCTTGCGAGCGGCGAGACCCCGGACACCGCACATGTCGTCGGCACGAACCGCATCGATTTCTCCGCCGTGCACGACCCGCGCACCGGCAACTTCGTGATCACCTCCGCCGAGGACAACCTCATGAAGGGCGCCAGCGGCCAGGCCGTGCAGATCATGAATCTCTGGTGCGGCTTCCCGGAAACGGCCGGACTCGTGTGAGAGTGACGAGGGACTAGGGGCGAGGGACGAGTGCGACCGGAATCGCCCGCGTGACGACTGGGCGCGGGCGCCCAAAAACTCTTGTCACTGCGCGCACGCTCCGCGCAGAGTGAATCAACCAGCGTCGCGCGCGACGGCAGTTGTCGGGCGTTCGTCCCGCCTCCCGCGCGCGGCAAACCGTCCTGACATCATGATCGAATTCAAAAACAAAGTCCTGTTCGTCGGCTATGGCGCCGTCGCCGAGTGCACGCTGCCAATTCTGTTCAAGCACCTGAAGGTGCCGGCGAAGAACGTCACGGTGATGGATTTCGAGAACCGTGCCGCCAAGCTGAAGCCGTGGACGGCCAAGGGCGTCCGCTTCGTGCGCGACCGGGTGACCGAGGACAACATGAGCCGCCTGCTCGCGAAGCACGTCGGGCCGGGCGACCTGCTGATCGACCTCGCGTGGAACATCGACGCGCTCGAGATCCTGCAGTGGTGCCGCGACCACGGCGTGATGTACATCAACACGTCGACCGAGCTGTGGGATCCGTACAAGACGGGCGGGCACCCGACCGAGAAGACGCTGTACTGGCGCCACATGAATCTCCGCCGCATGACGGCGAAGTGGAAGGGCCCGGGCGCGACAGCCGTGATCGAGCACGGCGCGAATCCCGGCCTGATTTCCCATTTCGTGAAACAGGGCCTGATCGACATCGGCCGCCGGACGCTGGCCGACCGCCGCGCCAAGGGTGCCGCCGCCGAGCGCCTGCAGGAGTTCATCCGGACGCAGCAGTTCAACCACCTGGCCCGCGCCCTCGGCGTGAAGGTCATCCACTGCTCTGAGCGCGACACTCAGATCACGAATGTCCCGAAGCAGGTCGATGAGTTCGTCAACACCTGGAGCATCGAGGGCTTCCGCGAGGAGGGCACCACCACCGCCGAAATGGGGTGGGGCACGCACGAGAAGTCGCTCCCGCAGCACGCCTTCCAGCACCGCGATGGTCCGCGGAACCAGATCTGCCTCGCCCAGATGGGCATCAACACCTGGGTGCGCTCCTGGGTGCCGGACTACAACATCCTCGGCATGGTCGTCCGCCACGGCGAGGCGTTCACGATTTCCGACAAGCTCACGGTGTGGAACGGCAAGAAGGCCGTCTACCGCCCGACGATGCACTACGCGTACTGCCCGTGCGACGAGGCCATCGCCTCGCTCAACGAGATGCGCGGGTACAACTACAAGCTGAACGAGAACCAGCGCATCATGAACGACGAGATCACGGCGGGCTCCGACATCCTCGGCGCGCTGCTGATGGGCCACTCGTACAACTCGTGGTGGATCGGTTCCGATCTCTCGATCGAGGAATCCCGCCGCCTGGTGCCGCACCAGAACGCGACGACCATGCAGGTCGCGATCTCCGTCGTCGCCGCGTCGATGTGGATGATCCAGCATCCGCTCGAAGGCGTGCGCGTGCCGGACGACCTCCCGCACGAGTACATCCTGAAGGTCGCGAAGCCGTACCTCGGCCGCTGGATCTCCAAGCCCTCCGACTGGACGCCGCTCAAGGGCCGCGACATGACGTTCGCCAAGTACAACAAGCCCGACCTCGACCTGAAGGATCCGTGGCAGTTCAAGAACTTCCTCGTCACCGACGCCGGCTAAGGCCGGGCGTTGCGCGCCGAAGATCGAAGTTGGGAGATGGAAAATCGGATACCCATGTTTCACCGAACCCTGACCGGCGCCCGCCGGCCCTTTCACTGCCAGCCTGGAGTTGGCTAGCGCCCGTTCGTAATTCGTAAGTCGAAAATCGCCCCATGATCTCGCTCCCGCGGTTGCAGAAACTCGCCAAGAAACACGGCACCCCGCTGTTCATCATCGACCACGACGCCCTGCGCCAGGCCTACCGCCTCTTCCGCAAGCACCTGCCCCGCGTGCAGGTGTATTACGCGGTCAAGGCCAACCCCGACCCGCAGATCGTCCGGACGCTCTATCAGGAGGGCGCGAGCTTCGACGTCGCGTCGATGCCCGAGTTCAAGATCGTCTATCAGAACATCAAGCACCTACCCGCGAAGCAGCGCCAGGACTGGATCTGGGACAAGATCATCTACGCCAACCCGACCAAGCCGACCGACACGCTCGAGGAGCTGAACCGGTACAAGCCGCTCGTCACCTTCGACAACCTCGAGGAGATCCACAAGATCAAGCGCCACGCGCCCAACGCCGGCCTCGTGCTGCGTCTCAAGGTCCCGAACACCGGCGCCATGGTCGAGCTGTCGTCCAAGTTCGGCGCGCCCCCGGGCGAGGCCGTCGATCTCATCCTCGCCGCCGACCGCCTCGGCCTCACGGTCGAGGGCATCAGCTTCCACGTCGGCAGCCAGACGACGAACTTCGAGAACTACGTCCAGGCGCTCAATCTCTCCGCCAACATCTTCAAGGAGGCCCGCGACCGCGGCTACACGAAGATGAACCTGCTCGACATCGGCGGCGGCTTCCCGGCGCCCTACGACGACTCGGTGAAGCCGTTCCCGGTCCTCGCCAAGGTCATCAACACCGAGCTCGAGCGCCTCTTCCCGAAGGACATCCAGGTGCTCGCCGAGCCCGGTCGCTTCCTGGCCGCGGTCTGCGGCACGTCGGTCGCGTCGGTCATCGGCAAGGCGGTGCGGGACGGCAAGGCCTCGTACTACATCAACGACGGCGTCTATCACACCTACTCGGGCGTCATCTTCGACCACTGCAAGTACCCAGTGAAGGCGTTCAAGAAGGGCCCGACCTCGATCTGCTCGGTGTTCGGTCCGACCTGCGACGCCCTTGATGTCGTGTCGATGGCCGAGAATCTCCCCGACCTCGAGCGCGGCGACCTCGTTTACAGCGTCAACATCGGCGCCTACAGCCACGCCTCCGCGACCTACTTCAACGGCTTCCCGCCGGCGAAGGTGGTCCACGTCAACCAATAGCGCGGGCCGCGGCCCGCGCAGGTGACAGGTAACAGGTCTTCAAGTGACAGGAAGGCAGCAGCCGGCGCGGCGAAACCGCGCGGACTCCCTTGGTACTTGATACTTGGAACTTGGTACCTGGCGCTTGGCGCCCAGTCTGACGCTCCGACTTCCTGAGACGCGCCGGCCCGTCACCCGGGGCCATAACGGACGTCGTTACCCGCCATGAATCCCCAACTCCCGTCCGCGTGCGGCAGGCGTGCCGCGGCGGTCATCATCGCGCTCACCATGACGCTCTCCGTCTCCGCCGGCATCGGCGCCCGTTTCCCGTCCGAGAAGAAGGTCGTGCCCGATCCCGTCACGGGGATTCCGCTCACGTTCCTCACCAGCCGTCCCGTTGGCGACTCGAAGATCTACCAGACCCACCACCAGTGGACCTGTGACGGCCAGTGGCTCGTCTTCCGCTCCAATCGCGTGAAAGGGCAGGCCATGGCCGTGAACGAACGGACCGGCGACATCGTGCAGGTCACCGCCGGCGGCTTCACCGGCATGCTCTGCCTCGCGGATCACTCGATGAACCTCTACTTCGCGCGGTTCAGGACGACCGCCGCCCCGGCGGATGTCGGCTCGGCGACCGCGTACCCGGGTGCGGCCGGCACCAAGGACGGCGCTCCGGCCGAGTCCGCCGAGATCGTGCGCGTCGATCTCGCCAGGCTCTTCGCTGACAGCGCTGCCGGCCGGTTGGGCGCGGCCACTGAGTACGAGCATGTCTGCGGCACCATTCCCGCCGAGATGGGTGCGGTGGGCGACGTGGCGCTCGATCCGACCGAGGACTTCGTCTACTTCCGCGTCGGCAGCAAGGAGTACGCGGCCCGTCACCTGCCGCCGGGAACGAAGGTGGAGGGCGACTACGGCCCGCGTCACATGGGCGCCGGCCCGACCGGGCTCGCCAAGATGAACGTGAGGACCGGCGAGGTGAGTTTCATCGTCGCGGTGCCGTTCCAGATCGGCCACGTGCAGACCAACCCGTGGGTGCCGGGCGAGATCGTCTTCTGCTGGGAAACCGGCGGGAAGGCCCCGCAGCGGACCTGGGTGGTCAACGCCGATGGTTCCGGCCTGCGGCCGCTCTATCCCGAGGCACCGTACGACTGGGTGACGCATGAGGCCGTGATCACGCGGGACGAAGTCGCGTTCGCGATCATGGGCCACCAGCCGGTGGGTCACCGCGACGAATGGGGCATCGCCGGCACGCGGGAGCACCCGACGGGACTGGCGGTGGTGAATCTCCGCACGCGGCAGATGCGGATCGAGGGCCAGACCAAGCACGGCAGCGGCTTCTGGCACGTGAACGGTTCGCCGGACGGGCGATGGCTGGTGGGCGACGACTTTGCCCGCAACCTCTGGCTGATCGACCGCCACACTGGCGAGATGAGGCTGCTCTCGACCGGCCACAAGGAGACCGCCGCCGACCATCCCCATCCGACCTTCAGCCCCGACAGCACGCGGATTGAAATCCAGTCGGCGATGCTCTCCGCCGACAACCGCTCGATGAATATCTGCGTCGTGCCAGTGCCGGAGGAGTGGCTAAAGAGAACCTATCCTGGAAAGTAACAGGAAGCAGGTAGCAAGTAACATGAAACCAGCGCGGCGCTCCGCGCCGCCACAGTGTTCCTGTTACTTGGTCTCTGGCTCCTGTTTCGGCCGGGGAGCAGAAAAAGCCAAACGCCAACCTGCCAAACTCCAAACGGCGAGCGCGCTCCGCGCCGGGTGAGATTTGGCGTTTGGCCGCTTGGCGATTGGAGTTTGCTGAGGCGCGCCGCGCCTCAGCTGCGGTAATCCGCGTTCTCGCTCACGTACTCGTGCGTGAGGTCGGCGCCGTAGACGGTCGCGCTGGCGCCGCCGGTGCCGAGGTCGACCACGATCTCCACGCACCGCTCGTGCGGCGGGTAGTTGACCGGCGCTGAGAAGACCCCGTCCTTCGGCGCCGCGCTGGCGTAGAGCTCGGCCCCTTTCAGGTGGGCCACCAGGGCCTGCTCCTTCTCCGGATTCAGACGGAACGCGCCGCCGGAGAAAATTTCGATGCCGCCCATGTGCGCGCTCAGCCGCGACAGGTCGGCGCCGGGCTCGTGGGCGCCGACGTGCTTGCCGATGGCCTGGACCAGCCGGCCCACGTTCGGGTCGTTGCCCGCCACGGCGCATTTGAACAGCGGCGCGTTGACCACGGCCTTGCCCAGGGCGCGGGCCAGCGCCGGGGTCGCGGCGTGGCGCACCTCGACGCGGATCACATGGCGCACCCCCTCGCCGTTGCGCACCACGTCCTCGGCCAGGTCGCGGCAGACCTGCGTGAGCGCGGTCTCGAAGGCTTTCAGATCCACGCCGGTCACCCGGCTGGACGAAAGGAGCGCGACCGTGTCGGAGGTGCTCGTGTCGCTGTCGACCGAGATGCAGTTGAACGTGGCGTCTACAGCGCGGGTGAGGATCGCCCGCAGTTCGGTGCGCGGCACCGCGATGTCGGTAAGCAGATAGACCAGCATGGTCGCCATGTTGGGCTCGATCATGCCGGCGCCCTTGGCGATGCCCACGATGCTGCCGCCGCCCACGTCGGCCCGGCGGACCTTGGGATAGAGATCGGTGGTCACGATGCCCTCGGCGGCAGGCAGGATCGAGGGACCGCCGAGCGCGGCGGCCGCCTGCGGAAGATGCGCGAGCATCGACTCGACCGGCAGCGACCAGCCGATCACGCCGGTCGAGCTCGGGAGAATCTCGTCGGGCTTCATGCCGAGCAGGCGCGCGGTCTCGGCGCAGACCTTCTCGGATGCCTCGACGCCGCCCGGCGCGCAGACGTTGGAAATCTTGTTGTTCACGATGATCGCGCCGAGCCGCGGGGCGCCGAGGCGGGACCGGCCGACGATCACCGGCGCGCCGGGAAACGCGTTCTTCGTGAAGACCGCCGCGAATTCCGCCGTCGGCCGGTCGAGTGCGACCAGCGTGAGCGTCATCTTCGCGGGCTTCGGCGCCTCGCGGGGCGTGAAGTCGAAGCGGGTCGTGCCGACGCGGAAACCGGCGGGCAATTTCGCCTGCGAGGCGAGCCAGGCGTGGTGCGCCTCGCGGGAGGCGAAGGTGAGATTGGTGCTGGGCACGGGCAACAAGTGTGCGCGTCGCGCCCCGGTGTGAAGTCGATTTTGCGGCGCGGGTCGCGCGGCGTCACGAGACCGTGGCAAAAATTTTAGTGGAAATGCGCGGGCGGAGTGCCTTATGCATTTCCTGTTTCGCTCCACACTTCGTGAACGCTGCCTCCCGTCACTCCTCACTTTCCGCGGCCCGGTGCCGCGTGGCCTGATCGCGATGAACGTCGCTGAAATCACGGCCAAGGCGAAGGTGTTGATCGAAGCCCTGCCCTACATCCAGGACTTCCGGGGCTCCACGTTCGTCGTGAAGTACGGCGGGAGCTTCATGGACGACCCCGATCCGGTCGCCCGCACGCGGGTCGCGTACGACCTGGCTTTCCTCGCCGCGGCCGGCATCAACGTCGTCGTCGTCCACGGCGGCGGCAAGGCCATCACCCGCGCGATGGAGTCCTCGGGCCTGAAGGCGAAGTTCGTGAACGGCATGAGGGTGACCGATGCCGAGACGATCGCCGTCGTGAAGCGCACGCTCGACGAGATCGTCAACAAGGATGTCTGCGACGCGATCATCACCGCCAAGGGCCGCCCGAAGGGCATGCCGGGCGACTCCGTGCTGGTCTGCCAGAAACTCACCACCGATGACGACGGCAACACCGTGGACCTCGGCTACGTCGGCGACGTGACCGAGGTGAAGGTGAAGCTGATCAAGAAGGAGATCGCCGAGGGTTTCATCCCGGTGATCTCGCCGGTCGCCGAGGGCCTCGACGGCAAGCCCTACAACGTGAACGCCGACCTCGTGGCCGGCCGCGTCGCGAGCGCGCTGCGGGCGCGGCGCCTCGTCTACATGAGCGACGTCCCGGGCCTGCTCTCGAACCCGTCCGATCCCGAGTCGCTCATCTCCACGCTCAAGATCAGCCAGGTCGAGGACCTCAAGAAGAAGGGCGTCATCGACAAGGGCATGCGTCCGAAGGTGCTCAGCGCCATGCGCGCACTCCAGGAGGGTGTGCAGCGCGTCCACTTCATCGACGGACGCCTTCCGCACAGCCTCCTGCTTGAGATCTTCACGGACCGAGGCATCGGTACCGAGGTCGTCCACGGCTGAGATTCCCTCTCCCGGCTTTGGCGTCCTGTCCCGTCCGGCCCTGCGCGGCCGAAAGGCGGGGCGCCGCAATCCGAACCCGCAACCCAAACACCCATGAACCCGCCATCCATCGTCCGCACCAGCACCGCTGAGCTCTACGACGCCAACGTGCTGAAGAACTACGCCCGCGCCGCTCTCACGCTGGTGCGAGGCCGCGGCGCGCAGGTCTGGGACGACGCGGGCAACGCGTACCTCGACTTTACGTCCGGCATCGCGGTCAGCGCCCTCGGGCACTGCCATCCTTACTGGGTCGAGGCCATCCGCCGCCAGGCGGGCGAGCTGATCCACGTCAGCAATCTCTTCCGCCACCCGAACCAGGGCGAGCTGGCCCGGCGGCTCGTGCAGCGCGCCGGTCCCGGCCGCGTGTTCTTCTGCAACAGCGGCGGCGAGGCCGACGAGGCCATGCTCAAGCTCTCCCGGCTCCACGGCGTCGCCAAGAGCGGCGCCGAGGGCAAATGCATCAAGGTCCTCGCCGCGAAGAACGCCTTCCACGGCCGCATGTTCGGCGGCATGAGCGCGACCCCGCAGGAGAAGATCCAGAAGGGCTTCCGCCCGCTCGTGCCCGGCTTCGCATTCGGCGAGCTCAACAACCTGCAGAGTTTCGCCGACCAGATCGACGCCGACACGGCCGCGATCATTGTCGAGTCCATCCAGGGCGAGGGCGGCATCAATCCCTGCACGCCCGAGTTCCTGCGCGGCCTGCGCCAGCTCTGCGACCAGCACAACGTGCTGCTGCTCGTCGACGAGGTGCAGTGCGGCCTCGGCCGGACCGGCAAGTTCTACGCCTTCGAGCACGCCGGCATCCTCCCGGACGCCATCGCCATGGCCAAGGGCCTCGGCGGCGGCTTCCCGATCGGCGCCGTCTGGGTGCGCGACCGCTTTGCCGATCTCTTTCAGCCTGGCAGCCACGGCACCACATTTGGCGGCACCCCGCTTGCCTGCGCCGCCGGCCTCGCGGTCCTGGATGTCATCGAGCGGGAAAACCTCCTCGAAACCGTCCGGGCCCGCGGCGGCCCGTGGATCGAGGCCCTCGCGCAGCTCGCGAAGGACTTCCCGACCCACGTCCTCACCGTCCGCGGCAAGGGCTACCTCGTCGGCGTCCAGATGGCCTCTGACCCCGCTCCCTATGTCACCGCCCTGCGCGAGCAGGGGCTGCTCGTGGTGAGCGCCTCCAACAACGTCATCCGCGTCCTGCCGCCACTCGTGGCCACCGCCGAGGAACTCGCCAAGTCGGTCGAGATCTTCCGGAAGGTGCTCGCGGCGAAGTAGCCGTCGACCCCAAGGACCGGAATCCAGGGATCAGGTAACAGGAAAATGACCGCGGCTGCGCCGCGGGACGATCCTGTTACTTGTTACCTGGCAATCGTTACCTCCCGCCGTCGCCATTTTCCGCTCGAACGGGACTGCCGAGTCCTTAGGCTCGTTCCTTTTCCGATGAAGGACTTCCTCAAAGAGACCGACTTCCGGGCCCACGAACTCGCGGAGGTGTTTTCCCTCGCGCGCCAGTTCAAGGCCCAGCGCGGTCGGGTCGCCTCGTCGGTGCTCGCGGGCCAGACGTGGGCGATGCTGTTCTCGAAGGCCAGCACGCGGACCCGCGTGTCGTTCGAGGTCGGCATCCATGAGCTGGGGGGAAACCCCCTGTTCCTGAACCGGAACGACATCCAGCTCGGCCGCGGCGAGTCCGTCGAGGACACCGCCCGCGTGCTCTCGCGCTTTGTCCATGGCCTTGTCGTGCGGACCTACGACCACAGCGACGTCCAGCGGCTCGCGGCCGCCGCGTCGGTGCCGGTCATCAACGCGCTGACGGATTTCCTGCATCCCTGCCAGATCTACAGCGACGCGTTCAGCGCCGCCGAGCGCTGGGCCGGTACCAGCGGCGACCTCGTCGGGTCCCTGCGCGGGCGCAAGATCGCGTACCTCGGCGACACGTGCTTCAACATGGCCAACTCGTGGATCCTCGGCGCCAGCCTCTTCGGCATGAAGGTCGCGCTCGCGGGTCCCCGGGTCTACGAGCCCGGCGCGGAGATCCGCGCGCAGCTTGCTGTCGAGGGCCGGCCGGCGGAGTTCGTCTTCACGACGGATCCCGTCGAGGCCGTCTCCGGCGCCGACATCGTCTACACCGATGTCTGGACCAGCATGGGCCAGGAGGAGGAGGAGGAGGAGCGCCTCGCGCAGATGCGGCCGTACGCGGCCACCGCGCAGCTCTTCGCCAAGGCCAAGCCCGACGCGCTCTTCATGCACTGCCTGCCCGCCCACCCGGGCGAGGAGGTTGAGCAGGCCGTCCTCGACAACCCCCGGTCCATCGTCTTCGACCAGGCCGAGAACCGCCTCCACATGCAGAAGGCGATCCTCGCGATGCTGGCGCAGCGGCGGCGGAGCTGATTGGAAGTGACGAGTGACTAGGGACGAGTGACGAGGAGCTGACCCTGAACCGGAGTGACGGGGTTATGCCCCGGATTGGGTTTGCTCCCGGGGAGGCGCGGCGTTCACCTTGTCGTTCGCCATGAAAATCGTCCTCGCCTACTCGGGCGGCCTCGACACGTCCGTCATCGTCAAGTGGCTCCGCGAAACCTACGACGCGGAGATTGTCACCTTCTCAGCCGACATCGGCCAGGAGGAGGAACTGAAAGGACTGCCGCAGAAGGCGCGCCGAACGGGGGCGTCGAAGCACTACACGCTCGACCTGGTCGAGGAGTTTGCCCGCGACTTCATCTACCCGATGGTCCGCGCCAACGCGATCTACGAGGGCCAGTACTACCTCGGCACCTCGATCGCGCGCCCGCTCATCGCCAAGGCCCAGGTCGACATCGCCCGCAAGGAAAAGGCCGACACGGTCTCCCACGGCGCGACCGGCAAGGGCAATGACCAGTGTCGCTTCGAGCTGACCTACATGGCGCTCAACCCGCGCCTCCAGATCCTCGCGCCCTGGAAGATCGAGAACTTCCGCAATCAGTTCCCGGGCC
The DNA here is from genome assembly GCA_035334485.1 of Opitutaceae bacterium. Taxonomy (GTDB): domain Bacteria; phylum Verrucomicrobiota; class Verrucomicrobiia; order Opitutales; family Opitutaceae; genus Opi-474. The sequence goes on from DAOQKI010000023.1 coordinate 17,115, forward strand.
GCGCGGAGATGATCGAGTACTGCGTGCAGCACAAGATCCCGGTCGAGGCCTCGCTCAAGAAGCCGTACTCGATGGACCGGAACCTCCTCCACATCTCGTACGAGGCCGGCATCCTCGAGGACCCGTGGTTCGACCCGACCACCAAGGCCAACAAGGGCATGTTCAAGCTCTCCGTCTCGCCGGAGGACGCGCCCGACAAGGCCGAGTACGTCGAACTCGACTTCGTGAAGGGCAACTGCGTCGCCGTGAACGGCAAGAAGCTCACGCCCGCCGGCGTCCTCCGCACGCTCAACCAGCTCGGCGGCAAGCACGGCATCGGCCGCGTCGACCTCGTCGAGAACCGCTTCGTCGGCATGAAGAGCCGCGGCGTCTATGAGACCCCGGGCGGCACCATCCTCATGCACGGTCACCGGCAGGTGGAGTCGCTCACGATGGACCGCGAGGTCATGCACCTTCGTGATTCGCTCATCCCGAAGTACGCCGAGCTGGTGTACTACGGGTTCTGGTTCGCCCCCGAACGCGAGGCCCTGCAGGCCCTCGTCGACGAGAGCCAGAAGTACGTCACCGGCACCGTGCGCCTCAAGCTCTACAAGGGCAATGTCGTCACCTGCGGCCGGAAGTCGAAGTACTCGCTCTATGACATGAACGTGGCCTCGATGGAGGGCGTGAAGAGCTGGTACAACCAGAGCGACGCGACCGGCTTCATCCGCCTCAACGGCCTGCGGCTCCGCGCCCGCACGCTCGCCCAGGGCGGCCCCAAGGTCTGACGCCTGGGTCGATTCAAATTCCCAGCCCGCGAAGGATCGCCTTCGCGGGCTTTTCTTTGCGGGCGGTTATCGGGTGGGGAAGGTCGTCCAATTCCCGCCTGATGCCGTTGCTCGGTCCCGGTTAACCACCAAGATCACAAAGATCACGAAGGTCTGGTCTCGGGCCTCAGGCTTCGTGCCCTTGGTTCGCTTCGTGGCAAGCTAGGCCTGTCAGCTCGTCCCACGCTTGAAGTCCAACCCCGGCCGACCTCGCCGGTAGGCCACTTCTGCCGCGCCCGGCCCGTTGTCCGTCGCAGCGGTATCGCGTGCGAGCGGAGGCAATGTAAGGTGCCGCCATGAAACCCTCGATTCAGGCTCGGATACGCCTCGCGACGTTCCTCTTCGTACTGATGCCGGCCGTGCTCTTTGCGCAGGTGCCGCCAGCGCCGCCGCCGGTCAACCATGACTTCGACTTCTGGCTCGGGGAGTGGGAGGTGACGACGCCCGACGGCAAGGCCGCGGGCCGGAATCGGATCGAGTCGGTGGCGCAGGGGCGCGGCCTGCTCGAGAACTGGGAAGGCGACCCGGCGAGCGGCGGCGGGAACGGCAAGAGCCTCAACACCTACAATGCCGCCAAGGGACAGTGGCAGCAGTTCTGGGTGGGCAGCGGCGGGGGCGTGCTCGAACTCGCGGGCGGCCTCGTCGACGGCCGGATGGTGCTCACCGGGCGGCACACCGTGCGCGGTGCGACGTTGACCGAACGCATCACGTGGACGCCCAACGCCGACGGCAGCGTGCGGCAGCTCTGGGAGCAGTCGCGCGACGACGGGCACACGTGGACCGTCGTCTTCGACGGCCACTATCGCCGGGCGAAACGGCAGGACGGAAGCTCGGTCTGAGCCGTCGGGGGAGGCTGCCCCGCCCGTCCCTTTCGCCAATCAGAACAGCGAATTCGCGACGATGCCGACGGCGGTGAGCGGGCCGGAATCGCCGAGACCATCGAGCGCGCGGTCGGCCTTGCGGAGCGTGGACTGCGCCGTGTTGAAGAGGCTTTCGTCGTTGATGAGCTTGCCGAGCGTGCCCTCGCCCTTGGCGAGCTTGTCGGACACCTGGCGGAGATTGCTCACGGTGGCGCGGAGGTCGGTGGCCGTGGCCTCGTCGTAGACCAGCGTGCCCAGCGGGCCCTTGCCCGACTTCACCTGGGCGAGGATGCCTTGGGCGTCGGCGACAAACGCCTTGGCCTCGGTCGCGGCCGTCCGGATCTCGCCGACCGTGGCGACGAGCTCGTCGTGCAGCGCCGGGTCGTTGATGAGCTTGCCGAGCGTACCCTCGCCCTTGTTGAGCTTGGTGGTGATCTCCTGGAGGTTCGACATGGTGGCGTCGACCTTCGTGCTGTTCTCCGTGACCATGCGGTCGAGCTTCTGGAACAGGCCCGGATTCTTGCCGTCGCCGTTCATGCTGTTGCCGAAGGCGCCGAGTGCGCCCTCGAGCCTCTGGCCGAGGTTGCCCAGCTCGGTCATGATCGCGTTGATGTCAGGGGTGACCTTCGTGCGGATCTCCGAGCCCGGGGTGAGCGGGGGCGCGCCGGCGGAGCCGAGGTCGATGCCGACGTAGTTGGTGCCGATGATGCCGGCCATGATGATGCTGGCGGTGGCGTCACGCGGGATGGAGAAGTCCTTGCCGATGCGCAGGACGGCCTCGGCCCGGCGGCCGGCGAGGCGCGTCTTTTCCACCACGCCGATCTTCACGCCCGCCATGCGGACCTCGTCGCCCTCCTTGAGCTCCTTCAGGCTCTCGAAGCCGGCGACGATGGCGTAGCCCTTGTTCTTGGAGAAAAAGCCGCCGCCGCTCAGCGCCTCGTACGTCACCCAGGTGAGGGCGAGTCCGAGCAGGAAGAAGAGGCCGACGCGGATGGTCTGCTGTGCGTTGTTCATGGTTCAGGTCTCCAATTGCTTGTAGCGGGGATTCTGCAAATCGATCTGGGGATAGAGGAACGCCGCGACGCGCGGGTCCTTGGGCTCGCGCAGGTCGGCCGGCGTCCCGAGGAAGATCAGGCGGCCGTCCATCAGGATGCCGACGCGGTCGGCGATGTTCAGCGCGAGGTCGCGGTCGTGGGACACGACCAGGGTCGTGACGTGATACTCATTCTTCAGGAGCGCGATGATCTCGCTGATCGTGGCCGACATCACCGGGTCGAGCTCGCTGGTCGGCTCGTCGTAGAGCATGAGCTGCGGCTCCATCACGAGCGCGCGCGCGATGGCGACCCGCTTCTTCATGCCGCCGGAGAGCTCGGACGGGAATTTCTCGGCCGCGCCCTCGAGCGAGAGGATCTGCAGCGCGCGGGTCACCTTCTCGCGGATGGCGGCCTCTGTCGCGACCTCGTGCTCCCGCAGGTAGAGCGCGAGGTTGTCGTAGACCGTGAGCGAGTTGAACAGCGCGCCGGCCTGGAACACGATCGCCATGCGCACCTTCTCGCGGGTCGCCTCGTCGGTCGCGTCGAATTCGTCGACCCGCACGCGGCCGCCCGATGGCTGCTCGAGGCCGACGATGTGCTTCAGGAGCACGCTCTTGCCGGAGCCGCTCGGGCCCATCAGCACGAAGATCTCGCCGGGTCGCACGGCGAAGCTGATGTCGTCCAGCACCACGCGATTGCCGAAGCTCTTGCTCAGGCCCTCGATCGCGACGCTGACGGCGGGCGTCTCGTGCTCGGTGAAGGGATTGCGGGTATGGCTGCTGCCGGACATGGCGGGTTACATCAGGACCTTCGTCACGAAGTAATCGAGGACGAGGATGAGGATGAGGGAGACGACCACCGCGCGCGTGACGGCCGCGCCGATCTCGCGCGGGCCGCCGCGGGTGTTGAGGCCGATGTTGCAGCACACGAGGGTCACGACGAAGCCGAAGCACTCGGCCTTGACCAGGCCGTTCATCACGTCCTTGAACTTCATGAACCGCCGCAGCGCGGTGAAATAGGCCTCGGGCTCGATGCTGATGAATGCGACGTACTTCGCGACGATCGCGCCGCCGAACCAGCCGACGAGGTCGGCGATGATCGCCAGGACCGGCACCATGGCGAGCACCGCGGCCAGCCGCGGCAGCACCAGGATGCGCGCCGGCGGGATGTTCATGGTCACGAGCGCGTCGACCTCCTGGTAGACCTTCATCGACGCCAGCTCGGCGGTGATGGCGGAGCCAACGCGGCCGGCGAGCAGGATCGCGACCATCACGGGGCCGAGTTCGCGCGCCATCGACAGGCCGACGAGGGAGCCGATGAACTGCTTGGCCCCGAAGTTCTGCATCGAATAGCCGGCCTGCAGCGCAAGCACGCTGCCGATGAAGAAGCTCAGGATGGCGACGATCGGCAGGGTGGTGTAGCCGATCAGGTAGCACTGCTCGAAGAACCGCGCCCGCTGGCGCGGCAGCGTCCCGACATGCGAGAGCGCGCGCAACAGCAGCAGCCAGGCGCTGCCGATGCCCTCGAAGACGGATAGGATCTGTTTCATGTCAGCGGGAAGCGGGAGGAGGGAGCTTGCGGGATCGGTGACCAAAATCGAACCAGAACACGCGCCAGCCGGTGTCCGGCGAACGCTCGGCGCGCAGCAGCGGCCCGAGGTGGAACTCCCGGCGCTCGGCCTGCTCGCGCCAGCTCAGCATGCCCCAGAGCAGCGACCAGCGCTTCTCCTGCGCGCCGCGCTGGTCGTACCGGTAGACGGCGAACAGCGGGGTCCAGACGTCCCGCACCTGGTCGTTGTTCGGGAAAAAGACCTCAAGCGGGCTCAGCAGCTGCAGCTGGCGACGGCCGGCACCGTTGTCCCAAAGGCTGAAAAGCGGCCAGACGTGGGTTCGCTCCGCCGTCGCCGCGGCAGGGTTAGTCAGGCTCCGCTGCTCGTCGGAATAGTACAGCAGGTACAGGAACTGCGTCCGCGTCTGCGCCACCGCGCCCTCGTTCCACTTGGCCTGGCGGACGAACGGCCACATGACCCAAGTCTTGTCCACGCCCTTCGAGACGGAATGCGTGTAGAACGGCGCCCAGCGGTTCACGGTGCGCTGCGGACCATGGCCCTGCACCAGGAACGGCCACAGGTACCGCGTCTCATGGTAGGGCACCGGCGCCGTGCGGTCGGTGTATCCGAAGAACGGCCAGAGATAGGTCTCGTCGCGGCCGCGCGGGCCGGTTTCGCCGGTGTAGAACGGGATGAACCCGACCCTCTGCGTCGGGGCCGTCCCCGGCGGCGCATCCTCGCCCGGCTGGATCGTCTGGTTCCAGCCCAGCGGCCAGAGGTAGAACTCACGGCGGAACTCGCCGGGCCGCTCGCGCCAGCCGTAGATCGGCCAGAGCGCCAAGCCCTGCTCCGTCCCGCGCGTGGCCCGGATGAACGGCCACGGCGTCGAGGTCGTCTCCGCCCCGCGCTGCCACGAATGGACGTACAACGGCCACAGCACCCAGTTCACCTCCTGCATCGAGAAGCGGTCCTTGATCGTCCCGCCGAGCGGGAACAGCGCGCGGTAGGAGGTCTCGGGCGAGCCCGTCTGGCGCGAGAACCAGAAGATCCACCAGTCGAAATTCTCCGTCGCAAGGTCCGCCCGCGCCGGCGCCCCCGGCTGCCGCCCCGCGCGGTTGATGAGCTGGACCAGGCTCCACTGGTAGCGCTCGCTGTCGGCCCGGTAGATAAAGATGGGATAGAGCACGGTCGCCAGCGTCGTCCGCCCGCTCGCGTCGACCTGCTCCATGTAAAAGGGCCGGAACCCGCCCCGGTGGCCGCCGTCGGCCGTCGAGCGGCCGAAGAGCAGGGGCCCGAGGCCCTCCCACGACGTGACCTGCCCGGCGTCATCCTGCTGCGCCACCCGCCCCGGCCACGCGTTGCTCTCCTCGGCGCGCACCCGCGCACCCAGCCCGGCTAAGAGGCCGGCAAGAAGAAGGAGGCGGATGGGCGACATGGTGGCGGTGGCGGAACGCTGGGGATGAGAGCACCGACGACCAGCGACAGTTCCCCCGAACGCGATGATATTTAAGCATCTACGACTAATCGAATCCCGTCATGGCGCAAATGCTATGTTGCAGTTCGCGCGCCAACCGCTTCACGCGGATTCCGGGGGCGGAACTGGCTGCTCAAGCACACTTCGCCACGAAGGTCACCAAGTGCACGAAGCGAGGCCGATAGCCTGAGCTTCGTGAGCTTGGTGTTCTTCGTGGTTATCCCGGGTCCTAGACCACGAGGCTTTCGCCGGGCTGCAGGACGGTGAACTGGTCCGGGGTCAACCCCGCGGCTGCCCGCGCCTCGGCCAGTGCTCGCGGCGGATCGTCCCGGCCTTCGTCGGTGAGTTGGAATGTGCCCCAATGCATGGCCACGCTCCGGCGGGCGCCGCAGGCGAGATGGGTCTGCACGGCCTCGGCCGGGTTCATGTGCGACGGCGCCATGAACCAGCGCGGTTCGTAGGCGCCGATCGGCACCAGCGCGAGGTCCGGCGCGCCGCGGCGCGCCACGTCCCGGGCGGTCGCTTCGTGGTAGCCCGAGTCGCCCACGAACCATACCCGGCGCTGCGAGCTCTGGATCAGAAAGCCGCCCCACAGGCGCGTGTTCGCCCGGCCGATTTCACGCCTCGTCCAGTGCCGGGCCGGGGTCAGCGTCACCTCGAGTCCCGGGCGCACCGCCGCCAACTGCCACCAGTCGAGCTCGACGATTTCCGTCGCGCCGGCGGCGGCGAGGAGACCGCGGTGTCCCAGCGGCGCGAGGCACGCGGGCCGGTGACGCGCGACGAGCGAGCGCAGCGACGGCAGGTCGCAGTGGTCGTAGTGATCGTGGCTCACCAGCACGACGTCGATCCGCGGCAGGTTCGCGAGCGCGACGCCGGGGGCGTGGACCCGCCGGGGTCCCGCCCACGACACCGGGCTCACCCGGTCGGAAAACACCGGGTCGACCAACACGTTGCCGTGCGTCGTCTGGAGCAGGAAGGTTGCGTGGTTGATCCAGGTCGCGACGAGCTCGCCGTCGCGCGGCGCCGGAGGCGGGGGCTGCGGCGCGAGTTCGATCCACTTCGGCCACCGCGCCGGCCGGCTCGTCAGCTGCCAGCGCAGCACATCGAGCAGGCCGCGCTCGGACGGCTCGCCGGGATGGAAGAAGGTTTTCCCGTTGAAGTGGTCCGAGGCCGGCGGTGTCATGGGCGTCGTTTATGAAGCCGCTTTCCCGCGCAGCGCAAATGTTCCGACCGGTCTGGGCGGGCGGTGGGGAAGGAGGCGGGCCATGCGCATAAGTGGTGGCGCCGCGCGCGGCATCCCGCTGCAGGTGCCGAAGGGCGACGCGGTGCGGCCGGCGACCGACGGCATGCGCCAGGCAGCGTTCTCGAGCCTGGGCGCATTCGTTCCCGGCGCGCGGTTCCTGGATCTCTTTGCCGGCAGCGGCGGGTATGGCCTCGAGGCGTTGAGCCGCGGCGCGGCCGGCGGGACGTTCGTGGAGCAGAATGCCAAGGCGCTCGCCTGCCTCCGCCGCAACATCACCGCCGTGTGCAAGAGCCTCGGGCGGGACGAGGCGGGCCTGTCCGTGTTCCAGGGCGACGCCGTGACCGTCCCGACCGACGGCGTGCCCGACCTGGTGTTCATCGATCCGCCCTACGAGATCATCCTCGAGGTGGCGCCGAAGCTGTTTGCGCGCCTCGGCGAGGTGCTTGCGCCGAAGCCGGACGCCCTGGTCGTGTTCGAGATGCCCGGTGAGATCGAGATCGCGCCGCCGGGATGGGAGCAGCTGAAGCGCCTGGGCAAGGGCGCCCGCCAGCCGACCGTGAATTTCTTCAGGGCAAGCCGAGCCGGGACCTGACCACCGCCACGGCCGCGATCACCGCGGTCTCGGAACGCAGCACGCGCGCGCCGAGGTGCGCGAGTCCGAAGCCCCGCGAGCGAAGCAGGTCGCGCTCGACACCCGACCAGCCGCGCTCCGGCCCGAACGCCAGGATCACCGGCGCCGCCAGCGGCGCGGCCGCGAGGGCCACCGGGGACTCGTAGTTGTCGAGGGCCAGCCGCGTCGCGTTCTTCGGGCAGGCCTCGACCAGCTCCGCCAGCGTCCGGCCGTGGCTGACCTCCGGAATCCGCGGGTCGAACGCCTGCGCGGCACCGTCCAGCACGTGGCGCCGCCATTCGCCGGAGGACCACAGCGTGCTCTGCGCGTAGCTCGATTCGCCCTTTTCGGCGCAGAAGAAGTGGAGCGCCCCGACGCCGAGCGCGGTGGCCTCGCGGAGGATGTCGCGCGCGGTCTGCGGCCGGGGCAGGCCGATGAAGAGTGTGATCGGATCCGGCGGCGGGGGCGGCGGGCCCCAGGTGAAGGAGAGGGTGAGCGCTTCCGGCCCGGCCGCGACGAGCGTGCCCTTGCCACGCGGGCCGTTGACGATCCCGGCGTCGAACGTGTCGCCGACCTGCCGACGCAGCACCACGAGCAGGTGCCGCGCCCGTGGGTCGGTGCGGGGCAGGGGAGCGGCGAGCTCGGCGGGCTCGAACAGGATCAGGTTCACGGGAGTGTCCTAGCGGCGCGGTGCGGCGGCTGGCAATGGCCGAGCGCGGCGGCGAAATCCTTCTGGCGCTGGCGACATTCGGGGCTACGTTCCCGGCCATGAACTCGATCGCGACTCCCTCGGCCGGTGTTTTCCGGAAGGTCTCGGTGCGGGAAACCGCCGTGCTGCTCCTGGTGGCGTGGCTGGTGCCGTTCCTTGTGCACCTCATCCCGTGGACCGGTGAGCGCCCGCTCGGCGCGTACCTGCTGCCGATGTTCTGGGCGACCTTTGTCGCGGTGTACCTCTACGGCGCGGGCGCCGGCCTGCTGACCGGCCTGTTCGGCCCGGCGGTGAATCTCCTCCTCACCGGCCTGCCCGCCTGGAAATTCCTCAGCGTGCTCAGCTTCGAGCTGGCGCTCTTCGCCGCCGGCCTTGCGGTCGCCGTGCGGCTCATGCCGCGCTTCTGGCTGCTGGCGCCGCTCGGCTACCTGGTCGCCAAGACGGCGTCGACGCTGCTCCAGTCGGTCGCGCCCGTGTTCGGCGACATCGGCGCGCCGCTGCGCTTCTTCGCAAACTCGGTGTCCGGCGGCCTCGCCGGGCTGCTGGTGCTGGCCGCGATCAACTTCGCCCTCGTGCGGCTCTATCCGAAGCCGGCCGGTGCGGCATGAGTCCGCTGGCATTCGAGGACATTGTCGGGCGGCTCCGGCGCTGGTCGTTTCCCGCCGGGATCGACGGCGTGGTGGGTATCGCCACGGGCGGGGTCGTGCCTGCTGCGCTGGTGGCGCAGCAGCTCGGTGTCGGCCTGAAGGTGATCACGCTCAACTACCGCGACGAGACGAACGAGCCGCGGTTCGCCGCGCCGAAACTGCTGTCCGCCGTGCCCAATCTCGGCCCTTGGCGCCGCGTGCTGCTGGTTGACGATGTCTACGTCAGCGGCCGCAGCTGGCATGCCGCCCGCGACCTGCTGCCGCGCTCCGTGGAGGTGCTGCCCTTCGTGCTGAAAGGTAAGACCGACTTCGCGCTCATCGGCGACCTGGACGACTGCGTCGCGTGGCCGTGGAAGGCTAGCTGAAGCGGCGCGGCGGCCGCGCCGGGTTGAACGTTCGCGGTTGAAGGTTGAAAGCCGGATGCGGTCGACCGGCTGCTTTCAACCTTCAACCGATTCCTTTCAACTCCAGCGCCGCTCAGCCGCCGGCCCAGGTCGGCTTGTGCCGCAGGTGGTAGAGCCGCTCGCCGGCCTTCGGAACGTACAGCACGCCCTCGTGCTCGCGGTTGGCGTAGGCCTCAGGATGGATCGTGCGCCAGTCGCGGTAGCCGAGGTTGATCTCGCGGCACTGCGCCTCGCTGAGCCCGGTGGCCAGCGTCACGCGCACCCGCGGCGTCTCGACTCCAGTTTTCTCGTCATAGGTGCCGATCCCATGGACGTGGGTGGAGTGGGCGAGCGTGCCCCAGGGCTCGTTCTTGAAGCGGTCCCACTGCTTCACGAAGTAGTCGCGGCAGTGGTAGCCGATGCGACGGATGTGCTCGCCGTGGGTGACGGAGATCTCGTGGAGGTGCGGCGCGTAGATGATGAGCTCGCCGCCGTCGGCGACGACCGGCTCGAGCTTGTACATGCACTTACCCGCAACCCAGAGCTCGTCGTACATCTTGGGCGCGCACGACAGCACGGTGTGGAACGGGCGGTCCTGATACGTGATGTGGAGCTGGCGCGACAGGTCGCTGGCCGCGTCCCACGCCGACTCCGGCGTGCCCGCGAACAGCCCGGCGAAACTGCCGCCGTCGCCCACCACGAGGCAGAAGCAGAGCTTCGGCACCGTGACCATCGCTCCGGCGCGGTCGACGACCTTGCGGACGGGCGTCCACTTGTTCCCGATGATCATCGGGTTTGTGACCACCGCGCCGAGCCAGTGGAAGAAATTCAGGATCCCGGGGCCCGCGACGCCGGGGAACAGGTACTTGTTGCCGCCGGAGAAGCCGACGACTTCGTGCGGGAAGACCGGGCCGCAAATCACGATGTGGTCGTAGTCGAACAGCCGGCGGTTGATGTGCACCGGCACGTCCATCGCGAACCGCCCGCCGGAGAGCGCCTGGATCTCGCTGGCCGGGATCGTGCCGAGGTCGCGCAGCGCGGCGGGATTGTCCCACTGGTGGTTGATGAACTCGACGTCGCGGTAGCGGCCGGCGCGCTCGGCCGCGGAGATCTCGACCCGCTCGTTGATCGCCTCCTCGGACATCGGGGGATGCGTGCCGAGGGCGATCATCACGTCGAGCTTCCGCACCACCGGCGCGAGGTGGGCGTGGAGGGCCTTGAACATCAGGCCGACCGGCGCGGTGCGGGTGCCGTCGGGGATGATCAGCACGACCCGGCGCCCGCGGAACTCCGCCACGGGCGCGGCCTGCGCGATGACGGCGGCGGCCTGGGCGGCGGTGAGCGCGCCGCCGGCGGGGGCGAGGGCCTGGTGGACGGCGGCCATGGTGGGGGCGCCTAGCCCGCCTGGCGCAGCGTCGCGCCCTCGGTGTAGCCCATGAGCCGTGAGAGCTCGCCGGCGAGGGCGCGGACCTTGCCGGCCATCTCCGGGATGCGCTCCTTGGTGAACCGGACGGTGGCGGCCGTGATGCCGATGGCGGCGACGACGGTGCCGTCGGACCCGAAGACGGGCACGGCGAGGCAGCGCACGCCGGGGTGGAATTCCTCGTTGTCGAGACTGAAGCCGCGCTTCCGGGTGAGCTCCGCCTCGCGCTTGATGTCGGCGAGGGAGACCTGGGTCTGCGCGGTGCGGGCGGTCGGCGGGTTGGCCGCGAAGATCTCGGCGAGCCGGGCGCGGTGCAGGTAGGCGATGAAGATCTTGCCGGTCGAGGAGCAGTGCAGGTCGGCGAGGAAGCCCGGGCGGGAGGCGGCGCGGAGCGGGTGGGGGCTGTCCTGCACGGCGACGATCAGCGCGCGGTCGTCGCACGGGATCGCCAGGTGGGACGTCTCGTCGGTGACGGTGGTCAGCTGCTGGAGCACCGGGAGCGCGAGCTCGCGGATCTCGGTGCCGGCGAGCGCGGCGTTGCCGAGCTGGATCAGCACGGGCCCGAGCTCGAAGCGGCCCTCGACCTTGCGGGCCAGCCCCTCCAGCGAGAGCGTCGACATGATCCGCAGCGTCGTGGTGACGGGAATCTTCAGGTCGCGGGCCAGATCGGCGGCCTTGATGCCGTTGGGCGCGCGCCCGAGGGCCTTCAGGATCCGGCAGGCGTTGCGCAGGTTGGGAATGACATAGCGCTCGTTGGCGGCGGGCGCGGTGCGGGCGGCAGTGGGAGGCACGAGGGGCGCGGGGACGGAGGTTTCGCCGGAAACTCGCGGAGCGCGCGGGTGTTCGCACTCCGAAAATTTGTGTTGCCATCACCCAAACATGTTCAAATATGGAATACAAGTTCATTAGTGAAATAACTCTCACTAACCCTTTGCCGGTGTTTCCGCCTCGGCGGGAAGGCCGGCTTCGACCCTAACCCCACCAACCCCACCTGCTATGAAGGCCCACCACTCCTCGTGGTTCGACGCGCTGCGTCGTCTGTTCGTGTCCCGTGACGGACTCCGTCGCGGTTTGAATGTGTTCTCGTTGCTGGCCGGTCTGGCGGCGTCCGGGCTGATGCTCGCGCCCGCGGCCCGCGCCCAGGCTTCCGCGGCGACCGGCTCGCTCGTCGGCACCGTGTCCGACTCCGGCACCGGCCGGTTTCTGGAAGGCGCGGACGTGTCCGTCGAGGGCACCAGCCTCCACGTCGCGACAACGCGCGATGGCGCGTTCGAGCTGACCGGCGTCCCGGCTGGCGCGCACACGCTGGTGGTCGCCTATCCCGGCCTCGAGACCAGCACGGTCGCCGTCAACGTCGGCACCGACAACGCCCCGGTGATCGTCAAGCTCTCGTCCGACATCATGCGCCTCGGCGCGTTCAAGGTCACGGGTGTCCGCGAGGGCATGTCCCAAGCGGTCGCCCTCCAGAAGATCTCCATCCAGTCCAAGATGGTCGCCGCCTCCGACCAGTTCGGCGAGGTGAGCGAGGGCAACATCGGCGAGTACCTCAAGTTCATGCCCGGCGTCACCATCGACTACAACGTCAACGACGCCCGCGGCGTCTCGCTGCGCGGCCTCAGCACCGCCTTCACGATCGTGGCGGTCGACGGCACCCCGATGGCCGGCGGCTCCTCGACGGATGACACCCGCCGCTTCGAGTTCGAGCAGATCGCGATGAACAACGTCGCGACGACCGAGCTGTTCAAGTCCGTCACCCCGGACATCCCGGCCGGCTCGACCGGCGGCTTCGTGAACTTCGTCACGAAGAGCGCGTTCGACACCGAGGAGATCCAGAAGCTCACCTACAACGTCTCGTTCTCCGCCCCGAGCACCAACCTCCACCTCGGCAAGCAGGGCGGCCTGTGGGGCCATGAGAAGGAGTTCACGGTCCGGCCCAGCCTGGAGCTGAACTTCTCCCGCAAGCTCACCGAAAAGGTCGGCATCAACGTCAATTACCGCCTGTCCGAGAAGTACGACGACTCGCCGCGCACGGAGTTCACCTGGAACACGGGCACGACGGCGCCGACGGTCATGACGACCCCGCGCCTGCAGCAGTACAACATCCGCCAGGAGGAGAAGCTGACCCACCGCGAGGCCTTCGCCACCAAGCTGGACTTCAAGCTCAGTGACCGGACCAAGTTCATGATCACCGGCCAGTGGAACTGGTACGACCTCAACTTCACGCAGCGCGGCCCGCAGTTCGTGCTCGGCACCGCGGCGACCGTGAATGGCGACGCCTACACCTCCGGCACCGGCGGCCAGATCCAGAACGGCACGCTCTACCGCGAGAAGTTCGGCACCACCTACCACTTCAACAGCACGTTCAGCCACGAGTTCGACAACAAGGCCACGCTCAGCATCACCCCGTACTGGTCGCTCGCCGACAGCCAGTACCGCGACACCCAGAAGGGCTTCATCTCCTCGGTGGCCGTGATGGCGGCGGGCGCCTCGACGTTCAGCAACTTCACGCTGACGAGCCCGAACAAGCTCGGCACCCTGCCCACGATCACGCTCGCGCAGGGCGCGACGGCCGTGCCGCTCGACTTCGTCCGCAACCTGGCGAACTACACCCTGAGCAACACCACCGGCACGAACTTCCAGTCCCGCCCGTGGACCGCCAAGGACAACAAGGACGGCGTCCGCATCGACTACAGCATCCCGCTCGACCTGTTCGGCAAGTCGGTGACCTTCGCCACCGGCGTCGAGGACGACAAGACCCACCGTCACATCGACCGCCCGGACTACCGCGGCAACATCCCGGCGCTGACCGGCTCGGGCCTCGCCGCCCTGGCGGATCCGCTCTACACGAAGGACGTCGCGCTCGGCTTCGGCTCCATCCAGGCGATCGACCCGTACAAGGTCTGGGCCGCCTACACGAACAACCTGACGCTCCTCAGCGCGCTCGACGTCCGCGAGATCTACGAGCGCAACAAGGCGTTCTACGGCCGCTTTGACGTGAACCTCACCCCGCAGGTGCTGCTCGTCGCGGGCGCCCGCTGGGAGAAGCGCACGATCGACGCCAACGCGCAGACCGGCGCCCCGGCCCGCGCCCGGCGCACCACGGCCAACGTCGACTTTGACGCCTGGTACCCGTCCGCCACGATCCGCTACACCCCGGCCCGCAACATCGTGGTCCGCACGGGCGCCAGCCGCACCGTCGGCATGCCGGACTACGGCGAGATGCTCCCGTCCTTCGCCATCCCGTCCACCTCGGGCGGCACCGACGGCACCATCGCGGCCCCGGCCTCGAGCCTGAAGCCCTACTTCACGAACAACTACGACTTCTCGATCGATTACTACCTGAAGAACTCGGGCGTGATCACGCTGAGCCTGTACCGGAAGGACGTGAACAACTTCATCATCACCCGGACGATGACCGCCGCCGAGCGGACCCAGATCCTCACCGACTACGGCTTCACGCCGTCCGACTTCGGCAACACCAGCGGCTCGATCCGCGAGAACGGCCCGAAGTCCCGCCTGCAGGGCTTCGAGTTCACGTACGCGCAGAACCTGACCTTCCTGCCGGGCCTGCTCAACGGCCTCAGCGTCCAGGCCAACTACACGTACACCGACATCTCGGCGTCCGACTCCGACCCGTACCGCCAGATCGACACGCTGTACTCGCAGCGCCGCGCGGTCTCGCCCAAGACGGCGAACGTGATCCTCGGCTATCGCTACCGCGACTTCAACGCCACCATCACGACCAACTGGGTGGACGAGAGCCTCTACGGCGGCTTCGTGAACACCAACTACGTGACCGGCACGGCGAACACCGCGAACCCGGCCCTCGACACGCGCCTGGCGCTGTACAAGGACGAGAAGACCACGACGGACGTGAAGCTGGAGTACTCCTTCAGCAAGCACGTCTCGGCGTACTTCCTCATCCGCAACGTGCTCAACACGCCGCGCAAGGAGTTCCTCCGCGGCTACCTGCCGCAGTACAGCAACGTGGTGCTCCCGCTGCGGTACTTCGAGTTCGGCGAGCCGCACCTGACCGTCGGCGTGCGCGGCACGTTCTGATCCGGCCCGGCTCCTGCTCAGACCGTCCGGGGCGGATCCCGTCCCGGACGGTTTGCCTTCGGCCTCCGGCGTTCCTTCACTGCCCCCCTCGGCCTCCGGGCCGGTCCGCCCTCCCATGAAAACCCACGATCGCGCCCTGTCGCGCCTCGCCAGCAGTTTCTCGCCCGAGGAGCTCCGCCACGAGTTCCTCCTTTCCGGCCTGTTTGTGCCGGGCGAGGTCAGCCTCCACTGGTGGGAGACGGACCGCACGGTCGTGGGCGGGGTGTGCCCGGCGGGCGGCGACCTGCCGCTGCCCAATCCCGACGCCCTGCGCGCCGCGTTCTTCTTCGAGCGGCGCGAGGCCGGGATCCTCAACCTCGGCGGTCCCGGCGTCGTCCGGGTGGACGGCACCGAGCACCGGCTCGAGTCGCTCGACGCCCTTTATGTCGGCCGCGGCGCCCGCGCGGTGGTCTTCGGCTCGCGCGACGCCGCCCGGCCCGCCCGGTTCTACCTCCTCAGCTATCCGGCCCACGCCGCCTATCCGACCCGCCACATCGCGTTCCGCGACGTGACCGGCACCCGGCTCGGCTCCCGCGAGGGCGCCAACGAGCGCACGATCTACAAGCTGATCCATCCGGGTGCCTTCCCGACCTGCCAGCTCGTGATGGGCGTCACCCGCCTGGAACTCGGCAGCGTGTGGAACACGATGCCGCCGCACACGCACCTGCGCCGGTCCGAGGCCTACCTCTACTTCAACCTGCCGCCGGACCAGGCGGTCTTCCATTTCATGGGCCACCCCGGCGAGACCCGCCACCTGGTGGTCCGCGACGGCGAAGTCGTGCTGTCGCCGCCGTGGTCGATCCACTGCGGGGTCGGCACCTCGAACTACAGCTTCGTCTGGGGCATGGGCGGCGAGAACCAGGAGTTCGCCGACATGGACCCGGCCCCCATCTCGGTCCTCCACTGAGCCACCGCCATGGGCCGCGCGCTTGAGTCCTTCCAGCTGTCGGGCCGCATCGCGATCGTGACCGGCGCCTCCAAGGGCCTCGGCGCTGATCTGGCCCTCGCCCTCGCCGAGGCCGGCGCGGACATCGCGCTCGTCGCCCGCGGCGATCTCTCCGCCACCGCCGCTGCGGTCACCGCCCTCGGCCGGCGCGTCGCGCTCGTGCCGGTGGACGTCGGCGGTCGCGACGCCGCCGAGCGCATCCTGCGCGCCGTCGAGGAGCAGCTCGGGCCGCCCGACATCCTCGTCAACAACGCCGGCATCATCCGCCGCGCGCCGTTTCTCGAGATGTCCGAGGCGGACTGGGACGATGTCCTCAACGTGAATCTCCGTGCCATCTTCCGCCTGAGCCAGCGCTTCGCCGCGCGGCTTGCGGCGCGGAAGGCCCCGGGCCGCATCATTCACATCGCCTCGCTGCTCTCGTTCCAGGGCGGCGTGCGCGTCGCCTCCTATGCCGCGGCGAAGAGCGCGCTGGCCGGCCTCACCCGCGCCATGGCGAACGAGCTCGCGCCCCTCGGCATCGGTGTGAACGCCATCGCCCCGGGCTACATGGCGACCGACAACACCGCCCCGCTGCGTGCGGACGCCGAGCGCCACCGCGCCATCCTCGAGCGCATCCCGGCCGGCCGCTGGGGCGAGGGCGCCGATCTCAAGGGCGCCGTTGTCTTCCTCGCCTCGCCCGCCGCGGCCTACGTTCACGGCGTGGTCTTGCCGGTGGACGGCGGCTGGCTGGCCCGCTAGCCTCGCCCTGCGGCCCCGGGCCCGCCGCGATTATTCTCCGCTCATGAAAACCCTCGGCCTCGCCCCGCTGCTGCTCGCGACGTCCCTGCTCGCGGCCCCCGCCGACCACGTCACCGTCACGGCCACCCACCAACTCGCGCTCGCCCGTCCCGCCGAGACCATCGCGGTGCCCTGGTCCGACGTCGCCCACGCGCTGCCCGGCGCACAGATCTACCACCTGGTGGTGCGCGATGCCGCCGGGAAATCGCTGCCCTACCAGGTGACCAATGTCGCCCCGACCGCCAAGGACCCGTCCGGCCAGGGCGCGGCCTACGGCGAGCTGCTGTTCCAGCACGACTTCACCGCGGGCGAGCAGTCCGCCCGGTTCACGATCGAGCGCTCCGCCGCGGTCACGCCGCCGTTCCCCACCAAGGCGTTCGTGCGCTACGTGCCCGAGCGGCTCGACGACATCGCGTGGGAGAACGACAAGATCGCCCACCGCATCTACGGCCCCGGCCTCGCCGCGCCCGCCGCGCCGGGCACGAACAAGGAGGTGCTCGTCACCAGCGGCGTCGATGTCTGGTGCAAGCGCGTCAGCTACCCGATCGTCGACCGGTGGTACAACAAGGGCCACGACTTCTACCACAAGCACGACCTCGCAGAGGGCACGGACATGTACAACGTCAGCCAGTCGCGCGGCTGCGGCGGCACCGGCCTCTGGGACGGACAGGTCCTCGCCGTCAGCGGCAATTACCGCACGTGGAAGATCCTGGCCAACGGCCCCGTGCGCGCCGTGTTCGAGGTGACCTACGGCCCGTGGGACGGCGGCGGCTTCCAGGTCAGCGAGACCAAGCGCTTCACCGTCGAGGCCGGCCATAATCTCGATGTGGTCGAGAGCACCTACACGGTGACGGGCGCGACCCCCGCGGAGCTCACGGTCGGCATCGGCCTGCACAAGTTTCCCACCGACCCGGGACAAGATCCCAAGACGACCTACACCCCGGTCCCGGCGCAGGGCTCGCTGGCGCAGTGGGTCGTGCAACGCAGCCACGGCTATCTTGGCACTGCGGTAATCGTCACCGGCGGGGCCTTCGCCGGCTACGCCGAGGACGCGAAGAACCGCCTCGTCCTCGCCCGCGTGGCACCGGGCCGCCCGCTCCGCTACGCCATCGGTGCCGGCTGGTCCGAGGCCGGCGAGTTCACCACCGAGCAAGCCTGGCAGCGGTACGTCGCCGACTGCGCGGCGCGCCTGGCGTCGCCCGTGAAGGTCACGCTCGCCCCATGACGCGCCTCCTGCCCGTGCTGGTTGCCCTGCTCGCCCTCGCCCTGGGCGGGTCTTCGGCGCGGGCCGCGGCCGACGCGCCGTTCCGGGTGGTCGGCCTCGGCCCCGGCGCTGACTGCGCCTCCCTCCAGGCGGCGATCGATGCGATCCCGGCCGACAACACCACGCCGCGCGTGATTCTCCTCCAGCCGGGCGCTTACTTCGGACACACGGTGCTCAACAAGCCGCACGTCACCCTCCGCGGCTCGGGCCCGTCGACCCTGCTGACCTATAATCTCGGCCAAGCGATGCCTGGGGAAGACAACCGTCCGATCGGCTGGCAGGGCGCGTCGGCCTTGCTGGTCACGCCCGAGGGGCACGACGCCGTGATCGAGAATCTCACCCTCGAGAACAGCTACGGCCGCGGCATGCAGGCGCAGGCCTGCTCGGTGCAGGCCGACCGTGTGGTCTTCCGCCGCTGCCGGCTGCTGGGCTGGCAGGACACGCTGCGGCTTGAGTCGGGGCGCCAGCTCTTCACCGAGTGCTACATCGCGGGCCACGTGGATTTCATCTACGGCGCGGCCACCGCCTATTTTGAGCGCTGCGAGATCTTTTGCCGCGACCAAGGCTACATCGTGGCGCCAGCGACGCCGGCGGGCCGGGTCGGCCTGGTCTTCGTCGAGTGCCGCGTCACCTTTCCCTACGGCAATCCGCCGACGTACCTGGGCCGCCCGTGGCATGAGTCGCCCAGCGCGACCTTCATCCGCTGCGAACTCGGCGCCGGGATCCGTCCCGAGGGCTGGCGCGAGTGGAACGTGAAGCCGCCGCTGGTGCGCTTTGCCGAGTACGGCTGCACCGGACCCGGCGCCGCCGCGGGCCAGCGCGTGCCGTGGGCCTCGTCCTCGCCGGGCCCGGCGCCGGCCGACTTCGACCGCGCCGCGGTGCTCGGCGACTGGCATCCATGAACCGCGGGCTGACCCTCTCCCTCCGTCTGGGCGTCGCCTCGGCCGTGCTGGCCGTGACGGCAATCGCGGCCGAGCTGCCGGCGACCTATCAGGGCGCCACGCCCGTGGAATGGTCGCAGCGCCTGGCCCGCGCGGAGATGACCCGGCGGGGATCGACGCTTTGCTTTCGGGGCGCGGAGAAGGCCCGCTGGGATTACACGGCCGGACTGTTCTCGTACGCGCTGCTGCGGCTCGGGGCGCAGGCGGGTGACCAGCCGATGGCGGACTACGGCGCGCGCATCGTGGAGTCGTATGTCCAGCCCGACGGGACCATCGCGACGTACCGCCTTGACGAGTTCAACCTCGACATGGTCACGCCCGGGCGCGCCCTCCAGCTCCGCTACGAGCAGACCGGCGCGCCCCGGCTCAAGACCGCGCTGGCCACGCTGCGCGGGCAGCTCGCGCGCCAGCCGCGCACGAGCGAGGGCGGCTTCTGGCACAAGCAGCGGTATCCGGGCCAGATGTGGCTCGACGGGGTATACATGGCCTCGCCCTTCCTTGCCCACGCCGGCAAGGCCGAGGGCGATCCGGCCGCGTTCGACGAGGTCGCGCGCCAGCTCCTGCTCATCGACCGGCACCTCTACGACGCGAAGACCGGGCTGTTCTATCACGCTTGGGATGAGAACCGGGCCCAGGCCTGGGCCGACCGAGCCACCGGGCGCTCGCCGAATTTCTGGGGCCGCTCTGTCGGCTGGTATGCGATGGCCCTCGTCGACTGCCTCGACGATCTCCCGCCGACCCACCCGGAGGTGGAGGCGATCGGGGACATCCTGCGGCGCCTGGCCGCGGGCCTGGTGCGCTGGCAGGATCCCGCCAGCGGGCTCTGGTGGCAGGTCCTCGACCAAGGCGGCCGCCCGGGCAACTATCTGGAAAGCTCGGCCTCGAGCATGTTCGTCTACGCCCTCGCGAAGGGCGTCAACCGCGGCTACCTGCCACGCGAGCCCTACGCCGCGGCCGCCGCGAAAGCATACGCCGGACTCGTCCGCGACTGCCTGCGCACCGATGCCGGCGGGGCGGTGAGCCTCGGCCGGATCTGCGAGGTCGCCGGGCTCGGCTACACGTCGGCGAGCGGGCGCCCGCGCGATGGCTCATTCGAGTACTACATCAGCGAGCCGGTGGTCGAAAACGACCTGAAGGGCGTCGGACCCTTCCTCCTCGCCGGACTCGAGCTGCAGGCGCTGCTGACCGCGCCGGCGGCGAGCCGGCCGGTGCGCGGCTGGGGCGACTACGAGCGGGTGGTGGCGGGCATCCAGGCCCCGAGCTGCCCGGCCAAGGATTTTCCGATCACGGACTTTGGCGCACAACCCGGCCACGACGCGACGGCGGCGATCCAGGCCGCGATCGCGGCCTGCCATGCGGCGGGCGGCGGGCGGGTTGTGGTGCCGGCGGGTGACTGGCCCACGGGCGCGGTGCACCTGCTGAGCGGCGTGAACCTGCACGTCAGCGCGGGCGCCACGCTGCGCTTCTCGACCGACCCGGCCGCGTACCCCGTGGTGTTCACCCGGTGGGAAGGAATCGAGTGCTACAACTATTCGGCGCTGATCTACGCCTTCGGGCAGCACGATGTCGCCGTGACCGGGGCCGGCACGCTCGACGGCCAGGCCAGCCTCGACAACTGGTGGGGCTGGAACGACAAGGCCCGGCCGCCGGTGCGGCAGGCGGCTGCCCGCCAGCAACTCGCCGACTTCGGCGAGCGGGGCGTGCCCGTGGAGCAGCGCCGCTTCGGCGCGGGATCCTGGCTGCGGCCCAATTTTATCCAGTTCTACCGCTGCGAGCGCGTGCTCGTGGAGGGCGTCACGATCCTTCGGTCCCCGATGTGGGAAATTCATCCGGTGCTCTCCCGGCACGTCACGGTGCGCGGCGTCACGATCCACTCTCACGGCCCGAACAACGACGGCTGCGACCCCGAGTCGTCGCGCGACGTGCTGATCGAGGACTGCGTGTTCGACACCGGCGACGACTGCATCGCGATCAAGTCGGGGCGCGACAACGACGGCCGGCGCGTGAATGTGCCCAGCGAAAACCTTGTGATCCGCCGGTGCGAGATGCGCGACGGCCACGGCGGCGTGGTGCTGGGCAGCGAGGTCTCGGGCAGCGTGCGCAACGTCTTTGTGGAGGACTGCCGTATGGACAGCCCGAACCTCGACCGCGCGTTGCGCCTCAAGTCGAACGCTCGCCGCGGCGGCGTGCTCGAAAACGTCTTCCTGCGCCGGGTGCAGGTGGGCGCGGTCAGCGAGGCCGTGCTCACGATCGACTTCCTTTACGAGGAGGGCGCGAAGGGCGACCACCGCCCCGTGGCGCGCAACCTCCAGCTGGAGCAGGTCACGAGCCGGCAGAGCCCGCGCGTGCTGTTCATCCAGGGATTTCCCGGCGCGACCATCGACGACATCCGCCTGACGGACTGCACCTTTGACGGCGTCACCACGGGCGACGTGGTAAACGGCGCCGGGCGCATCGCCCTGACGCGGGTCACGGTCCGCCCGCGGGCTCCCGTCCGCAGCACGAATTCGCGCCCGACGGAATAACGGTCCATCCTTTCCCCACCCCATGAACTCCCCCGCCTCCCTCTCCGCGCAGATCGGCCGCTACCGCTGGACGATCTGCGCCCTGGTGTTCTTCGCGACGACGATCAACTACCTCGACCGCAATGTGCTCGGGCTCCTGAAGGAGACGCTGTCGAACCACGGGGTGTTCGGCGTGGACAAGGGCGATCGCGAGCTGAACTACTCGACGGTGGTGATCTGCTTCCAGGTGGCCTACGCGGTGGGCATGCTGGCCGCCGGGCGGTTTATCGACTGGGTGGGCACGAAGGCGGGCTACGCCTACTCGCTCATCGGCTGGAGCGTCGCGGCCATCGGCCACGCGTTCGGCCACACCACGCTGACGTTCGGCTTCTGGCGCGCGGCGCTCGGGTTCAGTGAGGCGGGCAATTTCCCGGCGGCCAACAAGACGATCGCGGAGTGGTTCCCGAAGAAGGAGCGCGCCTACGCCACGGGCCTCTACAACTCGGGCGCGAATGTCGGCGCGATCGTGGCGCCGCTCGTGGTGCCGGGCATCGCGGCGCACTGGGGCTGGGAATGGGCATTCGTGCTCACCGGCGCGGTGGGCCTCCTCTGGCTCGCCTTCTGGTACGCGCTGTACGCCTCGCCGGACTCGAAGCTCCAGTCCGGTCACCTGAAGCAGGCGGAGTACGACTACATCCACGGCGACCGCGACGAGCAGGCCGAGCCGGCGGGCGCGGCCGCACCGCGGGTCTCGGGCGCGAAACTCCTCGGCTTCCGGCAGACCTGGGCGTTCGTCGTCGGCAAGTTCCTCACCGACCCGATCTGGTGGTTCTACCTGTTCTGGCTGCCGGCATTCCTGGCCGGCGAGAACGCCCGCAAGGTCGCCGCGTACACGGCGGCGCATCCGGGCTGGGCCGGCGACGCCGCGACGGTCCCGGGTGTGATCAGCTGGCCGTTCGCCGTCGCGGTGGTGTACACCGTGGCGACCGCCGGCTCGATCTTCGGCGGCTGGCTGCCGAAGCAGTTCATGTCGGGCGGCATGGATCCGAGCCGGGCGCGCAAGCTCGCGATGTTCCTCTTCGCCCTCGCGCCGCTGTCTGTGCTGCTCGCGTCGCGCCTCGGCCAGATCAACACCTGGCTCGCCGTGGCCACGATCGCCGTCGCCTGCTCGGCTCACCAGGCCTGGTCGGCGAACATCTTCACGACCGTGTCCGACATGTTCCCGAAGCGCGCGGTCGCCTCCGTCACCGGCCTCGGCGGGATGGCCGGCGCGATCGGCGGCATCCTGATCGCCCGCGTGGCGGGCCGCCTGCTCCAGCACTTCGCCGCGCTGGACCACATCGAGGTCGGCTACGGAATCATGTTCGCGATCTGCGGCTCGGCCTACGTCGTGGCCTGGGTGATCATGCACGTGCTCGCCCCGCGCTTCAGCCAGGTGATGGTCGACTGAGTCTTCCCGTCATGCGGTGCCTGCGCCGGATCATCCTCGCGAGCCTCCTGCCGCTGGTGGCGGGCCTGGCGCGGGCCGAGCCGACGCTGTTCCTAGCCGGCGATTCCACCGTGGCCGACCAGCCCGAGGGCGAGACGCCGCAGCGGGGCTGGGGCCAAGGCCTGCGGGAACTGGTGCAGCCGCCGCTGCGGCTCGACAACCGGGCCCGGAACGGACGGAGCACGCGGTCGTTCCGGGATCAGGGTTTGTGGCAGCAGCTCCTCGACGCGCTGCGGCCGGGAGACTGGGTGATCATCCAGTTCGGCCACAACGACGAGAAGGCCGAGGACCCGGCGCGCTATGCGCCGGCCGAGACGACCTACCGCGAGAATCTCGCGCGGTTCGCCCGGGAGGTCCGGGCCCGCGGGGCCCAGCCGGTCCTGGCGACTTCGGTCGCGCGGCTGCGCTGGGACGCCCAGGGCGACTGGGTCGACACCCATGGCGGCTATCCCGACGCGGTTCGCGCGGTTGCGCAGGCCGAGGGCGTGCCGCTACTGGACCTCGAGGCCCGCACGCGCGCTTGTTTCGCGGGGCTCGGGCCCGAGTCGGCGGCCCGCCTCTTCCTCCATTTTGCGCCGGGCGAACACCCGCGCTGGCCGGCCGGGCTGAAGGACGACACCCATTTCTCCGTCGCCGGCGCGCGGCTCGTCGCCGGCCTGGTGGCGGACGAGATCCGCCGCCGCCAGCTGCCGCTGGCCCGCTTTCTCCGGGAGGATCCCACGAGCGCCCCGCCGCAGTTTGCCCCGGTGAAATGGCACGATGTGCTCCGGCAGCCGGCCGCCTGGTATGCATCGGCCGATGCGCGCGCCATGGCGGACAACGTGCTCCAGTATCAGCTGCCGACCGGCGGCTGGCCCAAGAACCGCGAGATGTCGCTGCCCCCCGCCGCGGAGGCGGCCGCGCGCAAGGGTCCGGTGCCGGACGACGAGCAGATGGCAACCATCGACAACGGCGCCACCCACACCCAGCTCCGGTTCCTCGCCCGGGTGATCAGCGCCACCAACGGCAGCGCCGCCCACCAGGCCGCCGTCGCCCGCGGCCTCGAGTACCTCCTCGCGGCGCAGTACCCCAACGGCGGCTGGCCGCAGTTTTTCCCGCTGCGCCATGGCTACTACTCCCACGTCACCTTCAACGACGACGCGATGGCGGGCGTCCTCGG
>DAOQKI010000024.1:0-38934 GCA_035334485.1 Opitutaceae bacterium
CAGCGTGCGGATGTGGGAGCCGTCGACGTCGGCGTCGGTCATGATGATGACCTTGTGGTAGCGGGCCTTCTCGGCGTTGAACGACGAGTCGTCCTCGCCGCCGCCGATGCCGGTGCCGACCGCGGTGATGAGCGCGCGGATTTCCTCGTTGGAGAGCACCTTGTCGAGCTGGGCCTTCTCGGAATTGATCAGCTTGCCGCGGAGCGGGAGGATGGCCTGGTAGCGGCGGTCGCGGCCCTGCTTGGCGGAGCCGCCGGCGGAGTCGCCCTCGACGATGTAGAGCTCGCAGAGCGACGGATCGCGCTCTGAGCAGTCGGCGAGCTTGCCAGGTAGACCGCCGCCGGACAGCGCGCCCTTGCGGATGGTCTCGCGCGCCTTGCGGGCGGCCTCGCGGGCGCGAGCGGCCATGAGGCCCTTCTCGACGATGCGCTTGGCGACGGCGGAGTTCGACTCGAAGTAGAACATCAGGCCCTCGTACGCGACGGAGCCGACGATGCTCTCCACCTCGGGGGAGAGGAGCTTGACCTTGGTCTGCGACTCGAACTTCGGGTCGCTGTGCTTCACCGAGATGACCGCGGTGAGGCCCTCGCGGACATCGTCACCGGTGATCTGCGGATCCTTTTCCTTCAGGAGATTGTTGGCCTTGGAGAACTGGTTGATCGCGCGGGTGAGCGCGCTGCGGAAGCCCGACAGGTGCGAGCCGCCGTCGGGATTGTGGATCGTGTTCGTGTAGCAGAGGACGAGGTCGTTGTAGCCGTCGTTGTACTGGAGCACGACGTCGACGTGGATCTCGGCCTGTTTCTCGTCGGTCTTGACGGTGGTTTCCTTGCGGAAGGAAATCGGCTTCGGGTGCAGCGTGTTCTTGCTCGTGTTGAGCTGCTTCACGAATTCCTCGATGCCGTTCTTGTAGAAAAACGTCTCGGGCTTCGCGCTGGCGGGACGCTCGTCGAGGAACACGATCTCGAGGCCGGAATTGAGGAACGCCAGCTCGCGCAGGCGCTGGGCGATGCGGTCGGACTGGAACACCGTCGTCTCGCGGAAAATCTCCGGGTCGGGCTTGAACGTGATGAACGTGCCGGTGCCCTTGGCTTTGCCGATGACCTCGAGCTTTCTGACGGTCTTGCCGCGCTCGAACTTCATGTGGTGCACCTGGCCGCCGCGGGACACCTCGACCTCGAACCACTCGGAGACGGCGTTGACGCACTTGGCGCCGACGCCGTGGGTGCCGCCGGAGAACTTGTAGCCGCCCTGACCGTACTTGCCGCCGGAGTGAAGGGTGGTGAGCACCATCTCGACGCCGGGAATCTTGTACTGCGGATGGATGTCGACCGGGATGCCGCGGCCGTTGTCCCGGATGCTGATCGAACCGTCGACGTGGATGGTCACCTCGATGCGGTTGCAGTGCCCGGCGAGATGCTCGTCGACCGAGTTGTCGAGGACCTCCGAGACGCAGTGGTGCAGGGCCCGTTCATCGGTGCCGCCGATGTACATGCCGGGCTTCTTCCGGACGGCCTCCAGGCCCTCCAGCTTGCCGAGCTTGGACGCGTCGTAGGTCTCGGCGCCGGGCTGAGTTGGAGTGTGGTTCTTCGAGTCTGCGGAGTCGGACATGAACAAAAAATCGGGTGAGAAAATGAAAGGAAAAAAGTCTCGCGGAACCGTTCCGGTGGCGAGGGTTTTTTTGATAAAAAATCATGCCCCAAAGCTTGTTCTTTTGCCCTATAAGCGAGGGATTCGTTTGACCGGTATCCCCATACCGGCAAAAAGACCTGTCATGGTCCCTCCCGTGCTCGAAAAGGTGCTGATTTTACAGGATCGCGATGCCAAGCGACTGGCTCTGGAGGTCCAAATCCGGGCCGTTCCCCGCGATATTGCGGCCGTCGAACAGAAGATCGCCGCCGAGAAGGCCGCCATCGAGTCCGCCAAGGAGGAACTGAAGGGCCTCGAAACGAAGAAAAAGCTCATCGAAACCGAGATCGGTTCCGCCGAGGAGAAGCTGGCCAAGTACCGGACCCAGCAGTCGCAGGTCAGGAAAAACGATGAATATCAGGCACTTGGTCACGAGATCGAGACCACGACCGGAGCCATCAACGCTCTGGAGGAGCAGGAGCTCCAGGTGATGTACGCGATCGATGAGGCGAAGAAGAAATTCCAGTCTGCGGAGGCCGCCCTGAAGGCAAACATCGCGGGACACGAGGGCCGGATCAAAACCCTGAAGGAGCGCGAGGTGAATCTGGTCGCGGAGCACAAGGCGGTGGAAGCCGAGGTGGCCGTGGCGCGCAGTCCCCTGACGGAGAGTGAATTAAAGGCCTACGACCGCATCGCAACCAAGGGACTGCCGGTGTGCGTCCCGATCCGCGGTGCGAAATGCGGTGGCTGTCACCTCAAGGTTTCCAGCGAGGTCGAGTCCGCCGCGCGCGGCAAATCGACCGACGGAAAACTGCCCGTGTGCGACCAGTGCGGTCGGTTGGTTTACTGGGAGTCTTGAGGGTTGTTCGGGCGTGCCGCTAGGTCACGGAGAGCACAGAGGATGCACCGAGGACACTGAGTCGGCAGCAAGCAAAGCCGGGTGGGATAGGTGCCCTTCGGCTGGGAGGGATTTCTCTGTGCCCTCGGTGCATCCTCCGTGCCCTCCGTGGCCAACGCCCTCTCGCGGGCCTTGCATTCGAGTCGTTGGGCGGTAGGGTCGCGCCCTTAGCTTTGGGGCCTGGTCGTTGCTCCGAGTTCTTTGATCCCAAGGCGCGGGTAACGCCGCGCCCGATAAAATTCGGAGAGGAAAGTCCGGACACCGCAGGGCAGGACGCTGCACCAGCTGCAAGGCGAGTGCAGGCGCCGTGTTTCAAGGCACGGCGACGGACAGTGTCACAGAAAACAGACCGCCCTGCTTCGCCCGTCGCAAGGCGGGCTTCGCAGGGTCAGGGTGAAAAGGTGGGGTAAGAGCCCACCGCGTCCCGCGCGAGCGGGGCGGCACGATAAACCCCGTTCGGTGCAAGGCAAAATAGGCGGCTGGGCGGCCCGTCCAATAGCCGCGGGTATGCCGCAGCCTGCTTCACCCGCGCAAGCGGGCTACACAGGCCGGGTCCGTCGCAAGATGGACCCGAGAGAAATGACGACCGAATCCCGCGCAAGCGGGAGGAACAGAATCCGGCTTACCGGCCCCAAAGCTAATTCCCCGCCGGAGGCGGGAAGAAGGCAGGTAACAAGTCGAAGGTCACAAGTAACAGGTCTCGTCCGCGGCTTCGCCGCTGCATGATGAGTTTCGACCCGCTCCTGATTCTCACAGGAGGCAACGGAGAGAACGGAGGATGGGAACCGCTAGTCTCCGCTAATTCGCGCTAATGGGATCTCGGACGGGCGTAGCAGCCGACGTGAGGAGGCTGGGTCTTCAGACCTAATTAGTGAGGATTAGCGGAGATTAGTGGTTCCTCGTCCGCCTTTAGGGGGCGAGCCTCACCCAATTGTCACCTGCGGGTCACGTAGCCTTCACAAATGCCTGCTAGGCTGGGGCGTGTCAGGCAATCGTGCTCCCAGTTATGCCGTCCAGGGGGTTGTGGACGGGTGGCCCGGGGCACGATGCTGTGGTCTAGGGCTCCCGGCGCACCCGGTCTGGTGCGCCGGGAATTGCCCTTGACTCCCGGCGAAGCGTTTGGGTTTCTGTCCGGCTTCCAATCGATCCCTATCCATGGCCAACACCAAATCCGCCATCAAAGCTGCCCGTAAGGCCGCTCGCCTCACTTCCCGCAACCAGGCCGTCAAGACCCGCCTCAAGACCCTGCACAAGAAGCTGGACACCGCCGCCAAGGCGGGCGACGCCGCTGCCACCAAGGCCGCCGCCGCCGAGTATGCCTCCGCGATGGACAAGGCTGTGAAGTCCGGCGTCGTGCACCGCAACGCCGCCTCCCGCGCCAAGGCCGCCGCCGCGAAGTACGTCTTCGCGAAGTAAGCCGGGACGCCGATCCCTTTCTTTGACCCCGCGTGCCGCTGGCCGCGGGGTTTTTGTTTTTGCCACGCGGGCTCCGCGCTCATCCGCTGGGACCCTGTGGCCTCCGCCTCGCCCCGCCTCGCCCTCCACCTGGCCCGCCATGCCGAAACCGCGTGGTCGGCGGTGATCCGGCCGTGGCTGCAGGCTGGTGCCGGGCGACTCGACGCGGCGCACGTGATCGTGCCCACCCGCGGCCAGGCCCATGCGCTGAAGCAGCGCTGCCTCCGCGAGGGCGTCGCACTCCTCGGCGTCGAATTTCTCACGCCGGGGCTCGCCCGGCACAAGTGGCGCCCGCCTGCGCTGGCCAAACGGCCAACCATTGGCCGCGAGTTGCTGCTGCTGGGTCTGCGCTCGCTCATCGCCCGTCGGCTGGCGCCCCTGCCTGCGTCGGATCCACTTTGGGGCTTCTGGCAGAGCCTGCAAAGCGATCCCGAGCGGGCGCTGGATGATTTTGATGACCTGCTGAAGGCGGGATTTTGCGCGGCGGATTTCCCGCTGGAGCCCCTGCGCGGGCTGTTCACCGAACTGGCCGCGTGGGTCGAGGCCCACGGCTATGATCTCGCCGCGCCGGACGCGAAGGCCGTTGCGCTCGCGCCGGAGCCTCCCACCGCGCAACGAC
This sequence comes from Opitutaceae bacterium, assembly GCA_035334485.1. Lineage (GTDB taxonomy): Bacteria > Verrucomicrobiota > Verrucomicrobiia > Opitutales > Opitutaceae > Opi-474. The sequence goes on from DAOQKI010000024.1 coordinate 4,599, forward strand.
TCGGCGGGCGAGTGCTGGTCTGCGGACTCGGACCGGAGATGTGGGGTGAGTTTTTCAACGTCGTTGCTTTTGTCCGCCTGTGTGACGAGGCGACGTTTGTCCTGCCCGAGCCGTTCCTTCGCGGTCGGGAAGGCCTCGACGAAAAGTGGGTTTCGTTCTGGTCGAAATTGTTCAGCATCGAGCCGCTGCCGATCGACGCTCCCGAGCCGGAGGCCAGCTGCGGAGCGGTGGGAGAACTTTGGAGCCATGGCACCGATGTGCCGGCCGGCGTCAGGCTGCTCGTTGGACGCACGCGCGGCGACGAGATGCGGCTCGTGGCGCGCGAGATCGAGGCCCGGTTGGCTTCCGGGGCCGAGAACATCGGTGTGGTTTTTCCGCGGGCCGATTCGGCTCACCTTCTCCTTGCGCGGCTGCTGCTGGAACGCGGCGTGGCGTACGTGGACCTGCTCGAGACCGCAGGCCCGCCGCCGCTGGAGGTGCAGACGCAGCGCGCGCTGCTCGCGTTCCACGCGAACGGGGCGCGGGTGGAGGGATTGCTCGCGCTCTGGCCGCTGCTGCGTGCCGCCGGGGTCGTGACGGCGCCGCTGGCGGACGCGCGCCACGCGGTGGAGCGATCCTTTGACACCTGTCAGGTCCACGCCGTTGCCGCGCATCTCGAAGAGTGGGAGAAGCCGGCCCCCGAGCTTGCCCGCGTGGCCCGGGCGCTGCTGCCCGCTTGGCCGGCGGAGCTGACGCTCGGCGACGCACTGCAGCGATTCCGCGCCATGTGCGCGGCGCTCGAACTCGAATCGCCGGAGGGGCTGGGCACGCTCGACACGCTCGCCGCGCGCGAGCCGGCGCTGTTTCCGGGAACGGTGGTGCTGGCGGCGCTGGACTCGTTCCTGCCGCCGTCGGCTCCCGTGGCAAATGTGCCCGGGCGCGGCACGTTCGCGCGGGTCACGCTCGGCACGTGGCGCCGCATGGAGGGCGTGGCGTGGTCGCATCTCGTGCTCGTCGAGAGCAATGCCGGCGCATGGCCGGCGCGACGCGAGCCGAGTTGCTGGCTGACGGACGACCATCGCAAGGCGCTGAACGAGCGGAGCCGGTTCTCGCTTGGGCTGTTCACGAGCGAGGATCGCATGGCGCTCGAGCGCGCCGGTTACCAGCGGCTCGCGCGCGACACGCGTCACGAGGTGATCTTCTCGGCCGCGCTCTTCGCGGAAGCCGAGCCGGAGGTGCGGCTCGGCCCGAACGGCTGGATGGAACGGGTCCTCTGGGCGCAGGCCGGGGCCGGCGCGGAGACCAAGCTGGAGGAGGAGTTCGAGCGGCGGGCGGTGGAAGTCGCGCTGGCGTCCACGCCGGCGGCGGATCTGTCCGGCTGGGAGGCGGTGTGGCAGGGGCGCCGCGACCCGGCGCGGCCGTTCGACGAGTTTTTCTTTGGCGGTGACCCGGCGCGGATCACGCCCGAACGGCTCTCGGCGAAGCTGGTCGAGCGCGGCGTGCGCGATCCGGCGGAGTTGTGGTTCGAGGCCGTGCTCAAGGCGCAGCGGGTCGCGTGGGAGCCGCTCGCGCGGGCCCGCCGCAAGGCCCTCGGGCAGCAGGCGCACCAGGTGCTCGCGTTGGCGCTGCGGGGCACTGAGGTCGCGAAGGGCTTCAGCCACCTGCCGCCCGCGGCCGAGGCCCGGGAGAGGCTCGAAGCCGAGCTCGCGGCCCGCCGGTCGCGCTGGCCGCACGACCGCTACTGGGACTCCTTCCGCGCGGAACTCGCCCACCTCTGCACCGCGTTGCTGGAAAACGTGTATGCGCTCGTGGGCGCCGGCGAGTTTGTCGCCACCGAGGCGTGGCTCCCGCCGGGTGCCGCGGTGACGCGCGGGTCGTGGCGGCTGAACGTGACCGGCCGCATGGATCTCGTGCGACTGAGCCGGCCGGCGTGGGCGGGGTCGGAGGTGGATGTCATCGACTTCAAGACCGGCGGCGACCTGGAGCTCACGGTGGAGCGCATGGCCCGCAGCGGGGCGTCGCTGCAGCTTGGCGTCTACCTCGCCGCACTTCGGTCCGCGGGGGCAAAGGCTGGACGCGTCTGGATGCTCAAGCCCGAGCCCGGGGAGCAGGCCGCGATCGGGCTGGACGAATTGGACGCGGCGCTGGCGAAACTCGACTGGCTCGCGACGGCGATGACGCGCGGAATCTACGGGGCCCTGACGCCGGACCGATCGGACTACGCCCCGCCGGGCTATGATTGGCCGCTGGCGTGCACGCCGGTGAAGCACGCGGCGCTGGCCGCGAAATTTGCCGCGACCTTTGGCGCGACGGAAACGGAGGCAGCCGATGAGTAAGCCGGCCTTGGTCGACCAGGTCGCCCGCGACCGCTTCCGCGACGAGTGGAACACCAATTTCGCGGTGAGCGCGAACGCGGGCTCCGGCAAGACCACCGCGATCTCCGAGCGACTGGCGGCGCTGGCGCTGTCGGCCGAAGGGTCGGAGCGGCTGCGGAAGACAGCGGTCGTGACCTACACCAAGAAGGCCGCGGCCCAGATCGAACAGCGCGCGCGGCAGGTGCTGCTGCAGCGCCTCGCGGCCTCGGGCCGCCGCGATCTCGCGCCGCTTGACCATCTCGAGCGCGCGTTTTTCGGCACGATCCACAGCTTCTGCCTCCGTCTCGCCCAGCTGTACGGCCAGACCGTCGGCATCAACCTCAACCCGGTGGTCGTGGCCGAGGACGACACGGCGCTGTGGGAAGAGTTCGTCGAGCAGGACCCGATGGAGTTCACCAGCCTGTCGGCCGAAGCACAGGCGGCGTTTCTCCGGCACGTGCCGCTTGAATCGATCTTCGGGTTCGCCAAGTCCCTCGACGCCGGCACGGCCGCCGCGCTGAGGGCGCATGGTCCGACCGGCTTGGCGCCAGTCCCGTCGGCTGCGGCCCTCGAGCAGCTCCTGGCGCTGCCCGCGAAAGGCGGCGGGCAGAAGAACCTGCTGCAGAGCCAGCAGCGCGCCCGCGCCTGGCAGGCGAAGTGGGAGCGCGGCGAAGGCTTCCTGCCGCTGTACGAGCCGTCCGGCAAGGCGGCGGCCGTGGTGCGCCACGCCGAGGCGTGGATGCAGCCGCTGAAACGATGGCTGGCGGAGGCCGCGGCGGTGCTCGCGGCCGAGCTGGCGGAGCGCTACCGCGCGTGGCGCTTCACGCGCGGCGTGCAGACCTACGCCGACCAGATCGACGCCGCGATGGCGGTGCTGCGTGACGACGCCCTGTTGGACCGCCTGCGCGGCGAAGGCTGGCGGGTCATTCTCGACGAGGCGCAGGACACCGACCCGCAGCAGTTCGCCGTGCTGGTGGAGCTGGCCCGGCCGCCGGGCGCGCCGCGCGGCACGTGGCCCGGCCCGGGTTCCCGGCGCACCGGCCCGCGGCCCGGTCACTTCTGCATGGTCGGCGACGGCCAGCAGGCGATCTACGGGCGTCGCGCGGACATCGCGAATTTCACCCGTCACGTGGACGCGTTCCGCCAAGGCGACGGCGGCGAACTGCTGGAGTTCCAGGTGACCTTCCGCGCCCCGCGGACCGTGATCACGCTCCTCAACGGCACGCTGCCGGCGGCGTTCGGGCCGGAGCAGGCGCACAACTTCGGGTTGCCGCCCGCGGAGGGTGCGCCGGCGCCGCGCCTGCAGGTCGACTATGTGCCGCTCGAGGCCGGCCCGGCGAATGTCGATGGCCGGGTGGGGCGGATCCCGCTGGTGACCCCGGCGGTCGCGCCGCGCGGTGTCGAGGCTTGGCTCGCCGAGGAGGCCCGGCAGGTGGCCGAGTGGCTGCACCGGCACGGTCCCGCCGCGGTCGGAGCCGAGCGCTGGGGCGACGTGGCGGTCCTGGCGCCGCGCAATGAGTGGCTCTCGACGGCGCGCAAGGCCTTCGAGCGCGCCGGACTCCAGGTGGCGCTGCAGACGCGGCGCAACCGCAACGGCGACCATCCCGTCTACGCCTGGCTTGCGGGCCTGCTGGCGGTGTGCGCCGACCCAGAAAACACCTTCGAGTGGGTGGGGGTGCTGCGCGAGGTCTTCGCGGTGAGCGACGGGCTCATCGCTGCCGAACTGCACAGGCACGGCCGGCTCGCCTGGGATGAGCCGACGGTCCACGCGGCACCGCTGGCCGACGCGCTGGCCCTGGTCCGGCCCCATGTGATGCGGATCAACGACGAGGGACGCTCGCTGGCGACATTTGCCCTCGAACTGGCTGCCGCGGCTGGTTTGGCGGACAAGGCCCGGCGCCTCGATCCGACTGGCGGACTGGCGGCCGAGCTCGACCGGCTGCTGGCGCAGGCGGCGGAGCTGGGCCTGCAGGGCCTAAGCCCGCGCGGGTGGCTGGCCGAACTCCTGGCGCACCTCGAGGACGGGCGGCCGGCGGGCAAGCCGACGGCTGACGCGGTCAACCTGCTGACGTCGCACTCGGCCAAGGGACTTGAGTGGCCCGTCGTGATCGTGCTGGGCCTGTGGCGCGGAATCGGCCGGCCAACGGAGTCGGGCCTGCGCCTCGTGCGCGATCCCGGTGCGGCGCCGCGAGTCTATTTCGACCAAGACAGCTTGCCGGCCGACACGCGGGAGTCGCGCGACCGGGAGCGGACCCGGGAGCTGACGCGCCTTCTCTATGTGACCCTGACCCGGCCGCGTCGCGCGCTGATCGTGCCGTGGGCGGACGACTTTGGCGGGCCGCAGCGGGAAAAACCCAGCTTTGCGGAACTGTGGGCGACCGACCTGGCAGTTCTACCGGAGCTGGACGGCACGCCCGTGGGGCCGGCCGGGGCGGGTGGGGCGCCCACTGCGCCGGAGTCAGTCCCGGCATTTGCGGCCGTTGCCGCGAAACCGGTGGCGGGACCCACGCCACTACCGGCGCGCCTGCTGCCCCACCAGCTCGCCCATGCGCCCGACACGGCGCGACTGGCCCGTCACGAGGCGAGTGCGGAGGAGCCGTGGGCGCCGGAAGGGGGCGACGACCCGATCCGCTACGGCCTTTGGTGGCATGAGACGATGGAGCGGCTGCCGTGGTTGGCGGACGAGGCGACGCTGGACGACTACGGCGCCAAGGCACTGGCGTCGGCCGAGGCGCAGGGAATCGGGCCGCGGGCGGGCGAGGAATGGCGGCGGCTGCGGGCGAGCGCCCCGTGGCGGGACCTGCGCGATCCGCGGTGGAAACGACGGGCGGAAATCGGCATTTTTGCGCCGCTGCGGACGGATGCGTGGATCGACGGCGTGATCGACCTCCTGCTCCACGACCCGGCGGCGGGCGAGGTGTGGGTCGTGGACTGGAAGACCAACCGGCGCCACGGCGACGAGAGCGACGCGGACTTCCTGGCCCGGCTGGTGGCGGAATATGCGCCGCAACTCTCGGCCTACGGGCAATGCCTCGCCGGGTTTTTCGCGGGCTGCCGGGTGCGGCGGCTGGTGTACTCGAGCGTGGCGGGGCAGTGGAGCGACGTGCCCGACCAGAAATTCTAGCTTTACAGAGCCCGGCGGGAATCGCACGGTGCGCAGACAACCTCTCTTACACCATGGGAAATCTCAAAAAGAAGCGCCGGCTGAAAATGTCGAAGCACAAGCGCCGGAAGCGCCTCAAGGCGAACCGTCACAAGAAGCGCACGTGGCAGAAGTAAGCGGCGCCCGGCCCAAGCGCCGGCGACCCGTTTGATCGCAAACCCGCCGTTGATCGCGGCGGGTTTTTTCGTCCCCGCGTGAGCACGAGCGCCTCGTCAGGAACTGTCTCGGCGCGCCTTCATCAGGCGCCCGGACGCGGTGGCCTGGCCCGGTCACGCGGTAAAGAAAAAGGTAAATGGCTGGGGCGCAGCAACTGAGGCGGGGAAATTGGCTTGTCATGCCGTAAAAATACGGAGAGCGTACCCCCCTGTCACCCACCAGGACGCAATGTCTTGGCATGTGGCATTATCACCCTGAGCATCTTGTAGAGTGTTAACCCCAGCGCTCATCCAAGCACCGTGACGGCCGCGACCTGATTCGCATGTTTTTTTCCTCCAAGACCAAAGGATACTTCGTCGAGCAGACGGATCACTCGGTCCTGCTTGCCCGCACCTCGTCGCTGACGGCGCCGATGGTGATCGAGGAGCTGCGCCGTTGCCCGATGGGTGACCCGGACGTGGTGGCGGAGACGGCGAGCGTGATCCAGCCGAAGGCGAGCTCGAGCGGGTACATGAATGCGACCTGCTCGGTCTATCCCTCGAAGCGGTTCATCCGCCGGGCGTCGCTGGAGCTGAAGCGGGTGAAGGAGCCGACCTATTTTGCCGAGCTGTTCTCCTCCCAGTTCCGCCTCGATCTCGAGAAGTACACGATCCACGTGATCAGCTCGAACGACGGCTCGGACATCGATTTTGCGACGACCAGCCAGAAGGAAGTGATCTTCTGCGGCCTGCCGTCGGAAGACGTGGTGGTGGCGCAGGACCAGCTGCTCTCGCTCGGCTTCTATCCGGACCAGCTGGAGCTCGGCACGGTTTCGACGCTTGGCGCGCTGGTGGACTACTTTGCGTTCACGAAGTCGAAGACCCCGACGCTGGTGCTGGAGATCGGCACGGACACGACCCACTCGTACATCGTCTCGGCGTCGGGCGTGGAGGCCTCGCGCCTGATCCCGCAGGGCCTGGATGCGATGGTGCCGATCGTGCAGAAGGAGCTGAACCTGAAGGACGAGGAGTCGGCCAAGAAGCTCTTTTACTCGAACACGTTCAACTTCACGAGCATGGGGCCGCTGCTGGTGAAGAAGCTCCTGAAGGAGCTGCAGTCGTCGATCGGCTTCTATGAGGTCCAGACCGGCCAGTCGGTCGGCCAGGTGATCTGCACGCAGCTGCCCGAGAAGCTCGGCTGGCTGGCCGGGGCGATCGCCACGGCGCTGTCGATCTCGGTGCCGAAGCTCGAGCTGGTGCCGTGGCTCCAGTCGCGCCAGATCACGCTCTCCGACAACGTGGCTCGCCTCAACCTGGACGCGAGCTGGCTGGGCCTGCTCAGCCTGATGATCACGAAAGCCCCCGCCCCCGCCCCTGAACCCGCGGCCGCTACCAATGCTGTCCCTCCTGCGAAAAAAGACTGAAGGCGGCTCGCATGCCTCGGCGATGCGCCCGTGGCATCCGAACATCCGGAACGCCGCCAAGCTGCCCGACACGAAGGTCGTGCGGACGTCGTTCTTCGTGAACGGCGTCGCCATCTTCACGACGGTCGGCGTGCTGCTCGGGTTCGCCTTCCAGGAATACAAGATCCACAGCCTGAACCGCCAGATCGGCGACTGGCAGGCCCAGATCAACCGCGACAAGGGCGACAGCGACCGCTTCATCGCGATGTACGGCAAGTTCAAGGACGAGCAGGCCCGCATCGCCGAGGTCAGCAACTGGGTCGCCTCCCGCCCCCGCGCCTCGGAACTGATCCTTTACCTCGGCCGGACCCTCCCCGAGCAGATCGCCTTCGACAACTACGACCAGGGCGAGAAGGGCGTCACCCTCCGCTGCACCGTCCGCGGTGCGCCGGATGAGGCGGCCGGCTATGCGACGGCCTATCTCGACCAGCTCCGGGCCGACGCGAAGCTGGCCAAGGTCTTCGGCGAGATCGCCTATTCGGGCGTGGGTGTCGGACGCGACCCGCAGACGGGCCGGCTTTCGCTCCAGCTCTTCCTCAAGTTCGGTCCTTCCGGGAAAGGAGCGAAGAAATGATCTCCAACGAACAACTGATCGGGTTCATCAAGTCGCAGCCGGTCGGCGTGGGCTGTGCCGTCCTGACGATCCTCCTCGGTGCCGGCATCTATCTGCGCAACGACAAGGTGAGCGACTCCGAGGCGCTGCTTGACCAGAAGATCACCCAGGGCGAGCGCATTGACGCGAACCTGAAGAACGGCGTCGAGCTGCCCGAGCAGCTGGCCGCTCTCGCCAGCTCCCGCCAGCAGGTCGAGGCCCGGCTCATCCGCGCCGACGAGCTGGCCAAGAACAAGCAGTATTTCTACAAGCTCGAGTCCGAGACCGGCGTGAAGCTGGTCGAGATCAGCCAGAACGCCATCCCGAACGCCGTGCAGGGGGCGAAGACGATCTATCTCCCGATCGGCTTCTCCGTCGCCGTGCGCGGCGACTATCCGCACCTGATCGACTTCCTCCAGCGGCTCGAGAAGGGCCAGCGGTACTGCCGCGTGATCTCCGCCAACCTCAGCCTGCTGAGCATGACCAGCAAGGACCGGGGCGCGGCCGAACTCACGCTCAACCTCAGCCTCGAACTCCTCGGCCAGCGATGAACCTCTCCCGCTTCATCTCCCTCGCGCTGGCCGCGCTCGTCGCCGCGACCGCCGGCTTCGCCAAGCCCGCCGCGGTGCGCAAGGCGCCGGATTCCGACCTTGCCGCGAAGGAACTTCGCCGCGCGGTCGTCGATGGCGCCGCCAACCTCGCCCGCCTTGATCCGCCGCCCGCGCTCCCGACCGAGCTGCCCCAGCCATTCAGCCCCCCGGGCTTTGAGCGCGAGCTGCCGTCCGAGACCAAGACCCAGGGCCCCGCGCAGTCCGGCCCGCCGAAACCGGCCGGTGATCGCGAGCTGCTCGCCGCCGTCGCACCGCTCGTGGTGCCGACCGGCACGTTTTTCTTCGGCGGTGACCGCTATCTCCAGTTCAGTAAAAAACGCCTCAAAGTGGGCGATAAGCTCATCGTTTCCTATGAGGGTCAGGACTGTACGCTTGAACTGATCGCGATCGACTCCACTAACTTCACGCTCCGCCTGAACCACGAGGAAATCACCCGACCCATCAAACCACGAAAGTAACAATGAGAAACCGTAAGCTCCTAACGTCAGTCTTGCTGTTTACCGCGGTGCTTGCGACCGCCCGGAGCCAGTCCGCTCCCTCATCGACCAGCGCGGGAACGACGACCGACCAGGCCCAGGCGGCACCCGCGGCGGTGATCAAGGCCGACGAGGCGCCCGCCGCGCCGGTGGTGACCCGCGCGAAGGAAAGCAGCGGCGCACCCAAGGAGACGCTTTCGGTCGACTTCCCGGACACCGACATCCGCGAGATCGTCCGCAACGTGGCGGACCTCTTCGAGCTCAACCTCGTCATCCCGGATTCCCTGCAGGGCAAGGCCTCCATCAAGCTGCGCGACGTGACCTGGCGCCAGATCTTCGAGGTCGTCCTCAAGCAGGTGAACTACACGTTCATCGAGAAGGACGGCATCGTGAAGATCGTCGCGATCAAGGACCTCCAGGAGGAGCCCTACCTCACGAAGACCTTCTCCTTTGAGAACGTCTCCTCGTCGAAGATTCTCCCGCTGATCGTCCCGATGCTCACGCCCAAGCGCGAGGCCACCCCGGCCGGCGCGAATGGCCAGGGCGGCACCCCGGCCCAGCAGGGCGGCTCCATCGTGAACAGCGAGCTCTCCAACGAGCTCATCGTCACCGACCAGTCCACGGTCATCGCCCGCATCGGAGAGATGGTGAAGAAGCTCGACGTCGAGCCCAAGCAGGTGGTCATCGAGACCAAGTTCGTCGAGATCTCGAAGGACAACACCAAGAACCGCGAGGTCGCGATGGGCTACAGGAACACCAATACGGGCCTCGAGGGCGGCACCGGCCTGGCGACCCCGCTCGTCTCGCCGTCCAGCCTCAACGGCTTCCCGTTTGCCCTCGGTACCGGCGCCGTGCAGGGCGGTTCCCCGACCGCCGTGTACAACCATAACGAATTCAGCGCGCTGCTGAACATCCTGAACGCCGCGACCAATGTCCGCCTCGTCACCAACCCGACCATCGTCGCCATCAACGGCAGCAAGTCCGAGATCAAGATCGGCCGCGACCTGCAGCTCGTCACGATCACGACCGTCTCCTCCGGCAGCTCGCCGGTCACCACCGCCAGCGCGGGTGACATCAAGTTCGTCGGCATCAGCCTCGAGGTCACGCCGCAGATCACGGGCAACCGCCTGATCAACCTCAAGGTCAAGCCGACCAAGAGCAGCGTCTTCGCCGAGAAGGACTACAACGGAAACAAGTTCTACGACATCGACAAACGCGAGGGCGACCTGAACATCATCCTCCGCGACGGTCAGACGGCGGCCATCGGCGGCCTGGTCGACACGACCACCAACCGCACCGAGACCAAGGTCCCGCTGCTCGGCGACATCCCGCTCTTTGGGAATCTCTTCAAGACGAGCAAGAATGTCGCCAGCGAGATCAACCTCGTGATCTTCATCACCGCCAGCGTGCTCGAGCCGAGCAAGATGAAGTACGACACCGTGGTCTCGCGCGACCAGCTCGAGGGGCTCGACCTCACGAAGCGCGACATCCTCGGCAAGAACTACCAGCGCTCCGACGAGGAGAACTCGCTGGTCGAAGAGGTGGGCGTCGTTCGCCAGAACAACCAGGACACTGAGACCATCAAGCGCCTCAATGCCCGCCTGGCCGAGGAGAAGAAGACCAAGAAGTAATCTCATCGCGCGCTCGTCGCCCGATTCGCCGCCGCCGACCCCCGGGTCGGCGGCGGTTTGCTTTGCAGTGGTTCCGTCTACCCGCCAACGGGCCGGGCTTGCACGCGCGAGGTCCTCGCCTAGCTTGGAAATCCGCCCATGAGTGCCTCCACCACCACCGCCGCGGCCCAGTCCAAGGCCCACGCCTTTGCCAGCGTGTTCGGACAGCTGGGCCCGCAGATGGCGGCGCTCGACGGGTTTCTGCGCGAGCAGCTCGCGGCGTTCGAGCCCGAGATCCGGGCCATGGCCGACTACTGCATCGACACGTCCGGCAAGCGCATCCGGCCGGCCCTGGTGTTCCTGAGCGGCTGGCGCGGCCCGGGCGTCGTCCTCCCGGAGCTCGTGCGCGTCGCCGCCGTCGTCGAGCTCGTGCATCTCGCGACCCTCGTGCACGACGACATCATGGATGGCGCCGACGTGCGCCGGAACCGCCGCACCGCGACGCGCGAGTTCGGCGCTGCCGCGGCCGTGCTGCTCGGTGATGCGCTGTTTGCCCACGCGCTCAACCTCGCGACCCAGTTTCCCACCAACGAGGTCTGCTCGGCCGTGTCCGCCTCCACCCGCCGCGTCGTGTCCGGCGAGATCATGCAGACCCTCCGGCGTGGCTCGGCCAACGTGTCGCGCGCCGATTACCAGCGGATCATCGACCTCAAGACCGCCGAGCTCTTCCACGTGTCGTGCTTCCTCGGCGCCCGCCTCGCCGGCTCGGCCCCGGGTTATGTCGAGGCCGCGAGCCGCTTCGGGCGCCACCTCGGCATCGCCTACCAGATCTACGACGACCTCGCGGACTTCTTCGGCGAGGAGACCCGGGTGGGGAAGACCCTCGGCACCGATCTCGCCAGCGGCAAGCTGACCCTCCCGCTGTTCCTGCTGATCGACCGCCTGCCGGCCGCGGCCCGCGACGAGCTGATGGCCGAGATCACCGGCCAGCGCCCGGTCCAGGCCGGACTGCATTTCCAGCAGATGCGCGAACTCGGGATCTTCGACGGAGTGGCCTCGGCCGTCTTGGCCGAGACCAAGCTCGCGACCGATGCGCTCCAGCCCTGGCCGAACGAGGCGCCGACCCCCCTGCTGCTCAGCCTGGGCGACGTCCTCCAAGCCCAAGTGGCGGCCCTGCGCCCGTCGTCCTAGGCATTTCCGGAAGAAATTCCGTTTGCCCCTGCGGCCATTCGATTTAACCCTCCCGGAGTCATGGATGCGGCCAAGACACTCGGCAAAACGCTGGTGGCGTCCCCTGAGCGCCAGCTCGAGGCCGATTCCGACATGGTAATCGTCCGGCGCGTCCAGGCCGGCGAGGTCGAGGCCTTCGACCAGCTGATCACCAAGTACCGCAACCGGGTCTACTCGGTCGTTTACAATCTGACTTCCAACCGGGAGGACGCGGCGGACCTCACCCAGGACGCCTTCATCAAGTCCTTCCAGTCCATCAACCGGTTCCAGGGGCAGTCCACGTTCTTCACCTGGCTGTACCGGATCGCGGTCAATTCGACCCTCACCCACCTCCGAAAGAACCGTTTGCGGACCTTTTTCAGCTTCGAGAAGATCAACGAGGACGACAAGGTATCCGCGGAAGTCATTAATGCCCTGACAGATGAATCAGGGGCCGACCGGGAGACATTTGCCCGGGAACTTCAGGAAAAATTGAACGAGGCGATGCAAAAACTGTCTATCCCACATCGCACCGTGATTACCTTGTTTGAGATTGATGGTCTTAGCCATCAGGAGATTGCCGAAATCATGAACTGCTCTGTGGGCACGGTGCGCTCGCGTCTGCACTACGCGAAGCAGCTGCTCCAGGCCGAGCTGCAGCCTTACATCCGTCGATGAACGAAAAGCCCCACCGAGTCACGGTTACCCTGGAAGACTTGCTGCGCCTGAAACGCGCGGAGCGGCCGCCGCCGGAGTTCTGGGATGAGTTCCAGCGTGGCATGCGCGCGAAGCAGCTCGCGGCCATCATTGAGCCGCGTCCGTGGTGGGCGCCGTTCATCAAGGTCGGTGCGCGCGTGGCGCGCTATCAGGTGCCCGTGGGTGCCGCGGCGATCCTGGCGGTGACTTTTGTGATGGTGAGCGAATATCGCACGGTGGAGCGCGCGCCGGTGTATGAGCCGGCCGTGGCCGCTGTGACCGGATCCGGTCCGGTGGTGACGTCGGCTTCCCGTGAGGTGGCCGCGCCGGCCGTGAGCGCGCCGATGTCCGTCGCCGAGCCTGTTGCGACCGTCGCCTCCGCCGAAGCCGCGCCGATCGCGCCGGTGGCGGTGCCCGCCTCCACGAATGTCGGCACCACGTCGCACGTCGTGCCGGTCGAGGTCAGCCCGTCCGCCCGCTACATCGCCGAGAATCTCGCCGCCGCCCAGGCCGCTGATCCCGAGCTCGACCAGATGCTCAGCCGCTCGCTGCGCAGCCTCGAGAGCCGGCCGGTCCGCGAGCCGCTGACCCAGGTCAACGTCCCGGGTGAATCCCGCCGCTCCCGCCTCCTCGGCGGCACTGCGTGGCTCGCCTCGGCCAACGTCAACGGCGACTCCGCCCTGCGGACCGACGAGCATGCGGCCCGTCGCCTGACCGAGCGTCGCCTGTCCGAGTCCGACGTGGTCAGCCGCGTCGATGTCGGCGGCGACCGCGTCTCGTACCGGTTCTAGCCGTTCCGAAGCGATCGATGGTTTTCCGGCCCGCCCTGGTGGCGGGCCGATTCATTTTTTGAGTTTCCGTCCGGGCTGGTTAGGCTGCGCGCATGAGGACCGAACGGGATTCGATGGGGGAGATGTCGGTGCCGGACGATGCGCTTTACGGCGCCTCCACGCAGCGCGCCGTGCTCAATTTCCCGGTGAGCGGCCGGCCGCTGCCCGAGGCGTTCATCCGCAGCCTTGGCCTCGTCAAGCTGGCCAGCGCCCAGGCCAACGCCGAGCTGGGCCGGCTCGCCCCGGAGCTCGCGCGGCTCATTGAGCAGGCGGCCCGCGAGGTCGCGGACGGACGGTGGACCGCGCAGTTCCCGGTCGATGTGTTCCAGACCGGCTCCGCGACCTCCACCCACACGAACGCCAACGAGGTCATCGCCAACCGCTGCAGTCAGCTCGCCGGCCAGCCGATTGGCTCGCACCGCCCGGTGCATCCCAACGATCACGTCAACCTCGGCCAGTCCTCCAACGATGTCATTCCCACCGCGCTGCATGTCAGCGTGGCCGGCGCGCTCCACGGCCAGCTGCGGCCGGCGCTCGACCTGCTCGCGGCCGAGCTGGAGCGGAAGGCCGCCGCATTTGCCGGCCTGATCAAGATCGGCCGCACCCACCTGATGGATGCCACGCCGCTCACTTTGGGGCAGGAGTTCTCGGGCTACGCCGCGCAGGTGCGCAAAGCCAGCGAGCGGGCGCAACGCGGCATCGCGGTGCTCGGCGAGCTGGCGATCGGCGGCACCGCGGTCGGCACCGGCCTCAACACCCATCCGGAGTTCGGGGCGCGCGTCTGCCGTCGCCTCAGCGCGGCCACGGGCCTGCCGTTCCGTGAGGCCGCGAACCATTTCGAGGCCCAGGGTGCCCGCGACGATTGCGTGGAGGTCGCCGGCCAGCTCACGGCGATTGCCGGCGCGTTGGCGAAAGTGGCCCACGATGTTCGCTGGCTCGGGTCGGGACCGCGCGCCGGCCTCGGCGAGCTGCGGGTTCCCGCCACCCAGCCAGGCTCGTCGATCATGCCGGGAAAGGTGAATCCCGTGATGAGCGAGATGCTCGTGCAGGCGTGCCTCTACGCGCAGGGCTTGGCGCAGGTGGTCGTGGCGGCGGGACGGGAGGGTCACTTCGAGCTCAATGCGACGCTGCCCCTGCAGGCGCACTGCCTGCTCGAGTCGACCCAGGTGCTGGCCAACGCTGCCCGGATCTTCGCCGAGCGTTGTGTCGCGGGACTCGAGGCGAACGAGGCCCGGTGCCGCGAGCTCGTCGATCGCTCGCTCATGCTCGTGACGGCCCTCAACCCGTACATCGGCTACGACCAGGCCGCCGCCGTGGCCAAGGAAGCCTTCGCATCCGGCCGCACGCTGCGGGAGGTGGTCCTTGAGCGGAAGCTGCTCGACGCGGCGACCCTCGACCAGGTGCTGGACCCGCATCGCATGACCAAGCCAGGCTGAACGCCGAACGTCGGACGCCCAACGCCGAACATCGAAGTTTGGGGTGCGGGGGATTACTTCTTCGCGGGGAGGCAGGCGCCGCAGCCGTTCACGAAGAAGTCATTGCCCTTGTCGTCGACGAGGATGAACGCGGGGAAGTCCTCCACCTCGATCTTCCAGACGGCCTCCATGCCGAGCTCGGGGTACTCCAAGACCTCGACCTTACGGATGTTCTCCTTGGCGAGGATCGCCGCGGGACCGCCGATGCTGCCGAGGTAGAAGCCGCCATGCTGCTTGCAGGCGTTCGTGACCTGGACGCTGCGGTTGCCCTTTGCGAGCATCACCATCGAGCCGCCGAGCGCCTGGAATTGATCCACGTAGCTGTCCATGCGCCCGGCCGTCGTCGGGCCGAACGAGCCGGAGGCATAACCCTTCGGCGTCTTCGCCGGGCCGGCGTAGTAAACCGGGTGGTCCTTGAAGTACTGCGGCAGGCCCTGGCCGGCGTCGACGCGCTCCTTGAGCTTCGCGTGGGCGATGTCGCGAGCGACGATCATCGGACCGGTCAGCGAGAGCCGCGTGGTGACCGGATACTTCGACAGCTCGGCGCGGATCTCCGCCATCGGGCGGTTGAGGTCGACCTTGACGATGTGGTCGCTCTTGATGGTGCGCTCGCTGGCCGGGATGTACTGGCCGGGATTGGTCTCGAGCTGCTCGAGGAAGATGCCGTCGCGGGTGATCTTGGCCTTGATGTTGCGGTCGGCCGAGCAGGAGACGCCGACGCCGACCGGGCAGCTGGCGCCGTGACGGGGGAGGCGGACGACACGGACATCGAGGGCGAAGTATTTTCCGCCGAATTGGGCGCCGATGCCGCTCTGCTGCGCGAGCTTCAGGATCTCCTGTTCCATCGCGAGGTCACGGAACGCGCGGCCGTGCTCGTTGCCGGTGGTCGGCAGCGAGTCGAGGTACTTCGTCGACGCGATCTTGACGGTCTTGAGGCAGGTCTCGGCGCTGGTGCCGCCGACGACGAACACGAGGTGATACGGCGGGCAGGCCGCCGTGCCGAGGTAGCCGAGCTTGTCGGTGACGAACTTCGCGAAGCTCTTCGGGTTGAGGAGCGCCTTGGTCTCCTGGAAGAGGAACGTCTTGTTGGCCGAGCCGCCGCCCTTCGCGACGAACAGGAACTCGTACTTGGCCCCCTCGGTCGCGTAGAGGTCGATCTGCGCCGGCAGGTTGGTGCCGGTGTTGGTCTCGCGCCACATGTCGAGCGGCACGGTCTGCGAGTAGCGCAGGTTCTCCTTCGTGTAGCACTCGTACACGCCCCGCGAGATCGCCTCGGCATCGTTCGCACCGGTCCAGACCTGCTGGCCTTTCTTGGCGACCACGATCGCGGTACCGGTGTCCTGGCAGAAGGGCAGGATACCCTCGGCCGAGATCTCGGCGTTCTTGAGGAGCGTGAGCGCGACGTACCGGTCGTTGGCCGACGCCTCCGGGTCCTCGAGGATGGCCGCCACCTGCCGGAGATGCTTCGGACGAAGCAGGAACGAGCAGTCGTGCATCGCCTGCTGCGCGAGGAAGGCGAGCGCCTCGGGCTCGACCTTCAGGATCTCGCGTCCCTCGAAGGTGGACGTGCTCACGCCTTCCTTGGACAGCAGGCGGTACGTGGTGTCGTCGGGCCCGAGCGGGAACGGGTCCTGGTAGACAAAGGGCGGAACGGGCATGGTGGGGAGGTTACAGGGAGCGGGGAACCGGGGGCAAGAAACACCACCGGACGCCGGAGTCCAACCGCGGCGGCGGTCGCGGGTCGGAAATTAGCTGACCAACTCGGGCCAATCCGCTCTGCTGTCGGCCGGCCCACCCGGGCGCCCGCCATGGCCTTACCCAACCGCGAGGAAGCGCAACGGCTGCTCGAGCAGCACGTGCAGGACGAGTACCAGCGCCACCATGCGCTCATGGTGGCCACCGCGATGGCCGGCTACGCCGGACAGCTGGGCGAGGACCCGGAGCTCTGGTACGTCACGGGCCTGCTGCACGACATCGACTTCGAGCAGCACCCGTCCACCCACCCGGCGGAGTCGCTGCGGTGGTTTCGCGAGTGGGGTTACCCCGACGATTTCATCCACGCCGTCGAGGCGCATGCCTACGGCTACAACGGCTTCACCACGCTCCCGCGCACCCGGCTCGCCGCCGCGCTGCTCGCCTGCGACGAGATCTGCGGGATCTTCTACGCCTACCGGAAACTGAACCCCGTGCCCTACGGCCAGATGAAGGCGAGCTCGATCCGCAAGAAGATCAAGGAGCCGGCCTTCGCCGCCAAGGTGGACCGCTCCACGATCCATCGCGGCTGCGAACACCTCGGCGTGACTATCGACGCCCACGTCGACCACCTCATCCGCTTCCTCGCCGCTCTGCCCTGACGCGGTCGGATCGCTCTTCACCACCAAGACCACGAAGCGCACGAAGCCGAGCCTGGCTTCGCGATCTCGGCGGCCTTCGCGGTGAACTGAATGGCCTCGAGCCCGAGTGTCCTCCCGGACCCGAAGTCTTCGTGTCCTTCGTGGTAAACGCCCACCCGTCGCCCGGCCCGGCTAGCGGCCGGCGAGGGCGCGCACGGTGTCGCGGAACCGCGGGAGATCCGCCGGGGTGGCGACGTCGCCCGGAGCGCGGCCCCAGCCGGTGGCTCCCGGCCACGTCCCGTGGGTGAGAAAGGCCTCCTGCGCGGCGGTCATGCCGGCGACGCTCAGGTAGTCCTTCTGCTCCTTCTCGTCGCGCACATGACTGACGAGGGCCGCGGGGAACGGCGAGATCCGGCCGCTGGAAATGTAGGCGAGGTCGTTCAGCAGCACGAACGGCCGCGAGTCCACCAGCGTTGTCGCCGGGCGCTCGCTCTCGCCGCGCAGGTAGCGGTAGTAGTCGAGGTGGTTCTCCGCCACGCCGTCGAAGTCGCTGAGGGGAATCCGCTCCACGCGGCCGTCGTTCCACCGGATCTCGGCCTGCTGGCCGACGACGTACTTCAGCGTGGCCTGCTCGAAGATGATGGTCTCGGCGTGCGTCGTCGGGCCGGCGCAGGCGTGCGAGAGCGCGAAGCGCATCGTGACGCCGCAGGTGGTGTCGGCCTCGACGAAGAAGGTGTCGGCCCCCTCGACGGCGTGGGCGCGGTAGAGCTCGGCGCGGACGGCCACGGGCTGGGCCCAGCTGTAGAGGCCGGGCCCGCCGACCCAGAACAGGAGGTTGTGGACGAAGTGCGCGTTGGCGTTGCCGAAACAGGAGTCGAGCACGACCTGGTCGCCCATCATGAGGCGGCCGGCCCAGGTGTTGCGGCGGAAGTACTCGGCCGGCCGCGGCCAGTGGGCGACGAGCGTCGCGCCGCGCGGGGCGCCGAACTCGCCGGCGATGATGCGCTGCTTCAGCGCGAGGCGCGGCTTCTCGATGATGAAGTTGAACCCGACGAACGAGCTCTTCCGCGCGAGCTTGTCGCGCGTGATCATCTCCTCGAGCTCGAGGTAATCGAGGGTGGGGGGCTTCTCGAGGTACACCGGCAGGCCCAGCTCGACGCCCGCGCGATGCATCTCCGCATGCAGCTGGATCGGCGTCGGCACTACCAGCAAGTCGAGCTGCGCGTGGCAGGCCGCGAGCATGCTCTTGTAATCGGGAAAGACGCCCACGCCGCGCTGCGTGAACTTCAGGGTCTGCATCTGCGCCGCGAACTCGCCGGCCTGCGGGTCGCAGGTGCACACCAGGCGGGCGTGGCCGCGCTCCTCCAGCCGAGCCACGGTGTTGTGGTGCCAGCCGGCGAAGCCGCCCAGACCGACGATGCCGATGCGCAGGGGGGGCTTCACACGATCTTCATCTTGGGCAGGTCCTGCCCGTCCACGATTCCCACCGGCTGCCCGCGCCGGTTCACCACGATGAGGTCGTCAATCTTGTAGGCCTCGAACAGCCGCAGGGCGTCCACGCCCAGCGCCTCGTCCCGCACCGTTTTCGGCGTGCGCGTCATGAAGGTCGAGACGGGTTTCCCGAGGAAATCCGGCCCGGTCAGCGCGCTCCGGCGGAAGTCGCCGTCGGTCAGGATGCCCGACAGCCGTCCGGTCCGCGGGTGCACCAGCGCGATGCAGCCGGACTTGGCCTTGGTCATCGCGAGGATCGCGTCCTGCGTCGTCACCGTGTCCGCCGCGATCGGCAGCCGGTCCGCCGTCCGCATGATGTCGCGCACCCGCAACAGCAGCACGCGGCCGAGGTTGCCGGCGGGGTGGAAGCGGGCGAAGTCGTCGCGGGTGAGCCCGCGCGCCTCGAGCAGCACCATCGCCAGCGCGTCGCCCAGCGCCAGCGCCGCCGTCGTGCTGGCCGTCGGCGCCAGCTCCAACGGGCACGCCTCGCGCTTCACCCGGTAAATCAGGCGGTAGTCCGCGTTCCGCGCGAGGTCCGAGTCCGCGTGACTCGTGAACGCCACGAGCTTCACGCCGAAGCGCTTGAGCACCGGGAGCAGCCGCAGCACCTCCTCGGTCTGGCCGCTGTTGCTCAGGAGGATCGCCAGGTCGCCCTCGGAGCACAGGCCGAGGTCGCCGTGCAGCGCCTGCGTCGCGTCGAGGAAGCATGACGACACGCCCGTGCTGTTGAAGGTGCCGGTGAGCTTCTCCGCGATGTGCGCCGACTTGCCGACGCCGGAGAAGATCAGCTTGTGGCCCGAACGCACCGTCGCCTCGACCGCGCGTGCCGTGGCGACGAAATCCGCCCCCAGGCTCCTGGCCGTGTCACGAAGGGCCTCGGACTCGATCCGGATGCAGGCCCGGGCTCGGGCCAAGGCGGATTTCGGTTGGAGGGCCATTTAGGGTTTGAGTCGCAACGCTAGAGTGCGGAATTTACGGCGAACCGTTGAGCGTTCAATCCCTTTCACTGCCCGCGATGCACAAACCCGTGAGACTCTCCGCCCTGCTGGCGCTGGCCGCGCTGCTGGTGCTGACCGGGTGTGACCGCGGGGACGGCCTGACGCTCGGGGCCGAGACGGACGAGCCGCTCTACCGGCAGGGGCAGCAGCTCACCCGGCAGGGCCGGACGCAGGAGGCCCTCAACGCCTACCTCAAGCTCATCTCGAAACGCGACGACACCGCGCCCGAGTCCCACCTCGAGGCGGGCCTGATCCTGCTGCGCCACGTGAAGGATCCCGTCGCGGCCTACTACCATTTCCGGAAGTACCTCGAGCTCCAGCCCAACTCCCGCCAGGCCGTGTATGTCCGCGGCCTGATCGAGACCGCCAAGCGCGAGTATGCCCGCACGCTACCCGGCGCCGTGATGGAGAGCCAGGCCGAGCGCCTGGAGATGCAGGACCAGATCGACCGCCTGCTCCGCGAGAACGACCGGCTCAAGTCCGAGCTCGCCGCCCTCCACGACGGCGTCGCGAACGCCGCGCCGGTCCGCTCGCGCGGGACCTTCGAGTCCAGCGACAACCCCGGCGGACCCTCGATCACCCTCCCGTCCACCGCCGCCAACCTCACCGCCGACACCCCGGCCCAGCCCGCGCCGACCAACGAGGAGGAATCCCCGATCACCTACGCGCCGGTCGAGAACCCTCCGTCGGCTCCGCCGGTGCCGACCTCGCGCCCGAGCCTGTCCACGGCCGGCACCCGCACCGTGCCGACCAAGCCCGGTGCGCCGGTGAAGCCGACCGCGCCGGGCCGCCGCCACACAGTGGGGAAGGGCGACACGCTGTTCAGTCTCGCGCAGCGCTACTACGGCAACCGCTCGCGCTGGCGCGACATCTACGAGGCCAACCGCGACGTGCTCCCGAAGGAGGATGCCCTCCGCGTCGGGATGGAACTCCGGATCCCGTGATCGGCCCGCGGGCGGAAATCGCCGCGTCCGTCCCGTCCTGACTCCCTTCGCCCCGCATGCCCCGCACCTCCCAACGCACCGCGGTCTTCACCGAGTCGCTCATCCGCGAGATGTCCCGCGTCGCCGCGCGCCACGGGGCCATCAACCTCGCGCAGGGCTTCCCCGACTGGGATCCGCCCGCGGCGCTGATCGAGGCGGGCAAGGTGGCGATGGATGCGGGACGGCACCAGTATGCCGTGACCTGGGGCTCGGCGGAATTGCGCGCGGCGCTGGCGGCCAAGCTCACGCGGTTTGTAGGCGTGCCGGTCGAGGCCGACCGCGACCTCGTGGTCACCTGCGGCGCCACCGAGGCGATGATGGTTGCGATGATGACGGTCTGCGACCCCGGCGACCGCGTCGGGCTGTTCACGCCCTTCTACGAGAACTACAACGCCGACGCGATCCTCACGGGCGCGAAGGCCGTCCACGTGCCGCTGTACCCGCCGCACTACCATTTTGACCCCGCCGAGCTGCGGCGCGCGTTCGCGAGCGGGCTGAAGGCCTTTGTCCTCTGCAATCCGTCGAATCCCTGCGGCCGCGTCTTCACGCGCGAGGAGCTGCTGCAGATCGCGGCACTGGCCGAGGAGTTCGACGTGTTCGTCCTGACCGACGAGGTCTACGAGCACATCACCTTTGCGCCGCACCGCCACACGTACTTCACCGCGCTGCCCGGCATGGCGTCGCGCACGCTGATGTGCTCGTCGCTCTCGAAGACCTTCTCGATCACCGGCTGGCGGCTCGGCTACGTGCACGCCGCGCCGGAGATCATCGCCCAGGCTCGCAAGGTGCACGACTTCCTCACCGTCGGCGCCGCCGCGCCGCTCCAGCATGCCGTCGTGACCGCCCTGAACTTCGGGCCCGACTACTACGCCGGGCTCGCCGCGAAGTACGCGGAGTCGCGCGACATCCTGCTGGGTTATCTCGACCGCACCGGGCTGGGCTACACCAAGCCCGAGGGCGCCTACTTCGTGATGGTCGACATCTCACCCTTTGGCTACGTGAGCGACATCGAGTTCTCGCACTGGATGACGAAGGAGATCGGCGTCGCCCCCGTGCCAGGCTCGAGCTTCTTCGCTCCGGGCGAGAACCGCTACGTGCGCCTCAACTTCGCGAAGAAGCCCGAGACGCTGCACGCCGCCGGCGAACGCCTGCTCCGCCTCCGCCGCGGCTAGAGTATTTTCGGTCTAGCTGGTCCTGTTGGAGGACACCGAGATCACGGAGGATGCACCGAGGTCACCGAGTCCATTCCCTCCAATCAACCTGGAGCGCAAATCCGCCTTGCTGGCTGCGTGTCCTCCGGATCGGCCCCGCGTGCTCGGTGGCGTCAACTTGAACCTTGCTCCGGGGCAGAGGACTCCCGGTATCGTCGACCACCAGAGCCGCCAATTCCGCAAGGCAGCTCGCCTGGCTTCGTGAGCTTCGTGTCCTTCGTGGCAATCACTCTCGGTCGAGAGGTGGTACCAGCCGGAGCTAGGACGCCAGCGTGGTGCGCAGTGCGCGCGCCTCGGCCAGCAGTTCCCGCGCAGCCGTGAGGGCGTCGCCGGGCGTGACCGGGGTCGGCTCGGGGGCGGGAGCGTGATGGTGATCGTCGGGGTCGCCGAGACCGGCCTGCCGGAACTTGCGCAGGCGATCGAGGATCAGGTCGCGGATCTCCTGGGCGTTGACCACGCTGTGGAAAATGCCGGTGTGCAGGGAATCCTCGCCCGGCTTTTCCGGGTGGGAACTGCCGCCGCCCGCGGATTGCACGCGCAGGTCGGCGAGGCCGAGCAGGCGCTGCAGGGGACCCTGCTGCACCTCAACCTGCTGCAGGTTCGCAAAGCTCATCGTCGACTCCTGCAGCCGCACCAGGCCGGTGCGAATCCGGAGGCTGCGGTCGGTCA
This sequence comes from Opitutaceae bacterium, assembly GCA_035334485.1. Lineage (GTDB taxonomy): Bacteria > Verrucomicrobiota > Verrucomicrobiia > Opitutales > Opitutaceae > Opi-474. The sequence goes on from DAOQKI010000024.1 coordinate 26,876, forward strand.
CGATGTACCAGTGCAGCTCGTACTCCAGCCGCACCGCGGCGAAGGTCACGGGCAGCTGGACGATGAACAGCAGGATACCACCGATCTCGAAGACCTCGATTGCGATCAGCGCCCAGTCAGGCGTGCGCTGGGCGAGGCGCTGCAGGTTGGCGCGGGTGACGGGCGCCCGCTGGCGGCGGGTCTTGGCCTTGGCCGCGGCGGTCGTCTCGTCCGGCGCCGCGACGGCGGCCGGGGCCGGCGTTACCACCGGCGCGGGCGGCGGCAGCTCGCGGCTGCGCTCCACCTCGGCGCGGAACCACGCGAGGAATCCGAGCGAGAAGCAGATGCCGACGACGGCGCCCACCTGGGTGAGCAGCCAGCGGCCGACGCGCAGCCGGTAATGGTTCTGTCCGGCGCGGAACACGCGGACCGACTCGGGGGCGCCGGCCGGCGGCTCGGGCGCGGGCGGCACCCGCATGAACCACAGGACGCGTTGCCGGATCCAGTCAAACATGGCCGTCCTTTCGGGCCTCGAGGGCGAGGCGGGTCTCGCGGAGCTCACGGGCGACCTCGCGCAGCGCGGCTGCCAGCTCGGCGTCGCCGCCGGGCGCTACGGCCCCGGCGGCCGCCGGCGGATGGGCCGGGTCCTTCACGCCGCGCATCCGGGCGTATAGGAAATCGCGCACCGCCTCGAACTGCTGCAGGCCCTCCAGCGTCATCTCCGCGCCGGAGCTGCCGCTGGCCGTCTGGATCAGCACGCGCGCCAGCCCGAGCCAGCGCTCAACGAGATTGGAGCGGAGGTGGATGTCCTGGATGCGGGCGTAGTTGATGATGATCTCACGGCGGAACAGGATGCCCCAGCTCATCGAGATGCCCTCGGCGGTGAATCGGTACCGCATCGTGTGGTACCGGAAATACAGCGGCAGGACGAGGATCGGGAACAGCGGCGGGATGATCAGCGCCGACAGGAGGTAGTAGGTCCAGAGGCTCTGGTGCGGCCGCTCAATCGCGAGGATCGCGGCGTCGTCGTGGCGGGGGTTCACGATCCGGCATCACGCCCGAAAACCCCTGCGCCCGCAAGCGGCAAGGGGCCGACTCGAAAGACGGGCCTGATTTCCAATCCGCCACGAAAAACACCAAGGGCACTAAGCCCAGGCGGCTTGGTGCCCTTCGTGCGCTTCGTGGTGAAAACCGGGCCGGGCCCGCTTACTTCACGGCGGCGAGTTCGGCGGCGAACAGCTCGCGGGCGCGGGCCTTGGCGTCGGCCAGCGGGATCTCACCCTTGTCGACCTTCGCGAGGAAGGTCTTCTGGGCGAGGTAGTCCTTGTTCGTGACGCCGGCCTTGCTCTGGAGCATGCGCCACGACTTCCGGCGCTCGACCGCGAACAGCACCATCTGGCGCGTCACGGCGTAGTGCTTCATCTTCCCTTGCTCCTCGACCTTGATGTAGCAGCCGAAGTTCGGGACGAAGCTGCGGTGCTCCGGGTTGAAGACGCGGCGGTGGATGACGTCGTCCTGCGTGATGAACACCAGTTGGTCGTCGAGCAGGGTGAGCTTGGCCGCGTCCTCCTCCTTGATCGCCTTGAGGTGCTTGCGGAACCGGTTCTCGGTGACGGCCCAGTGGGCGACGCCGAAGCTGTATTCCTCGCCGTTCGAGGCGTACTTCGTGCGCCACCAGTCGCGGTCGAGGCTCGGGTTGCCCTTGAGGTCAAAGGCCTCCTGCGCGGTCTCGCCGCGGCGGGGGTTGAAGACGAACTCCGGCATGCCGCGCGCGTCGCGGACGAGCTTAGCCTGGTCGGCGCTCATGTTGTCGCCGACGCCGTGCTCGGGCTGGCAGGTGGTGTACGCCTGGAAGAAGGCGGTGCCGCGGTACTCGAGGCCGTCGAGGATCGCCTTGTAGAGCTTGGCCGCGTTGGCCATCGAGACCTGCGCGACGAACGGCGAGCCGTGGCCGCTGGTGAACGCCTCGGCGACGTTCTTCTTCTCGATCAGCTTGCCCTGGGACGCGACGCCGAACTGGTTCATGTCGTAGCCACCCAGCATCGTGGACGAGTCCGAGTTCTGGCCGCCGGTGTTGGAGTACACCTGCGTGTCGAGCATCAGCATCTTCACGTTCGGGCGGTTCTGCAGGACCACCTTCGAGACGTTCTGGAAGCCGATGTCGCCGAGCGCGCCGTCACCGCCGACGACCCAGACCTTCGGCAGCTCGCGGATTTCCTGTTCGGTCATCAGCGCGTCGTCGAGGTGGGTGAGGGTGAAGTAGTCCGCCTCGGTCGCGACCTTCGCCGCGCGGTCGAGCAGCGCGTCCACCAGACGCTCGGGCGCCACGGAGCGCCGCGCGTGCTGGACGATCAGCGACTCGGCCATCAGCCACGAGATCGTGGCGCCGTCCTGGAACAGCGAGTTCATCCAGGGATACGGGTGCGGGTTCGACGGCGGGGTGGAGCCGTAGACCGTGTTACAGCCCGTGCTCGCGCCCATCATCATCACGGACATGCCGTTTGCGCGGCGGCCGTCGATCGCCTGCAGCTCCTGGTGGTTGAACGCGTCCTGCTGCAGCACGGCCACGAGCCCGCCGATTAGCTGCGCGTCGGTGATCGCGCCGTGCTTGGCCTCGTAGGCGGCGATGCGCTGGGCGGTGTCGGCGTCGTTTTCGCCGCCGAGCCCGACGATCACGTGGGCGTAGGTCCGGTGGAACAGCTTGTACTCGTCCTCGCTGCGGGCCTTGAGCGCGGCGAGCTTGGCGGCGCCCTCCTTCTCAAGGCGCGCGGCCTTGGCGCGGAGGCGCTCGGCCTTCCGGTGGTACATCGGCCGCATGTAGGCCTCGGTCACGCTCGCGGCGGAGCGGAGGATGCTCTTCTCGCCGCAGCCGGCGCAGGCGCCGTCGCCCGAGACCAGGGCCTCGTAGTTGCGGCGGACCATGAGGTGGTTCCGCAGGGCCGCCTCACGGGAGTTGGCCGCATCCTGGTCGTTGTACAGGCCGAGGAACTTCTGGGGCGTGTCGGGCAGCAGGCGCGAGAAGACCTGGGCGGTCGTGAGCTCGGCGTTCAGCTCCTCGGTCTCACGCGTCATGCGCAGCGCGTCGTGGTCGCCGCACACCTGCACGCACTCGCCGCAGCCCTTGCAGAGGTCGGAGACGAAGATCGAGAACAGGCCGCCGGCGCCCGGGGTCTTGGCCTCGAGCGAACGGAAGATGGCCGGCACGTTGTTGTAGGCGAGGGGGAGCTTGGCGATGATGCCGACCAGCTGGGCCTTGCCCGCCGCGGACACGCCGGCGAGCGCGTTCACCTCGTCGCGGATGATGTCCTTGAACGGCACCGCGGCCTTGGCCTTCACCGACTCGTTCATCTTCGCGCGGGCCCGCTGCTCCAGGCCGGCGAGCTCGGCGCCGAACGCGCGCCGGTCGGCCGCGTCGGTCACGTAATTGTTGATCGCGGTCTTGAGGACCGTCGTCACCTCCTGCGCGGTGTTCGGCAGGGCGGTGTCGGGGCACGCCGTGATGCACTCCATGCACTGCGTGCAGTTCTCCGCGATGTACACGGGGGTCTCGCGGCGGGCGACGTACTTGGACTGCGTGGCGCCGGTGCCGGCGGCCATCACGCCGACGGACGCGAGCGCGCCGGCCGGCTGGTGGTAGCCGAGGCCCGAGCGGAACTCGCCGTCAAACTTGCCGAGCGTCTGCACCGGGGCGCGGGCGGCCTGCAGCGCCGGGGCCGGGATGCTGGCGCAGCCGGCGGAGCCGCAGCCCGCGGTCGGGATGATCGGCTGGCTCACGCTCGGCGCGAGCAGCGGGTTGCGCATCGACGAGCGGTCCGGGTCGTCCGGCCGGCCGAGCTTGATCTCCTGCACGCGGGAGAAGCCCTCGGTCATGACCGTCATGTTCGACGTCACGACCGCCTCGCCGAAGCGGGCGAACTTCTTCTCATACTGCTTGCGGACGACTTTCTGGAACTGCTCCTCGGAGATGCCGAAGGTCTTGAGGAAGGGGGACACCCGGAAGAACGCGCCGAGGAAGGAATTGCCCTGCATGCGCAGCTGCAGCTCAGTCTGGTTCGTCGCCTTCCGCGCGATGTCGAAGCCGGGCAGGATGAAGACGCGGATGTTGTTCTCGAGGACGAACTGGCGGTGCTTCGCCGGGATGCGCTGCCAGGCGGTCTCGGGCGAGTCGCTCGACTCCCACACCAGGCTGCCGCCGGGCTTGAGCCCCTCGAGCGGGTTGGTGTGCGTGAAGGCCTTCGGGTCGCAGCACAGGACCACGTCGACGTGGTTGAGCTCGCAGTTCACCTTGATGCGCTCCGGCGCGACGGTGAGGTAGTAGTTGGTGGGCGCGCCCTTCTTCTCCGAGCCGTACTTCGGGTTCGCCATCACGTAGAGCTTGTTCACGAGGAAGCCGTCAGTGTCGTACGACGGATTCTGCTCGGAGATGAACTGGCCGAAGTCACCGATGATCGAGCCGAGGTTCTTGCCGGTGGTGATCATGCCCCAGCCGCCGATCGAGTGGAACCGGACGGCGATCGCGTTCTCGGGCAGGAGCGACGGCGTGTCCTTGCTGATGACCGCGTACGGGTGGCTGACGCCGAGGACGAAGAACGTCTCGCCGTCGGCCGCGGTGCGGCCGTCGGCCCGGCGGGCCGAGCCGGTGGCGAACTCGTAGGCGCCGAGGGTGTGCTCGGGGCGGAAGTCGCGGGAGCCGATGCCGTAGGCGCCGCGGAACAGCCGCGGGGTCTCCGCCGGCGTGAGCGGCGGCAGGGCGCCGCCGAAGCGCGCGGCCTCCTGCGCCTTGCCCAGCGCCACGCGCACGTCGCGCGCGAGCGGGTTGTCGCCGGCCAGGCCCTCGTCGGTGCGCTCGAGGATGATGACGTGCTTCTTGCCGCGGAGGGCGTTGATCACCGCCGCCTCGGGGAAGGGGCGGATGACGTTGAGGTGGATCGAGCCGACCTTCGCGTTGCGCTGCTCGCGCAGGTAGTCGCAGGCCGCCTCGATGTTCTCGGCGGCGCAGCCCAGCGAGAGGAAGACCGTGTCGGCGTCATCGGTCTTGTACTCCGACAGCAGTCCGTAGTGCCGGCCCGTCAGGCGGCCGAACTCGGCGTAGGCCTGCTCGAGGAAGCCGAGGATCGGCTCGTTGAAATTGTTCCGGCGCGCGACCACGCCGTTCATGTGGTGCTCCTGGTTCTGCACCGGCCCGAGCAGGACCGGGTTCTTCAGGTCCATCATCTGCGGCAGGCGGCGGCGCTTCGGGCCGAACAGGTCACGCTGGGCCGGCGTCGGGCAGTCAATCACGTCGTCCGGCGCCCCGAGGAACTCGCGCAGCAGCTCCGCCTCCGGCGCGAGGTACATGCGCTCCGAGTGCGTCGTGAGCATGCCGTCCTGGATGTTCATGCCCGGGTTGAGCGCGAGCTCGTTGACCTTGCGGAGGATGACCGCCTGGTCGGCCGCCTGCTGGGCGTCCTTCGCCATCAGCATCGTCCAGCCCGTGTCGAGCGCGCCGTAGAAGTCGTCGTGGCCGCAGTGCACGTTCAGCGCGTGCTTCGTCAAAGCGCGGGCGCCGATCTCGAGCACCATCGTCGAGAGCTTACCCGGCGCGTGGTAGTACTGCTCCATCGCGTAGGCGATGCCCTGGCCGGACGTGAAGTTCACCGTGCGCCGGCCCTGCACCGCGTAGGCCGTCGCGCCGCCCTGCGCCGCGTGCTCGCCCTCGGTCTCCACCGCCACCTTCTGCGCGCCCCAGACGTTCAGCTCACCCTGCGCGTACGACTGCTGGTAGATCTCGCCGCCCTCGGTCGAGGGGGTGATCGGATAGAACACGCCGCCCTCCGTGACGCGCGTCTCGACGTACTGGGTCACCAGCTGGTTGCCGTTGCAGGTCACGCGGACGCCGGGGTATTTCGGGCGGACGGCGGAGGCGGCGGATTTCGGGGCGGGGGTGTGCTGGCCGGTGACGGTTTTGCTCATGGAGAAAGGGGCTAAACGCTGACGGTCGGGGTGAAAGGGGATCAGCCGAAAGAACGGTGAGCCGAAAGTGATGGCGGCTTTCCGGGCGGGTTCAAAGGAAAAGACGCGACCGGCAAACGGAGCGTCCGACCCCAACGTATCGTTGATTTTTCACCGCGCCAGCAGCCGGTCGTGATTGCGCGGCGAGCCCAGCCCGATCCCTTCCGTCGGCCGACTCCGGCGACCGGTTCAACCCTGGAAGAACTTCAGGGTCCGCCGCAGCGACGCGACCAGGACGTCAATCTCCTCGGCCGTGTTGTAGAGGTAGAAGCTCGCGCGCGTGGTGCTGGCGAGCCCGAGCTTGCGCATCAGGGGCTGGTTGCAGTGGTGGCCGCCGCGCAGCGCCACGCCGTCCTCATCCGCGAAGGTCACGACGTCGTGCGCGTGCACGCCCTCGAACGCGAAGCTCACGAGTCCGCCGCGCTCCCCGGCCGGACCGATGATCCGGATGCCCGGCAGCTCGGCGAGCCGCGCGTACGCGAGCTGCGCCAGCCGGTGGTCGTGCTGCTCGATGCGGGCGCGGCCCAGCGCGTCCAGATAGTCGCACGCCACGCCGAGGCCGATCGCGTCCGCCACGTTCGGCGTGCCCGCCTCGAAGCGCTCCGGCGCGGGCTTCCAGCGCGCGCCGTCAAAGTCGACGCTCACCACCATGCCGCCGCCCGTCTCGGTCGGCGCCAGCTGGTCGAGCAGCGCCCGGCGGCCGTACAGCACGCCGATGCCGGTCGGGCCGCACATCTTGTGGCCCGAGAAGGCGAGGAAGTCGCAGCCGAGCGCGGCCACGTCGAGCGGCGCGTGGCCGATCGACTGCGCGGCGTCGATCACCGTCACCGCGCCGACCGCCCGCGCGCGGCGGCACAGCTCGGCCGCCGGGTTGATCGTCGCCAGCGTGTTCGAGATGTGCGTGAACGCGAAGACCTTCACCTGGGGCGTGAGCAGCTGGTCCAGGGCCGCGAGGTCGAGCCCGCCCTCGGCGTTGGCGCCGAGCACCGGCACGTATCGCAGCGTCGCGCCGCTCGCGCGGGCCGCCTGCTGCCAGGGCACGAGGTTGGAGTGGTGCTCCATCTCGGTCGTGAGGATCACGTCGCCCGCCTTCAATTTCCCGGCGTAGCTGCGGGCCACGACGTTGATGCTCTCGGTCGTGCCGCGCGTGAAGATGACCTCGGCCGGGTCGGCCGCGCCGATGAATTTCGCCACCCGGGCCCGCGCCCCCTCGTAGGCGTCCGTCGCCCGCATCGACAGGGCGTGCAGCCCGCGGTGCACGTTGCTGTTGTCGCGCTCGTAGTAGCGCACCAGCGCGTCAATCACCGCCCGCGGCTTCTGCGACGTGGCGCCGTTGTCGAGATACACCAGCGGCTTGCCGTTCACCTGCTGGTGCAGGACCGGAAAGTCGGCGCGGACATTTTCCCAGGAAGGCATGGTGGAAAGCGGTCGAAGGACGCAGGTCGAAAGTCGAAGGTCGGGGAATGGCCTTGGGCGGCGGGTCAGTGGCGGGGTCGGCTTGTTACTTGGATCCTGGCCCCTGTTACTTGAGGCCGCGCGCGGCCTCAGTCCGTGTGACTCTCCGTGGTGGCGGGTGCGGCGTCGCCCTTGAGCGCGTTGAGCGCGGCGTGCCAGCCGAGGGTGGCGCACTTGATCCGGGCGGGGAACGCGTGCACGCCGGCAAACGCCGCGATGTCGCTGATCTCCTCGGGCTGCTTCCCGGTGGTGACGATCTCGTGGAACGACCGGTACAGCGCCTCGGCCTCGGCGGCGGTCTTGCCCTTGAGCTGGGTGGTCATGAGCGACGCGCTCGCCTGCGAGATCGCGCAGCCCGAGCCGTCGAACGAGATGTCGGCGATCCGGTCGCCGTCCAGCCGCAGGTACACGCTGCACTGGTCGCCGCAGCTCGGGTTGTCGCCATGCGCGACGCGCGTCGCGGACGGGAGCTTGCCGCGGTTCCGCGGGCGGCGGTTGTGGTCGAGGATGACCTGCTGGTAAAGTTCGGTGAGCTCGGCGGACATGGACGGGAGCCATATTGGTTACCGGCTTTGGCGGATTGGCAACTGTGACGTGCGGCATGGCGCCCGACCGGGCCGTAGTTCTTTCGGCGTAATCGTTGGCTGCGTCCGCCGGACGCTTGCCCCGGCAGTCGCCACGGACCATGGTGGGCGGTACCCTGCCTTGCCCCATGACCGCCACCCCGCACCTGCTGACCGGCTCGGGCCTCACGCTGGCCGCCATTCGTGAACTGCGCCGCCACCGCCACCCGGTGGACCTCGCCGCCGCGGCCCGGGAGCGCGTGGTTGCGTCGCGCGCGATCGTGGACCGCCTGCAGGCCGGCGAGCACTCGTACTACGGGATCAACACCGGCTTCGGCGCGCTGGCAAACACCCGCATCGCGGCCGCGGACATCGAGAAGCTCCAGGAGAACCTGATCCTCAGCCACGCGGTCGGGGTGGGCGAGGAGATCAATCCCGAGCTCGTGCAGCTCATGCTCCTGCTGAAGGCGAACGCGCTCGCCCTCGGCCTGTCGGGCGTGCGGCCGGTGCTCGTCGAGTACCTGCTCCGCTTCTACAACGCCGGCCTCAGCCCGGTGGTCTACGCGCAGGGCTCCCTCGGCGCCTCGGGCGACCTCGCGCCGCTGGCGCATCTCACGCTCGCCCTCCTCGGGCTGGGCGAGGTCTGGATGGACGGCGTCAAGCGCGCGGCGCCGGTCGCCCTCGAGTCCCTCGGGCTCGCCCCGCTGCGCCTGCGATCCAAGGAGGGACTCGCGCTCATCAACGGCACGCAGTTCATGGCGGCGCACGCGGTGCACGCGCTCCTGCGGATTGAGGACCTGCTGCGGCACGCCGACTTGGTCGCGGCCCTGACGCTGGAGGCCATGCGCGGCAGCGCCACGCCCTTCGACGCGCGCATCCACGCGGCCCGGCCGCATCCGGGCCAGGCCGAGGTGGCCGACAACGTGCGCCGGCTGCTCGCGGGTTCGGAGATCCTCCCGTCCCACCTCAACTGCGGCAAGGTCCAGGACCCGTACTCGCTGCGCTGCGTCCCGCAGGTGCACGGCGCCGCGCGCGACGCGGTACGCTCCGCCCGTGCGGTGGCCGAGACCGAGATCAACTCGGTGACCGACAACCCGCTCGTGTTCCCCAACGGCGACGTCGTGAGCGGCGGCAATTTCCACGGCGAGCCCCTCGCGTTCGCCCTCGACTTCCTCGCCATCGCCACCGCCGAGATCGCGTCGATCTCCGAGCGGCGCCTCTACCTCCTGCTCGGCGGCGACACGATGGGCGACAAGAAGCTCCCGAAGCTGCTGATGAGCGACACGGGCCTGAACAGCGGGTTCATGCTGCCCCAGTACGCGGCGGCGGCGCTGGTGTCGGAGAACAAGATTCTCGCGCACCCCGCGTCCGTCGACTCGATCCCCAGCTCCCTCGGCCAGGAGGACCACGTGTCGATGGGCGCGACGGCGGCGACCAAGCTGCTGCGCGTCGTGGCCAACACCGAGACCGTGCTCGCGATCGAGTTGATGAGCGCGGCGCAGGCGCTCGACTTCATCCATCCGCTCAAGGCCGGACGCGGCCTCGAGGCGGCCCACGCCGAGGTCCGCCGCCACCTCGCCTTCGCCGAGGCGGACCGGCTCTTCCACAACGATATCCAGACCTCGCTCGAGCTGCTCCGCAGCGGCGCGCTCCTGACCGCCGCCGACGCCGAGAGCGGCCCGCTCGTGTGAGCGGGATCACAATGCAGTTTTCACAGGAGGTAACGGAGGGAACGGAGTGCGAAATCACGGGTTCCTCCGCATTCGCCCGCCTCGGTCAGGCCCTAACCGAGTCAGCCCGGTTCAGGGAAGACCGGTGACCTTCGGTCCTCCGTTCCCTCCGTTACCTCCTGTGAGAACTGCTTTCCTTTCATGAAATCTTCTCCCGTTTACCGCGCGCCGCGCGGCCCCGAGCGCACCTGCCAGACGTGGGCCGCCGAGGCGGCGATGCGCATGCTGCTGAACAACCTCGATCCCGAGGTGGCCGAGCGCCCGCGCGATCTGGTGGTCTACGGCGGCCGCGGCAAGGCCGCCCGCAATCCGGCCAGTCTCGCCGCCATCCTCGCGGCGCTGCCAAAGCTCGCGCCCGACGAGACCCTGCTGGTGCAGTCCGGCAAGCCCGTCGGCATCGTGCGCACGCATCCCGACGCGCCGCGCGTGCTGCTCGCCAACAGCAATCTCGTCCCGAAGTGGGCCACGCAGGAGGTGTTCGACGACCTCGAGCGCCGCGGCCTGATGATGTACGGGCAGATGACCGCCGGCTCGTGGATCTACATCGGCACCCAGGGCATCCTCCAAGGCACCTACGAGACTTTCGCCGAGGCCGGCCGGCAGCATTTCGGCGGCGACCTCGCGGGCCGGTTGTGCGTCACCGGCGGCTGCGGTGGCATGGGCGGCGCGCAGCCCCTCGCGGTCACGATGGCCGGCGGCACGTGCCTGATCGCCGACGTCGATGTCTCTCGCCTCCGGAAGCGCGTGCACGACCGCTACCTCGACGAGATCGCGCCGGACCTCGACACCGCCATCGACCGGGCCGTGGCCGCGGCGGCGCGCCGGGACGCGCGGAGTATTGGCGTGGTGGCGAACATCGCGGACCTGCTCGAGCGCCTGCTCGCGCGCCGGGTGCGCGTCGACGTGCTGACCGACCAGACCAGCGCGCACGATCCGCTCGTCGGCTACGTGCCCGTCGGCTATCCGCTCCGAGAGGCGGCGGCGCTGCGGAAAAAGGACCCGGCGAAATACCAGCGGCTCTCGCTCGCCTCGATGGCCCGTCACGTCCGCGCCATGCTGGCCCTGCAGCGCCGCGGCGCGAAGACCTTCGACTACGGCAACAACCTCCGGCAGCACGCATTCGACCAGGGCGTGAAGCGGGCGTTCGATTTCCCAGGCTTCGTGCCCGCCTACATCCGGCCGCAGTTCTGTCTCGGCCGCGGTCCGTTCCGCTGGGTCGCGCTGTCCGGTGATCCCGCCGACATCTTCGCCACCGACCGCGCGCTGATGGAGCTGTTTCCCCACGACGCCGGCCTCCACCGCTGGCTGAAGCTGGCCGGTGAGCGCGTCGCGTTCCAGGGCCTGCCGGCGCGCATCTGCTGGCTCGGCCTCGGCGAGCGCCACCGCGCCGGCCTGCTCTTCAACCAGATGGTGGCCGACGGCCGCGTGCGGGCGCCCATCGTGATCGGCCGCGATCACCTCGACTGCGGCTCGGTCGCGAGCCCGAACCGCGAGACCGAGGCGATGCGGGATGGCTCCGACGCCGTCAGCGACTGGGCCATCCTCAACGCCATGGTCAACGTCGCCAGCGGCGCCTCGTGGGTGAGCTTCCACCACGGCGGCGGGGTGGGCATCGGCTACAGCCAGCATGCCGGCCAGGTGATCGTCGCCGACGGCACGCCCGACGCGGCCCGGCGCCTCGAGCGCGTGCTGACCAACGACCCGATGATGGGCGTGTTCCGCCATGTCGACGCCGGCTACGATCTCGCCCGTGAGTGCGCGCAGCGTCTGGCGGTGCCGATTCCAATGGGCAACGGCAAGCGCCGCGGGGTCCGGTCATGATCGTGCGGGTGGCCAACTGGTTTTGGCGCGGGAACGTGCTCGCTCCTTCTGGCGCGGGCCTTCAGACCTGAGGGCGATGGCGGACCGGGTTTTCACCACGAAGGGCACGAAGCACACCAAGGCCGGATCCTGGCCTTCGCGGCCGCGGCGGCCTTCGCGGTTCAACCGGGCTGGATCCCGATCCCTTTCACCGCGAAGCACGCCACGACCGACAAGGTTTGATGGTTGGTCCGGGTTGAGGGCCTGCGCTTGAAGACCCGGCCTCCATTGTCCGATCCCACACCATGACCACGGTGCCCCATACCCGTCCCGGCCGCTGGCCAAGACCGATTTCGACCGCGCGGTTTGCCGCGACGATCCGTCGCGACTCGCCCCGCGGGTGTGCGGTGGCGCTGCTGGGGCTGCCGGATGACACCGGCGTGAAGCTGAACGGCGGCCGGCCGGGCGCGGCTGGCGGGCCGACGGCGTTTCGCGCCGCGCTGGCGCGCTACGGCGTGGCGGACCCGGCGGGCAATCCCTG
>DAOQKI010000025.1:0-38445 GCA_035334485.1 Opitutaceae bacterium
ACGCCCAGAGGCGCCGGGCCGGCCGAAGGGCAGGCAAAACAGGCTTGAAGTCGCCGATCATATCCCCGTTGCTCGGCGGACAAGAGCACGCCATGTACCGGTTCGCCAAGTGTTTTTGCAGCGCCTCGCGTCGGACGACCACGACGCGAACGACGGGCTGCGGTTGTTGAGTCCGACAACCGCCGGCGCGTCTGCGCCGTCAGCAAAAACAGCATTCCGCCCTAGCGGAATTTCCGTCAGCGTTCCAACCTACCTCTTTCCTTTTCATGGCCATCAAGCTTTTCGAATCGCTCACGCGGGAGCCCCGCGAGCTCCAACCGTCCCACGCGGACGGAGTCTACCGTTTTTACAACTGCGGCCCGACCGTCTACGCCCCGGCGCACATCGGCAACTTTCGCACCTTCGTCATCAATGACGTGATCCGTCGCCTCCTCGAGCTCGAGTTCGGGAAGGAGAAGGTGAAGCACGTCCGCAACCTCACCGACGTCGACGACAAGACCATCAGGCGCTCCCGCGAGGAGGGGCGCCCGCTGGCCGCGGTCACGAAGCAGTGGACCGACAAGTTCCATGCGGACTGCGACGCGCTGAACTGCCTGCGTCCGCACGTCGAGCCGACGGCGACTGGCCACATCCGCGAGCAGGTCGACATGATCGACGTGCTCATGCGGAAGGGCCACGCCTACCGCGCGCCGGACGGCTCGGTGTATTTCAAGGTTACCTCCTTCGACGGCTACGGCCGGCTTTCCCGCGTGAAGGAGCGCGAGCTCCAGCTGGGTGCCGCGCTCAAGGCGACCGCCGCCGACGCCGATGAAAAGGAGGACGTCTCCGACTTTGCCCTCTGGAAGGCGCACAAGGACGACGACGGCGACAACGCCTGGGACAGTCCCTGGGGCCGCGGACGTCCGGGCTGGCACATTGAGTGCAGCGCGATGAGCAAGAAGCACCTCGGCGAGACCATCGACCTCCACACCGGCGGCGTCGATTTGCTGTTCCCGCACCACGAGAACGAGATCGCCCAGAGCGAGTGCTGCAACGGCCGCACCTTCTCCCGTCACTGGTACCACAGCGAGCACCTGCTCGTGGACGGGAAGAAGATGAGCAAAAGCCTGGGCAACCTCTACACGCTCGACGAACTGACCGCGAAGGGTTTCTCGCCGATGGCGCTGCGCTACGCCCTGCTGATGGGCCACCCCCGCAAGCAGCTCAACTTCACACTCGATTCCCTCCACGCTGCCGAGAGCGCGCTCAAGACGCTGCGCTCGTTCCGCGCGACGCTGAAGCCGACCGGCGGCGACGCCACCGTACTCGACCCGGTGCTCGCCGCGCTGGACGACGACCTCAACACCCCGGCCGCCTTTGGCGCACTGTTCAGCGCGATCCATCAGCATGCGACCAAGGTTGATCAGGCCTCCCTTGACCGAGTCCTTTTTGCCCTTGGCCTAAAGCTCGACGAACCTGCCGCGCCCAAGACCGAAGTCCCCGCCTCGATTGCCGCGCTCGGCGCCAAGCGCTGGGCCGCCAAGCAGGCCAAGGACTTCGCCGCCGCTGACGCGCTCCGCAAGGAACTCGCCGCGGCCGGCTGGTCCATGCTCGACCGCAAGGACGGCTATTCCCTGGAGCCTTTGAAAAAGTGAGACCACCAGCTCTTTTTCGCGTTGGCCCGGACCTTCGCCACAAACTCCAGCGGCAGCCATTCGAAGATGGCGTTGGATCCTGTCGCGAAGAAGAAAATCCGATCGAGCCGTCCCGCCACGTGGACTTCGTCGGGATGTCTGACCGTGATCTTGTCCCCGCTGGTCAGGGTCAGTTCCACCGGAAAGCACTCCGGGTTCCGGAGAATGCTGTGCAGTTCATCGTAAAGCTGTGCGTTCATGCGCAGTCACCTAGGCCGACCACCGGTCACCTCAAGGCCGCATAGTCTCACACCGCTCTTTTTCACTCACTGGCATTCGGAATCACTCGGCTCCCATCCAGGTTCACTGCCGACAAAAATCTACTCGCTACGCGCTACCCGCTACTCGCTACTCCCTTCTTCCCATGATGTCTCCCCTCGAAGAACTTCGCCACTCGGCCTCGCACATCCTCGCGACCGCCGTCCTCCGGCTGTGGCCGGATGCCAAGCTCGACATCGGACCGCCGACGGACACCGGGTTCTACTACGACATCGATCTCGATCACAAATTCACCACCGAGGACCTCGCGAAGATCGAGGCGGAGATGAAGAAGATCGCGGATGAAAACCAGCCGTTCCTCCGGAAGGAGGTCTCGCGCGACGAGGCCGTCGAGATCATCAAGTCCCGCGGCCAGGAGCGCTACAAGCTGGGCCGCCTCGCCGACATCCCCGAGGGCGAGAAGATCTCGTTCTACCAGAACGGCGAGTTCGTCGACCTCTGCGCCGGCACTCACGTCCGCTACTCCTCGAAACTGAAGGCGTTCAAGCTGCTCTCCATCGCCGGTGCGTACCACCGCGGCGACGAGAAGAACAAGCAGCTCCAGCGCATCTACGGCACCGCGTTCCCGACCAAGGACGAGCTGGCCGCCTACCTCGAGCAGCAGGAGCAGGCCAAGCTCCGCGACCACCGCAAGCTGGGCAAGGACCTCCGGCTGTTCGTCATCGACGAGGACGTCGGCCAGGGCCTGATCCTCTGGACGCCCAACGGCTCGATCATCCGGCAGGAGCTCCAGGACTTCATCGGCGGCGAGCTCCGCAAGCAGGGCTACTCGCAGGTCTTCACGCCGCACATCGGCAAGCTCGAGCTCTACAAGACCTCGGGACACTTCCCGTATTACAAGGACTCGCAGTTCTCGCCGGTCTTCGAGAACGAGTCGCTCGCCAAGGTCCTCACCGAGGGCTGCTCGTGCGGCGAGGCCTTCGCGCGCCTCGAGGCCGTGTCCGCCCGCCTGGCCGCGCAGGTCAACGCCCGCACCGGCCGCGAGGCCATCACGCCGGACCGCGTGAAGCCGGACGACCAGCTGCTCGACGGCTTCATGCTGAAGCCGATGAACTGCCCGCACCACATCAAGGTCTTCGCCTCGCAGCCCCATTCGTACCGCGACCTCCCGGTCCGCCTCGCCGAATTCGGCACCGTGTACCGCTGGGAGCAGTCCGGCGAGCTGAACGGCATGACCCGCGTCCGGGGCTTCACCCAGGACGACGCCCACCTCTTCTGCACCGAGGAGCAGGTCGGCCAGGAGGTGCTCGGCTGCCTCTCGCTCGTGAAGACCGTGCTATCGACGCTCGGCATGTCCGACTACCGCGTCCGCGTCGGCCTCCGCGATCCCGACTCAAAGAAGTACACCGGCGATGCCGCCAACTGGGACAAGGCCGAGCAGGCCTGCCGCGAGGCGGCCAAGACGCTCGGCGTGCCCTTCACCGAGGAGCCGGGCGAGGCCGCGTTCTACGGGCCGAAGATTGATTTCGTCGTGCGCGACGTCATCGGTCGCGAGTGGCAGCTCGGCACCGTCCAGGTCGACTACAACCTCCCGGTCCGCTTCGACCTCACCTACATCGGCGCAGACAACCAGCCGCACCGTCCCGTGATGATCCACCGCGCGCCGTTCGGCTCGATGGAGCGCTTCTGCGGCGTCCTGATCGAGCACTTCGGCGGCGACTTCCCCGCCTGGCTCGCGCCCGAGCAGGTGCGGCTCGTCACGATCAGCGACAAGCTCAACGACTACGCCCACGCCCTGCTGGCCCGGCTCAAGTCGGAGGGCCTGCGCGCCACGATCGACGGTCACAGCGACAAGCTCGGCGCCAAGATCCGCCGGGCCGAACTCGACAAGGTGCCCTACACCCTCGTGATCGGCCAGAAGGAGGCGGACGCCCAGAGCGTCGCGGTGCGCAGCCGCGCCCGCGGCGACGAGGGCGTGATGACCTCCGACGCGTTCGTCACCAAGCTCAAGACCGAGGTCACCACCCGCGCCCTGCCCAACAAGAAAGGCTGAGGTTTGGTTTGCCACGAAGGGCACGAAGAGCACGAAGCCATTCAGGCCTTCGCGATCTTTGCGCGCTTCGCGGTGAAACGGATCGGCAGCCGATCATTGATCACCGCCAAGACCGCTAAGGCCGCGAAGCAAAGTGACCCTGGCTTCGTGTCCTTGGTGTTCTTCGTGGTGAAACAAGAAACTCAGACCGCGTTTCGCGTGGTCTGGCCGTTTACCAGTCGGCAAATTCCGAGCGGGTTGGCGTTCCGCAGCTCAGGGGGCAGCAGTTCGTCCGCGAAGTTCTGGTAGCAGATCAGCCGGGCCCAGCGCAGGAGCGCGCGGGTGCCGACCGAGGTGCTGCGGCCGCCGTCGCTCGTCGCGGGATAGGGCCCGCCATGCACGATCGCATGGCTCACCTCCAGGCCGGTCGGATAGCCGTTCAGGATGAGGCGTCCGGCCCGCTGGGCCAGGATGTCCACCAGTTCCGTCTGCGCGGCCACCTCCGTGCCGCCCGCGTGTAGCGAGGCGGTGAGGCTGCCCTCAAGATGACGGGCCACGTTCAGCAGTTCGGCCCGGTCCCGGCACCACACGACGACCGCGCTCGGGCCGAAGATCTCCTCCGAGAGCCCGTGATTCGCCAGGAACGTCGCCGCCTCGGTCTCAAACCACACCGGCTGCGCCGCACAGGGCGGCAGCGTGGCGATGCGCGCGGGGTCGCCCGCTTCGCCGCCGACCAGCTGCCCCACCCCGGGCTGCTTCGCCCGCACGCCGACATTTTGGCGGAAGGCCCCGGCGATTCCCGGGGTGAGCATCGGCCCGGCTTCGGTGGTTGCGAGCTTCGCGCCCAGGGCGCGCACAAACTGCTCCGCCGCCGCGGAGCGTTCGAGAATCACCAAGCCCGGATTCGTGCAGAACTGACCCACGCCCTGGGTCGCCGAGCCATGCAGGCCGTCCACGATCGCCGCGGACCGCTCGGCCAGCGCCCCGGGCAGGATGAACACCGGGTTGGTGCTGCCCATCTCGGCATACACCGGGATCGGCTCCGGCCGTGACGCCGCGAGATCCACCAGCGCCCGGCCGCCGCGCAGCGAGCCGGTGAATCCGACCGCCTTGACCGCCGGGTGCTTCACCAGGGTCTGGCCGACCGTGAAGCCGGCATCAAAGAGGAGCGAGAACGTGCCCGGCGGCAGGCCCAGTTCCTTCACGGCTGCCACCACCAGTTGGCCGACCAACTCGCCGGTGCCCGGATGGGCCGGGTGCGCCTTCACGATCACGGGACACCCCGCGGCCCAGGCCGAGGCGGTGTCGCCGCCGGCGACGGAGTACGCGAAGGGAAAATTGCTCGAGCCGAACACGACGACGGGCCCAAGCGGTCGCAGCATGGAGCGGTGATCCGGCTTGGGGAGCGGCTTCCGGTCCGGCTGGGCCGTCTCGATCCGCGCATCGAGCCAGTCTCCCGTCTCGGCCGCCGCGCCGTACAGCCGCAGCTGTCCCGAGGTCCGCGCCACCTCGCCCGTGCAGCGCGCCACTGGCAGTCCGGTCTCCTGCGCGGCCCGCGCCGCGAGTTCCGTGACATTCTGGTCCAGCTTGTCCGCGACCAGGCGCAGGAATCGGTTACGAGCCGCGCCGTTGAGCCCGGCCCAGACTGGCGCCGCCTCGGCCGCCAGTTGGACGGCACGCTCGAGCTCGGCGGGAGACGCGCTTTGGAATACCGGCGCCAGCGGAGCCTGCCGGCCGGGATCAAACCCCTGGAAAGTCGCCCCGCCGGCGACACCCGTTTCCGCCCCGATCAGGGAAAGGCCGCGCAATTCCATGCGACGCAGCAAAACACTTCCCGCCATGTTGGCGACTGAGATTCCACCGGAGCGAACGGAGGTTGGGGAACCGCTAATCTGGGCTAATTCCCGCTAATCCTCCCGAGTCCAATTAGCGTGAATTAGCGAAGATTAGTGGTTCCCATCCGCTTCGCGTACGAGGCGCCGCCCAAACTAGGCGAAGCGGTCGGGACGGAGCAGGCTCAGGTCGACCGAGGGTTTCCGGCCGCCGAGGATCTCGCTGACGATCTGGCCGGTGATCGGGGCCATGGTCACGCCGAGCATCGCGTGGCCGCACGCCGCGGTGAGGTTGGGATGACGTCCAAACCGGCCGAGATACGGCAAGCCGTCGGGCGACACCGGCCGGTAACCAAACCAGGGCTTGATGCCGGCGAAGTCAGCCGGAGTGAACTCCGGCAGGAAGAACTGCGCGGCGGCGATGATCTGCTCGATCCGTTCGGGACGAACCCGGTCGTTGTGGCCGGCGATTTCCATGGTGCCGCCGAAGCGCAGGGTCTCGCCCATCGGCGTGACCGCCACGCGGCGCTCGGTGAGGATCATCGACTTGGTGACGCGGAAGCGCGGCCGCTCGATCGTGAGGCTGTAGCCCTTGCCGCCCTGCAACGGCAGGTAGAGGTCGAGCCCCCGCGCGAACCCACCCGACCAGGAGCCGCCGGCGAGCACGAACTCGTCGGCCGCCAGTTCTCCCTGGCTGGACACGACGGCTGACACGCGGTCGCCTTCGGTCTTCCAGCCCGTGACGTCGGTGTTCCACCGGAACTCGACGCCGAGGTCCCGGAGCAGGCCGAGCATCGCGGGCATGAATTTCCGGGGCGACAGGTGGGCGTCGATCGGGAAATAGACGGAACCGGCGATGTCCATCTTCACGCCGGGTTCGAGGGCCGCGGTGGCGGCGGCATCGAGCACGCGCGCCTCGACGCCGAGTTCGTTGGCCAGCGCCGCGAGCCCGTGCGCCTCATGGTCGAGGCCGGCGGGGGTCTTGCAGAGATTGAGCAGACCCTCGGTCCGCAGCTCGAACGCGTTGTTGGTCGCCGCCGCCAGTTCCACGAAGAGCCGGCGACCGCCCAGGCAGAGGTCGCGGAGCACGGGAGCCGCCCGGCGCGTGTGCTCGGGCGTGCAGGAACGGGCGAAGCGGAGGCCCCACCGGATCAGGTCGAGGTCGAGCCGAGGTTGGATGTAGAACGGACTGCGCGAGCTCAGCATCCACTTCAGACCCTTCCAGACCATGCCCGGGGCGGCGATCGGGATGACGTGGCTGGGCGAGACATAGCCGGCGGAACCCTGCGCGCACGAATCGGCGCCCTCGGGATTGCGCTCGACGACCGTCACAGCCCAGCCGTCGCGGGCCAGATAATAGGCGCAGCTGAGGCCGACGATTCCCCCGCCGCAGACGATCACTTTCCGGGCTGAAGCCATTCGGACAGGCTGACGGAAATCGGAGAAAATTGACGATGCAAAACTCGCCGCGGCTGGGCGGAGCTTCGCGGTGAGAGTTGAAGGTTGAACGTTGAAAGTTGAGCGTTGCCGGAGTCCTGGTTGCCCAGCGTTCGATGTCCGGCGTCCGGCGTTCGGCGTCCGATGTTCGACGTTCGGTTCGTCCCCCAAAAAGAAAGCCGGCCCCGCGTGCAGCGGGGCCGGCATGGCTTGCTTGGGTCGGTCAGACCCCAATCGCTAACCCAAACGTTACAGGGCGGATTCGCCGCGCTCCTCGGTGCGGATGCGGACGACCTCCTCGACCGGCGTGACGAAGACCTTGCCGTCGCCGATCTTCCCGGTCTTGGCGGCCTTGACGATGGCGCCCACGGCCTTGGCGACGGTCTCGTCGGCGACGCCCACCTCGATCTTCACCTTGGGCAGGAAGTCCACGGTGTATTCGCTGCCGCGGTAGATCTCGGTGTGGCCCTTCTGGCGACCGAAGCCCTTGACCTCGGTCACCGTCATGCCCTCGACGCCAATCTCGGACAGCGCCGTCTTCACTTCCTCGAGCTTGAACGGCTTGATGATGGCAATGATGAGTTTCATGGTAGTTGGAATAGGAGGTTAGGACGCGTAGCCCTCTTCGCCGTGTTCGTTGGTGTCGAGACCCTGGCGCTCGACTTCCTCCGCCGGGCGGAGACCGATGATGGCCTTCAGGGCGTAGGCGATGATGACCGTGGAGACGATGGAAAGCACCAGCGTGAGGCCGATGGCCTTGGCCTGGGCGAGCCAGAGACCGCCATCGGTCACGAGCTTGGCGAGGCCGTTCTTGGTGGCCGGTCCGCCGGTCAGGTTGGCGTTGACCGAGGCGGTCGCGAGGATGCCGGTGACGAGGGCGCCGAGCGTGCCGCCCACGGCGTGGACGCCGAAGGTGTCGAGCGCATCGTCATAGCCGAACTTCGCCTTGAGCTTGGTGCAGGCGAGGTACGGGACGACCGCGGCGAGGACGCCGATGATGACGGCGCCGGTGGAGTTGACGAAGCCGGCGGCGGGCGTGATCACGACGAGGCCGGCGACGGCGCCCGAGCAGAAGCCCAGGATCGAGGCGTGGCCGCGGAAGATCTTCTCGATCGCGCCCCAGACGAAGGCGGCGACGGCGGCGGCGAGCGTGGTGGTCATGAACGCGTTGGCGGCGACGCCATCCGCGGCGACGGCCGAGCCGGCGTTGAAGCCGTACCAGCCCACCCACAGCATGCCGGTGCCGACCATACAGAGCACCATGTTGTGCGGGGCCATCTTCTCCTTCCCGAAGCCGACGCGCGGCCCGAGGATCAAGCAGAGCAGCAGCGCGGACCAGCCCGAGCTCATGTGCACCACGGTGCCGCCCGCGAAGTCGATCGCCGGGATCTTGGCGTCGGCGTTCCACACGCCGTTCATGAAGCCGTTGGCGCCCCAGACCATGTGCGCGAGCGGGAAGTAGACCAGGAACATCCAGACCAGCACGAAGGCGAGGATCGCCGTGAATTTCATGCGCTCGGCGATCGCGCCGACGATCAGCGCCGGGGTGATGATCGCGAACATCAGCTGGTACATCGAGAAGACGTTCTGCGAGACCCAGTACGCGTAGTTGGTGTTCGGGGCGGAGGTGACGTCCTTCAGGAAGAAGTACTCCGAGCCGCCGAAGAAGGCGCTGCCGAAGCTGGTGCCGAACACCAGGCTGTAGCCGACCGCCCACCAGAGGATCGTGACCAGGCCGGTGATGCCCAAGCACTGGGCGAGCACCGAGAGGACGTTCTTCCGGCGCACCAGGCCGCCGTAGAAGAGCGCCAGACCCGGCAGCGTCATGAAGAGCACCAAGGCCGCGCACACCATCATCCAGCCGTTGTGCCCGGGACCGGGCACCCCGGTGAGGGACTTGCCGGGATCAGCGTTGTTGACGTACGCCTCGAGCGCGGCGAGGCGCTCGTCGGTCGTGGGGGCGGCAGGCGCGGGCGTCTGCGCGACAGCGGTCAGGCAGAGCAGTCCCGCCAGACACGCGAGGAAACACTTTCGAATGAGTCGCTGGGGAGTATGCATGGTCATCGGGCGACCCTAAAGCAGCACCCATGCCAGCCGGGGGTGGCGGCGCGTCATGGCGGAAAATGGGCGGCAGGCCGGACGAACGCCGAACGTCGGACGTCCAACGCCGGACGCCGAAGTGGCGGGGTGAGACAGGGTTGGTGCGGTGGGCCGCCCCTCCAATCGAACGCCCAACGCCGGACGCCGAACGTCGGACATCGAAGGGACGGCCGCCTCACCCCGCGTCGGTGAAACACCTTCGGCGTTGGCGTTCGACGTCCGGCGTTCGGCGTTCGCCTGAAAAACAAAAAAAGGCGGGGTGAAATCACCCCGCCTCTCGAAAACTGCGAAAGGGGTTCCTCAGACGGCGGCCTCGCCGCGCTCCTCGGTCCGAATGCGGACGGCTTCCTCGATCGGCACGACGAACACCTTGCCGTCACCGATCTTGCCCGTCTTGGCGGACTTCACGATGGCCTCGACCGTCTTGTCCTTCATGTCGTCGGCGACGACGATCTCGATCTTCACCTTCGGGAGGAAATCCACAGTGTACTCACTGCCGCGGTAGATCTCGGTGTGGCCCTTCTGGCGGCCGAAGCCCTTCACCTCGATGACCGTCATGCCCTCGATGCCGATGGCAGACAGTGCTTCCTTCACTTCCTCAAGTTTGAACGGCTTGATGACGGCAATGATAAGTTTCATGGAATGGTCCTACTTCTGCATGGCTAAAGCCAGCGGCGCAAGCCCCCGTTGAGCGCTACGGTTGAATTATTAGTCCCAGCGGACCCGCGAGGGTCGATGGACTAACGGTGGCTGAAAAAGACCAAACGCCAAAGCGCCAAACACCAAACGGGCAGCGGGCGCTGGCGCTACTTGAGCGTCGAACGTGGCGCGTTTCCTCGGCCGAACATTCAACGTTCCACTCTCAACGCTCAAGGCACCGAGCAGCGTCCTTCGACCTTCGACCTGCAGACCTTCGACCAAGCGGCCGCCCGCGGCCGCTTATTCCGGCATGACCGTCTGGATGTGCAGTTCCTTCAGCTGGCGCGGGGTCACCGGCGTCGGGCTCTGCGCCATCAGGTCCTGGCCCTTCTGGGTCTTGGGGAAGGCAATGACGTCGCGGATGCTCGTGGTGCCGCAGAGGAGCGCGACCATGCGGTCGAGGCCGAAGGCGATGCCGCCGTGCGGCGGGGCGCCGTACGTGAACGCCTTCAGCATGTAGCCGAAACGGCTTTCCACGACGTCGGCCGGGATCTTCAGCACGTCCTCGAACACCTTCTTCTGCAGCGCCGGCTGATGGATTCGGATCGACCCGCCGCCGAGCTCCATGCCGTTCAGCACGACGTCATAGTGCTGGCCGCGGACCTTCTTCGGGTCCGAGTCGAGCAGCGCGGTGTCCTCCGCGACCGGCGCGGTGAACGGATGGTGCGTGGCGACGTAGCGGTTCTCCGCCTCGTCATAGGTCATGAGCGGGAAGTCGACCACCCACAGGAATTTCCAGTCGTCCGGGCGCAGCGTGAGCTTGCCGCGCTTCTGGAGCAGCGCCGCCGCCTCGAGCCGCAGCCGGCCGAGGATCGCGCACGCCTTCTCCCACGGCGCCGCCGCGAAGAACACGATGTCGCCGTCCGCGAGGCCGAGTCGCTTGGTCAGCTCCGCCTTCTCGGCGTCGGAGAAGAACTTCACGATCGGCGATTTCCACTCGCCGCCCTCGATCTTGATGAACGCGAGTCCCTTCGCACCGAGCGACTTCGCGACCTCCTCGAGATTCTTCGTCTCGCCCTGCGTGAGGTCGGCCAGGCCCTTGGCGTTGAGGGCCTTCACCACCCCGCCGTCGGCGATCGTGGACGCGAAGACCTTGAACGAGGAACTGCGGAAGGTGTCGGAGAAATCCACGAGCTCCATCGCGAACCGGACGTCCGGCTTGTCGACGCCGTAGCGGTTCATGGCGTCGTGGAACGCCATGCGCGGGAACGGCGTGGGCAGGTCGTGGTTGAGCACGTCCTTCCACACCTTCTTCAGCATGCCCTCGAACAACGTGTAAATGCCCTCGCGGTCGATGAACGACGCCTCGACGTCCACCTGGGTGAACTCCATCTGGCGGTCAGCCCGCAGGTCCTCGTCCCGGAAGCAGCGCGCGATCTGGAAGTACTTCTCCACGCCCGCGACCATCAGGATCTGCTTGAACTGCTGCGGCGACTGCGAGAGCGCGTAGAACTGGCCCGGGTGGATGCGCGACGGCACGAGGTACTCGCGCGCGCCCTCGGGGGTGCTCTTGAACAGCGCCGGGGTCTCGACCTCGATGAACTCCTGCTCGTCGAAATAGTCGCGGATCGACTTCGTGGTGCGATGGCGCACCTGGAGGTTCTTCCGCATCTTGGGCCGGCGGAGGTCGAGGTAACGGTAGGTCAGGCGCAGGTCCTCGTTGACCTTGTCGCCACCAACGTCGTCGAG
Organism: Opitutaceae bacterium; assembly: GCA_035334485.1. Taxonomy (GTDB): domain Bacteria; phylum Verrucomicrobiota; class Verrucomicrobiia; order Opitutales; family Opitutaceae; genus Opi-474. The sequence goes on from DAOQKI010000025.1 coordinate 11,682, forward strand.
CGGGAACGGCGGGGTGTCGGAGACGTTCAGCACCTCCAGGGTCTCGCCCGCGATCTCAACCTCGCCGGTCGGAAGCGACGGGTTGATCGTGCCCTCGGGACGCGTCTCGACCTTGCCGGAGACGGCGATCACCGACTCGGGCTTGAGATGCGCGGCCTGGTTGCCGAGCTCCGCATTGTCCTGCGGGTCGAACTTCACCTGCGTGATGCCCTTCCGGTCGCGCAGGTCGATGAAGATGATGCCGCCATGGTCGCGAATGGAATCCACCCAGCCGACAAGCGCGGCCGGTTTGCCTAGGTCGGCGGTGGTGAGCTGGGCACAGTGGTGGGTGCGTTTCATGGGTGAGGTCCGGAAGGAACGGGAGAGCTAAGGGGACCCGCCGCCCGGTCGGCAAATAGAATCTCCCCGGGATTGCGTCCTACTGGGAGACCAAACCCCAAACGCCAAATCGCCAAACGCCAAATGTGTCCGGCTGCGCCCGCTGGAGGATCGGTTGGACTTTGGCCGCGTTTTTTCGACCAGATGCGGCTCTCGATCGTTCTTTGGCGTTTGGCGTTTTGACGAGTTGCCGGGCGGCGCTTTGCGTGTGCACACCGGGGTCTAAAAAATGTCACCTGAGACAGTTTGAATGCACGTCCCCGGGTTTGGGGCCGCGGCTCGCGGCGAGGCTCCATTCAAATCCTAATGCGTCTTTTCAAGGTGGTGATATTTCACGGGATTGGGCTTCTCCCCTTGTCCACCACGATGCGCCGGACAAAAATCAGGTCGGCCATCCCCTCGTGAATCTCCGCCGCTTACTGTCTCTCCTGATCGCGCTGGCTGTATTCGGCCACGCTCCGGCCGCCGACTCCGCATTTGTCACGCTCGCCGGTGCCGGTCCCAGCCAGTCCTACAAGGACGGGCGCGGCCGGGCCGCACGGTTCATTTCGCCTTTCGCCATCGCGGAGGACTCGCACCGCTACCTTTACGTAACCGACGCCAAGGCCGGGACGGTTCGCCGGGTCAATCCGGCCGGATTCGTCGAGACGCTGGCCGGTTCCCCCGGGGAGGAAGGCTCCGCCGACGGCGTGGGCCTCGCGGCCCGCTTCAGCGAGGTCACCGGCATCGCCGTAGATGCTTCGGACAACATCTACGTCACCGATCTCCTCAATCATACCATCCGCAAGATCTCGCCCGCCGGGGTCGTCACCACCCTTGCTGGTTCGCCCGGGCAGTCCGGCAGCGCCGACGGCACAGGGGCGGCCGCGCGCTTCTACCTGCCCAACGGTCTCGCGGTCGACGCCGCGGGCAACATCTTCGTCGCCGACATGGGCAACGCCACCATCCGCAAGATCACTCCGGCCGGCGTCGTCACCACGTTCGCCGGCCAGGCTGGCGTCACCGGCCTCGTCGATGGCACCGGCACCGCCGCGCGGTTCGACGGACCGATCGGGCTCGCATTCGACAGCGCCGGCAACCTCTACGTCGCCGACAGCAACAACAACGCGATCCGCAAGCTCACGCCGGCCGGGGTCGTCAGCCTTTATGCCGGCGGCTACCAGGGTCACAGCGACGGCGCCGGCACCCAGGCCGGGATGTGGCACCCCATGGGCGTGACGGTCGACCGCGCCGGGGTCGTCTACGTTTCCGACTCCTCCAACCAACTTATCCGCCGCATCGCCACTGATCGCACCGTCACCACCCTCGCGGGCAGCTACAGCGCCTTCGGTGGACGGTCGGACGGCACCGGGGCGGCCGCGGCGTTCAAGGGTCCGAACGGCATCGTCGCCTCCCGGGACGGCAATCTCTACGTCGCCGATTACCGCAACTACGCCATCCGCCAGGTCACGCCGGCCGGCGTCGTCACCCTGTTTGCCGGCAACAGCGGCGCGGCCGACGGCACCGGACGCGACGCCGGGCTTGGCCTGCCGGTGGGTGTCGCCGTCGCCCCGGACGGCACGATCTATTTCTCCGACTCCGCCAACCAGGCGATCCGCAAGCTCAGCCCGGCCGGCGTCGTCACGACCCTCGCCGGCCAGCCCGAGGTCGCGTCCGGCGGATTCGCCGACGGCGTCGGATCCGCGGCGAGTTTCCAAAGCCCGCTGGGGATGGCGCTCGACCGCTCCGGGAACTTGTACGTGGTCGAGATCGGCAGCGGACTCCTCCGCCGAGTCACGCCCAACGGCACGGTCACCACCGTGGCGGGCAAGGCGCAGTACTCGGGCTTTGCCGACGGCCAGGGTTCTGCCGCCCAGTTTTCCGGCCTCTGCGGCGTGGCGGTCGCCTCCGACGGCACCATCTACGTGACCGACCGCGACAACATGGCCATCCGGCGGATCACGCCTTCCGGTTTAGTCTCCACCCTCTACCGCAACAGCGGGGGCAACGCCGCAAATTCCCTCGTGAAGCCGACCGGCATCACGGTCGACGCGGCCGACACGCTCTTCGTCACCGACACCTATTACAATTCAGTCTGCCGCGTGACGCGCGACGGCACCGTCACGCGCCTCGCCGGCGGCAATCCGGGAGTCCAGGGAGCTGCGGACGGCGTCGGGACGGCCGCGAAGTTCTGCAATCCCGAGGCCCTCGTGGTGGACGGGGCCGGCAACCTCTACGTCGCCGACACCGTCAACTGCGCCATCCGCAAGGTCACGCCCGACGGCGTGGTCACGACGCTCGGCGGTGGCCTGCCGAGTTCCTACGACTCCTACTTCACCGAACTTGGGATGATGGCCTATGGCACCAATGCCGGCGAAAGCGACGGGATCGGCTCAGCCGCCAGATTCTTCCGGCCGCGGGGCATTGCGCTCGACGCCGCGGGCAACCTCATCATCGCCGACTCGGACAATGCCATCCTCCGCCAGGGAAGCATCGGGACGTCCCGCCTCGCCAACCTGTCCGCGCGGGCGACGGTGACCGGTGCTGGCGAACAGTCGCTCATCGCGGGCTTTGTCGTGTCCGGCGGGACAAAATCGCTCCTGGTTCGCGGCGCCGGTCCCGCCCTGGCCCGCTACGGGGTCGCCAGCGTGTTGGCCAATCCGCTGGTCACGCTCTACGACCGCGGCTCGACGGCGCTTGCCACCAACGATGACTGGTCCGGGGCCGGCAACGCCGCGCAGGTTGCCGCCCGGGCTAGCGCGCTCGGGGCGTTTGCCTTTGACGGTGGCAGCAAGGACGCCGCCTTGCTCCGCTCAACCGAACCCGGCGTCTATTCCGCGGTGGTTTCCTCCGCGAGCCCCAACCCCGGCGTGGCCCTCGCGGAAGTGTACGACGACGACCCGTCCGGAGCATCCCACCTCACCAACCTGTCGGTCCGCACCCAGACCAGCAGCGGCGAAGGCGTCGCCGTTGCCGGTTTTGTCGTCACCGGCACAGCGCCCATCAGGGTCCTCATCCGCGGCATCGGACCCGCGCTCGTCTCCTATGGTGTTTCCGGCGCGCTGAGCCGGCCTCAGATTGTGCTGTATGATGCGGCCGGCAACCGGGTCGCCACCAACGCCACCTGGGGCGATGATTCCGTCCTGGCCGGCGTCTTTGCCCAAGTGGGCGCCTTTGCGCTCCCGGCCGGCAGCCTCGATGCCGCGATGGTCCTCACGCTCCGGCCCGGCGCCTACTCCGTCCATGCCAGCAGCACCGACGGCGCCGCCGGCATCGTGCTGGTTGAGCTGTACGAGGTGCCGTAGGCGGAGCGACCGACGGAATGACGAGCCGCTAGATTGGCGAATTCCCAAACGCCAAATCGCCAAACGCCAAAAAGGTCCGCGCCTACCAATCGGCCGCAGGCAAGCCGGAGTGCGTCTTTGGTATTTGCGGAAAGACGCCGCCTTTCACTGCCAAGCCGACCAAGTTCTCGATACAATTTCAGGTGGCTTGGCCTTGGTGTGCTTCGCGCCCTTCGTGGCAAGACCACCCCAACGGCATCACCCCAAGATCCAGCCAAACCCGCCCCACCCCACTCCAAACCGGGCGACAGCCGGACTCATTTGGCGTTTGGCGGTTTGGCGTTTCGAAAAAACTACAGATCCTCCGCCATCCGCAGCAGCTGCTGCGCGAGTTCCCGTGCCGCCTCGGGAGTCAGGTCGACGGGATCGTCGAAGGTCGCGACGGCCTTCAGGCGCAGCAGGCCCTCGGCCTCGTCCAGTTCCAGCGTCAGGTCGCCGCCAGCGTCAGTGTAGGTCGTCATAGGCGTTCGGTATCCTTGATGATCGGGGACTCGTAGGAAATGCTCAGGCTGATCGGGTTCTTCTCCCGGCTCTGCGGGACCCACTTGAGGTTGATGGTCGTGGCCATCACCTTCCATGTGACCTGGATGTACTCGGAGCTCCGGGTCGACTGCTCCACGCCGTATTTGCCGCGCAGGAGCGACCGGAATTTCTCGAATTCCTTCGCCGGCACCTCGCCGCCCTCGGTGAGGGCCACGTGCACGAGCTGGCCTTCCTTGAAATAGAACCGGACGCGGAAGGTGTGGCCGGCCACGACGACGCCGGCGGCCGTCAGCCCTTCGACGCCGCGCTCACCCGGCAGCTTCAGGGCGTCCGCCTCGTTGGTCGGCACCGCCTCCGGCACCACCTGCTGCACCTGTCCGGTCGACATGCCCGCCGTCGTTCCCGCCCAGAGCATCTGCGCACGCAGGGAGCCTGCGGTCAGCAGCAGCGTCGCGAGCAGGAACTGGCACGCTCGGATCCTCATGGGGCTTGGTGGGAACCACGAAGAGCGCAAAGCCCGCGAAGGCCAAGGCATTTTGAGCAACCAAGGCCGCTCCGCCGTCTTCGCGCGCTTCGCGATCTTCGTGGTGAACTTCCCGTCGCTCAGCCTTTCAAAATAAGGCTCTCGCCGGTCATTTCGGAGGGCTTGGGCAGGCCCATCAGGTCAAGCAACGTCGGCGCGATGTCGGCGAGCCGGCCGCCCTGGCGGAGCTTCGGCTTGGCTGCGGTCATGCCCGCGCCGACCACGAAGGCCTCGACCAGGTTGAGCGTGTGCGAGGTGTGCGGGGCGTTGTTCACCGGGTCCCACATCTGCTCGCAATTGCCGTGATCGGCCGTCACCAGCGCCCGGCCGCCGACCGACTCAAGTGCAGCAAGCAGTTCGCCCACGCCGCGGTCGGTGGCCTCGACGGCCTTGACCGCCGCCGGCAGCGAGCCGGTGTGGCCGACCATGTCGGGGTTCGCGTAGTTCACGACAATCAGGGCGTACTTCCCGGAGAGGATCGCCTCCTTCGCCAGCCGCGTCACCTCCGTCGCCGACATCTCGGGCTGCAGGTCGTACGTCGCCACCTTCGGGCTCGGCGGACAGGCTCGGTCCTCGCGCGGAAACGCCGCGTTCCGATAGTTGTTGAAGAAGAAGGTCACGTGCGGGTTCTTCTCCGTCTCGGCGCAGCGGAACTGAGCCAGGCCCGCGTCGCTCACCACCTGCCCGAGGATGTTCTTCAGCGGCTCCGGCTTCGGCGAGATCACTTTCACCGGCAGGCCCGTCTCGTACTCGGTCATCGTCGCGTAGTAGAGATCGAGCTTCGGGCCGCGGTCGAAGCCCTTGAACTCATCAAGCACGAAGGCCTTCGTGATCTCGCGCGGGCGGTCGCCACGGTAGTTGTAGAAGAGCACGGCGTCGCCGTTCCCGATGGTCGCCAGCGGGCGGCCGTCGGCGCCGACGATGGCGGTGGGCGTGACAAACTCGTCGCCATTCTGCGTGGCCGAGATCGGCGCCCCATAATATCGCTGCACCGCCGCCGGCGCGGCGGTCGAGGTGGACGAAATGTTCCGCCCGGTGAGGACGTCGTAGGCCTTCTGCACGCGCTCCCAGCGATTGTCGCGGTCCATGGCCCAGAACCGTCCGCTGACCGATGCGATGCGCCCGACTCCGATCTTGGCGCACTCGGCCTCGACCTGCTGGACGTACCCGAGACCGCTGGTCGGGGGCGTGTCGCGGCCGTCGGTGAAGGCGTGGATGTAAACCTCCGTGAGCCCGTCGGCCTTCGCCTGCCGGAGGATCCCGTAAAGATGGTCCAGCATCCCGTGCACCCCGGCGTCGGAGACGATGCCCATCAGGTGGAGCTTCGACCGCCGCGACTTCGCGCGATCCACGACGGCCCGCCAGACCGCATTGGTGGCAAGGCGCTGCTCGGAAAACAGCTTGTTCAGGCGGACCAGCTCCTGGTCCACGATCCGGCCGGCGCCGATGTTCTCGTGACCCACCTCGCTGTTGCCCATGACCCCGTCGGGCAGGCCGACATCGAGGCCGCTGGCCTTAAGCAGCGTGCACGGGTACTTGGCGTGCAGGGCGTCGTCGCAGACCTTCTTGGCCTGCACGACGGCATTGAACGAGTCCTGGGACGGATCCGGGTTCTTGCCCCAGCCATCACGGATGACGAGGAGGACGGGTTGGCGCGGCGTGCTCATGGATCAACGAACCAACCACGGAAGGGTCCCACGGCCAAAGCAAAAAGTCGGGGCCGGCCGGGCCATGACGCACGTGCAGGGCCACCCGCGGACCGGCCGCGCCCGCCCGGTTTTCGCCCTTCGGCGGGCAGCGGAGGGGGGCAGCCCGCCGGAGCCTATGAGGAATACCCACCGAACAGACCGGTGCCACGCTAGTGATCTTACGACGGGGGATTGAGGGAAAATCCTCAATCGCCTCCTTCCATCTCAACCTAGGGAAAAAAGAACCGAACAAACGAGGAACCACCCATTCCCCTGTTTTCTATGAAACTTGGCACCAAGATCATGCTCGCGGCCGCCGGCGCCGTGGCTGTAACCGCGCTTAGCGCCTTCATTACCGTGCGCTACCTCGCGAACGAAAATCACGTCGCCGACATCCGCAATGGCATGTCCGCGATCCTGACCCAAGCCGAGGAGGTGCGCGCCCGCATGGACGCCATGCACCAAGCCAAGTCGTTCGACATGGCCGGGCTGACCGCCCGCGCCCGCCAGCAGGCGGGCAGCCGGCCGCTCAAGGACATCTACAAGGAAACCGACCTCTACGGCGTCGTGCCGATCGTCGCGACCTGGAACACCATCGCCAAGGCCGCCGCGCGCCAGGGCTACACGTTCGTCATCACGAGCCGCCCCGGCATCGTCGCCCGCAATCCGGAGCACGACCACGCGGCCGAGTACCCGGAGATGTTCCAGGCCTTCGCCGCCGGCGCCAAGGAATACTCCCACTACGACCGTGCGCGTGACGAGCTGATCGTCGCCCGCCCGGTGGCGCTGAGCGCCAGCTGCCTCGGCTGCCACGGCGACCCGGCGACGAGCCCGACCAAGGACGGCAAGGACGTCCTGGGCTTCGCCATGGAAAACCGCAAGGAAGGCGATCTCCAGGGCGCCTTCGTGCTCAAGTCCGAGCTCGGCGACGACCCGGTGGTCGGCCGCACCAGCAAGGCGATGGGCATCGTGTCCTTCTTCATCCTCGGCATCACCGGCGGCGGCTTCTGGTTCTTCAACCGCCGCTACGTGAACCGTCCGCTCCAGAGCGCGATCGACCGCCTCTCCGCCGGTGCCGGCCAGTTCTCGGCCGCCGCCTCGGAAATCTCGTCGTCGAGCGCCCAGCTGGCGTCCGGCGCCAGCTCGCAGGCCGCGAGCCTCGAGGAAACCAGCGCGTCGCTGGAGGAGATCTCCTCCATGACCAAGCGCAACGCCGAGAGCGCCGGCCACGCCAAGGAAGCTTCCACCCGGGCACACAGCGCCGCCGATGCCGGCACGCGCGACATGAACCAGATGAAGGAGGCGATGGACGCCATCAAGCTGTCGTCCGACGAGATCGCGAAGATCGTGAAGACGATCGACGAGATCGCGTTCCAGACGAACATCCTCGCCCTCAACGCCGCCGTCGAGGCCGCCCGCGCCGGCGAGGCCGGGGCCGGATTCGCCGTGGTCGCCGAGGAAGTCCGCTCCCTCGCCCAGCGTTCCGCCCAGGCCGCCCGCGAGTCGGCCCAGAAGATCGAGGACTCCGTCGTGAAGAGCGAAGCCGGCGTGAGGATCTCCGGCCAGGTGGCCTCCTCGCTGAAGCTGATCGTGACCGAGGCCTCGAAGGTTGACACCCTCGTCGCCGAGATCGCCACGGCCTCCCGCGAGCAGAACCAGGGCCTCGGCCAAATCAACAGCGCCGTCGGCAAGATGGACGAGGTCACCCAGACCAACGCCGCCGCCGCGGAGGAAACCGCCTCGGCCGCCGAGGAGCTGTCCGCCCAGTCCCAGGAGCTGCTCACGCTCGTGAAGGAGCTCGAGGGCCTGATCGGCACCAGCAAGGCCGGCTCGCCCGGGCTCAAGCTGCCGGCCGCGCCGTCCAGCCGCATGAACCTGCGCCAGCCGGCGCTGGCCAAGCCGCCGGCGGGCACCCGGTCCCCGATGGTGAAGCGCCCGGTGGTGGATTCGTTCCACAACTGAGCCGCGGGCCATCGGCCCGAAAAGACGCAAACCGAGGGTCGCCAGCCGGCGGCCCTCGGTTCGTTTTTTCCGGTCCCGCGCAACCGCGTCGCTAGAACCGGACTCAGGGCACCTCGTAGACCTCGATGAGCGCCACGCCCGTCGTGCCGCCCACGCCGGAGACCTGTGCGCTGTAGACTCCGGGCGCGAGGGTGAGCAGGAGCGCAGCGTCCTTGCTGCCGGAATTCAGCGGGAACGCCCCGACCAGCGCCGCAGCGTCGGAGGCCGCGCTGCCGATCGTGCCCCAGTCGTCGTTGCTGGCGATCACCGTCTCGCCCTGGTAAAGCTTGAGCAACGGATCGGCGAGCGTGCCGGTCACCCCGTAGCCGCCGAGCGTCGGGCCGACGGCGCGGATGAGCACCCGCTTCGGCGCATTGCCCGAGACCACGAACCCGGCGATCATGATCTTCTCGCCGGTGCCCACCTCCCCGCGGGTGGAGATGTTGATCACCTTCTGCACCTCGGCGCCGGGGGCCACGCTGGCATCGTAGACCTCCACCAGCGCCACCCCGGTGGCCGAGCCGTCCGCGCGCGTGACCTGTGCGCTGTACACGCCCGGCGTGAGCGAGGTGATCAGCGCGGCGTCCTTGCTGCCCGACTGCTGGGCAAACCCGCCCACGCGCGCGGCCGTGCTCGCGATCAGCGATGCGTCGGCCGAGGTGCTCCAATTGTCGTTGCTGAGAATCACGTCCTGTCCGCGGTAGATCTTGAGCACGGGATCGTCCATGGCCCCGCTCAGGCCGTAGCCGGTCAGGGTCGGCCCGCTCGCGCGGACCAGCACGCTTTTGGACTGGCTGCCCGAGATCACGAAGCCCGCGATCATGGCCTTGTCGCCGTCGCCCACGAGGCCGCGCGTGGAGATGTTGACGAGGCGGTCGGTGTGCGTGGTCGTGGCCGAGACGCCGCCGAAGCTGCCGGGAGCCGAGCCGTTGGCCGTCACCTGGCCCGAGACGGCGCCGGAACCGGCGTTGATGGAGCCCTGCACCGTGGCACCGCCCAGGCCGAGCGTGAAGGCGCCGTCGGCGCCGATGGTGCCCTGCGCGGCGGTGGTGTTGCCGGAGTCCGTCGACGCGCCCATGACCGCGCCGGAGGAACCGACGACGAAGTAAAGGGTGCCGTTGGCCGAGTTGATCACCGGCGCCTCGTAGAGCCCGGCGAGCGCGGCGGTCGGCCCGCTGGCCGGCTCCGCCGTGCCGCTCATGGATTCGCCGGTGGACGAGATCGTACCGCTGAGCGAACCGCCGCTGATCGAGCCGGAGAGCGGGAGACTGGTGGCATTGCCCCGGGCCAGGCCACCGCCGACCGACAGGCCCGTCACCCCACCGCCCGAGCCCGCCGGGAGCGACGTGCTGAAGCTGCCGTCGGCTCCGACGGTGAACTTCACGACGAAGCTGCCGCGTCCATTGGGCAGGTAGCCCACCAAGGTCGCCTCGCCGCTACTGCGGACGTAAAGGGCAAAGCGCCCGCCACTGCCCAGGGTGCCGAAGAAGACGCGGCCCGGGAGTGCGGCTGGCGAGACGATCAAGGTTGCGCCGCTGCTGGTGACCGAGCCGACAGTGTTCGAAACCACGACATCAAAGACCGCACCGGAGTCGGACAGCGTGACCCCGCTCAAGGTCAGCGTGGAGCCGGTCTGCCCGGCCAACGGAGAACCGTTGCGGCGCCACTGGTAAGTTGGCGCAGGAGTGCCGGAGGCTCCGACGGAGAACACTGCCGTGCCGCCAACGGTCACCGCTTGGCTGCTGGGCTGGGTGACGATGGTCGGAGCCGAGTTGCCGCCTCCGCCGCCCCCACCACCTCCTGAACCAACGATGACAAGGGTACCCGATGCGTAGCCTTGGTAGAGCGGATCATTGACCGAAGCCGAAACGGAATAGGTTCCAGCAAGCGATGGCGCCGTGACTTGGCCGTTATAGGTGACGACCGTGTTCAATCCGGGAGGATTAGTCGTGACCGAAACCGGCCGCGGAGATCCGTTGGCGACCTGGCTAAGATTGGAGAGCGTTACGGTCGCAGACGCTTTGTAGACCGTAAAACTCCGATCGACATCCGGGGCTGGGTCGAAAGTCGCGTCGCCGGCTTGTGAGGCCCGGACTACCACCGTGCCTGCACCAGTGATCGTGAGCACGCCGCCCGAAATGGAAGCGGGCCCGCTGACGATCGAGAACGTCGGCGCCAGTCCTGAGGATGCGGTCGCGGTCACCGTTGGCGCCTTGCTGCCGTACGTCACGTCCGCCACCCCGTTGAAGGTGATCGTCTGGGGAGTCTTGCCGGTGGAAAGCTGGAGCGTGGCAGCGGCGCTAGTAACGGAACCTGCAGCGTTGCTGACGACGACGTCGTACTTGGCCCCGCTATCCGCCGAGGTGAGTCCGGACAAGACCAGCAGACTCGAATTCTGGCCTGCGAGTGGGGTGCCATTGCGGCGCCACTGATAGGAAAGAAGGTTGCCCGAGGCGTTGACAGAAAGCCGGAACGATCCACCCGCGATGAACAAGCCGCTGGCGGGTTGGCTGGTGATTGTCGGAGCCCCAGCCGGGGCAGAGAGGTTCCAGGAACCAACCAACGTCCGATCGGAATCAACCAAGTGAAAGGCGAGAAGACCGCGGTCCGACGTAACGACGGCCAGCCGAGTCCCACTTAGCGCCACGATCCGAATCGGATATCCCGTCAGGACCAGGCTGCCAACCGGGGCATAGGTAGTTCGGGCCCACTGCTGCAACTCCGTGCCGCCGGGAGCAGGACGAATCGAATACAGCCCGTTGTCCAGCCAGGCGCCATCGGTCACGGTATTCGGCAGCTGGCCCAGTTGGCCGAGGTTGATATCCAGGACCCGACCGTTGCCTGACAGCAGCAGATTCTCCGCGGAATTGCCACGCACCGGAGGCACGATGTTGGCCACGCTCGAGCTCGGGCTTGGCAACGAGCCATCGGCCGGCACCTGCTGGTAGGACATCGAGTCGTCGTCGGAGGATGAAAAAGAATACAGGCGCCGCTGGCTGCTTAGCCAATGGTTCATGGTGCCGTGATAACCCCAACTGGACTGATACCGTGGGGCACCTTGGGCATCGATAACCATGCTGTAGTCACCCGAGACCGCGCCCTGGCTCATGTTGAACGCGGTCAGTTCGTCCATGGCGACCAGCCCGAACACAACTCCCGCCGTGCTCACCACGGGCTGCTCAGTCATGCCGCCACTGTAGTTAACCTGGGTGATACTCTGGTCCGTATAGGCAAGAAGCAGCCGATTGGTGGAAGCGGAATAATTCGAGAGCTTCGGGCTGCTTCGCAGTGGAATGGGAGCAAGGAAGGAACGGGTCTGCGGGTTCCAGCGCAGGATTGCGCGGGCACTTCGACTTACCGCGTTCACGATTCCGCCCGCATCGACAAAGACATTCTCCACCGAGACCGGGGCGCCCGGGGCGGGCCCCACCGAGGAAGCCGACGCGGGAGCAAAACTCGATTGCAGGATCTTGGTGACCGGAGGAGTGGTGCTGCTCGAGGCCGGCGCGCCAAAGACAAATACCGCGCTGCCCCTTCCGTACGCGGCGTAGGCACCAGCGGAAAGAGTGACGACTCCCTGCTCAACGAACGTGGTTGAAGAACGGATCGACAAGGTCTGGTTGCGCAGCACGACGGGCGAGCCATCGGCCATGAATGCGATATCCTGAAACGGTAGCCCCACCGCGCCGACATAGGTCAGATCACTGGTCCGGAAGATAACCCCCGAGCTATTGAAAAGGAGTTGATCACCCGGCGCTACGGTCCCGCGGGTATTGACGCGGTAGTCTCCGTGATAGGGTGAGCCCACTCCAAAACCCATCGTACCATCGGCCCCGACAGTGACTGAGATCAAATCAAGCGGGGAGCCTCCTGCGCTCGTAAAAAACTTGCCCGCTCCCGCTGAATAGCTGGGCCGGATGTTGCCTAGTTGGAGGCCCTGTCCCGGGTACCCAACAGTGGAAACCGGGCCAGGAGCTAGGGTGGCGACGTTGTAGGATACCGTGTGACTGTCCCCATCAAAGAAATAGACCAGATTGCCGGCCCCAAAGAGGCTCTTGATGGCAACCGAACTTGTGGCAACTGACACCTCGGTTGCCAGGTCGGGGCTTCGTCTAGCCAGACTCTTGCCGTAGGCCACAAAGACTCCGCTCGTGGTTGGGAAAAAAGCAGTAGGCGCAAGTGTGTCGCTCAGGTAAACGGTTGGCAGCCACTGCTCCTGCGCCAAGTCGTAGCGCATGATCCGCCCAGGCGAGGCGGCCAGGAAATAGATCACGTCGCCTAGGCGATATGAATCGAGCCAAGGCGTCCAATCGGTCGAGCTGTAGCCGTTCAAGTTCACCGTCATGTCCGCCGTCGAAATGAATCCGATTCCGTCCGTAATCTGGCAGGTGTAGTTTCCGAAATCGGAAGGAGTGATCTGAGTCTTGATGTACGACGAATAGTTTGCTCCCGGAATGGCCACGCCGTCCTTGAACCACTGGTAAGCGACCGTTCCCGAACCGGTGCCGATGAGGTTCGCGTTCAAACCAAAGGAATTGGCACCGGGTGTCACCAACGTCGGATAGAGGTATTTCGACAGGGTCGAAGGCACCGGCAACATGATGGTCACGTCAGCCGTGGCGCTTTCGACCGAGCCGCCGGGATTGGTGACCCTCACCTTGTAGCTGCCGGCGGACGCCAGATTCGACGTGTTGACGACATAATAGGGGCTCGTAGCCCCAGCGATCGCGACCCCGTTGAAGAACCACTGATAGCTAAAGGGCGAGGTGCCGGTCGCCGACACCATCAGCGACATCGAATACCCGAATGGGACGGTCTGCGAATAGGGAGGTTGCGATACGACCGGCGCAATCGGCGCCGCCACCGTCACAACCACCGGCACACTCGTGGTGGTGCCCGCGAGATTCTTGGCCACAAGGGTGTAGCTCCCACCATCAGCTTGGGTTAAGCCGACTCTCGTATAGGTGCTGTAGGTCGCACTGGGTATCGCCTCCCCATCCTTGTACCATTGGAGAGTCGGCGTTGGGACGCCGCTGATCGACGGAGAAAACGTGAATGCGCCGCCGTAGGGAATGTTGAGGCTCGTCGGCAATCCCGTGATCGTCGGCAGAACCGTCGCGTTAACCGTCAAACTGGCTGCGCTGCTGGTAGCCGAACCGAGGGAATTTGTTACCACGACAGTGTAGCTTCCAGAGTCGCTGACCTGCGCGCTCGTCAACGTCAGGACCGATGCCGTGCCAGAGCTCAGGTTTACGCCGTCCTTTCGCCATTGATAAGATAGAGGTTGGGCGCCCCGAGCCCCAACATAGAACGAAAACGACAAGCCGGCGTAGATTGTGCCGCCAACGGGTTGAGTCGTAATGGTCGGAGCCGCGTTGGTGTTGGGGCCGCCGTACAGTGCCTGCGCGCCGTTGATGTCGTCGGTCGTGATCGAGTCGATATTCGACTCTTGGCTATTCATCAGCGCCGTGACCAACTGCGGCGGCGAGGCAAGGTCGGGATGTCCCAAACCGAGCACGTGGCCAAGTTCATGCATGGCCACCCGACGAAGGTCCTCTGGGGCACGCAGTACTCCGCGATACGAGTCCCAGGTGTACTTCGTGTTGAAAATGATGTCCGACTGCGTGCGGCGATAGGTGCCGTCACTCCTCGGTACGGTCGAAAGGTACGAGACCGTAACGGCCAGCACATTGGCATCAAAATCCTCCCCGGGATAAACTTGGCTACCAAATGCGATTTCATTGACGGAATTGTAGTCGGCCGCCAACCCAACCGTCGCGATCGCACCCTGGAATTGCACGGCCCCGATCTGCGCGTTCCAGACGTCCATTGCATTCAGCACGCACGTGTCGAAATTCGTGCCATCGCTCAGTGTGCTATCCGTGCCCAACTTTACTTTCATCGCGATCGTCGGAGGATCCCAACTTACCACCTGACCATTGTAGGTCTTGAGGTCGTAGGCGTGCGCTGGAACCACGCTCGTCACAAGAACCGCCAAGCTAACCGACAATAACTTCGCCCTGCTCATGCTAGTTGACATGGGCATTGGTCTTGGCGCCCATCGCGGCCCGGATCTGCTGGATGAACTGGGCCGGCGTCAGCGCCTGCGCCACAGTCTTGGCCTGGGTCGGCGCGTCTTTCGCCCCGCCTTCGGTCAGCGGCTTGGCCACGTCGGTCACCGCCTGCAGAGGCTCGCCGTTGTTGCGCGCCATATACACACGGCCCGTCTGCGCATCCTTCACCACCGGATAGCGTCCGTGCGTCACCGCGGTCAGGGGAAAGAACTGTTTGCCGTTGCCGCGCACGAACAGGATGTCCTCTTGGCCGACCACGAATTGCGGCGCGCCTTCGACGATCATCTCGTCGTTGCCCACCCTGCCGCCGAGGATCCGCAGCACCAGTGGCTGCGGAGGCGTGCCGGTCACGACCTCGGTCACCGTGAATTCGACCAGGGTGTAGATGTGGCGTTGCCCGTGCGACTCCCGCCACTCGGATTTGACCGACTTCACGACCGTTCGCACCACGAAGTCCGAGCCACTCACCAATTCGGTGAACTTCGGGGGAATCACGCTAATGGCCCGCGCCGTCGGGACCAACACCGTGAGGCCGACCAGGAGAAACGCCAAGCTGGGGCGCCAATGATCGCGGGAGAGTATCAGGCGTAACATGGAAAGCACGGGTTCACCAACGGACTGCAAACAAGTGACAATCCTCTGGGGTTATTGCGCTATCCATCCACCGAAATTTACCGCCTATTAGGAAATGACTTACGGGCGGACAACTGTCCTGAATTTCTATCGTTTTCATGGCGAGCGGCTGGGTTGCAGCCGAGCCAAGACTAACAGACGCCTCCAGATTGCACCAAAGCGACAGACTACCGGAATTCCGGTATGGAGGCCTTGCGACCTTGGCACACGGTCCTCCTGGGGACCCGCTTTGCCCTAGCGCTTCTCCCGCTCGCTCTCGAGTTCGGAGAACCTCACCTTGCCGTCGCGGAACACGACATAGAGCGTGTCGGGCGGGATGTCCGGGATGTCGAGGCTGACCTGCGCCGTGCCGCGGATGCCGGTTTTGCTCAGGGAGTCTCCGTTGCGCGGCGCGTTCGCGCTCACCACCCGGGGCGTGTAGTTGGCCCCGCCCTCGGTGCGCAGGTGGGCCGACGGCATCGACACCGCGGTCTCGGGATAGTAGTTCTTGTAAATCCAGAACACGTCCCGGCCGTCGGCGCTGGCGATCGTTCGCGTCGGCTGCCCGACCGCGAGGTACACGATGTCCGGCGTGTCGTCGACGTTCACCACGCCCGAGCGGACATCCCGCTGGTGCCATGGCTCGAGACTCGCAAACAGCGTGGGCTTCTCCGCGATCCGCCGATCAATCGCGCCGCCGGTCGACTCGCAGCCGGCCAGCATCAGGCCGAGCAACAGGCCGGCAAGCAGCGCCGACCGCGGAAATGGGTGATGGCTCGGGCGACGGGAGAGATTCATGGCGGGCAGGGATGAGTGGTTTCAGGTTCGCTTTTCAACCAGCGTGATCGTTTTCGGCTCCTTGGAGTTGGGCTCGATGACCTGCAGCTCGACCTGGTCCCCGTTCCGGCGGTTCACGAACACCCGGCCAAGCTCCGAGCCCGGCAGGAACGTCGCGGCGATGTAGTGCACCGGTTTTCCGTCGATGCGCAGGATCCTCATGCCGGCCTTCACGCCCTTCGCCTCCGCATCCGAACCCGCCCGCACCCGCGAAATCTCGAGGGCGTAGATGCGGCGCGTCTCGTCGTTGCGCAGCACCTTCAGGCTGACGCCGAACGAGAGCTTCGGAACGTAGTCCGCCTCCACATTGATCTCCTCCGTCTTCTGGACGCGCTCGAAGTCGTTCGTCAGACCGGACGTGGCCGGGCCTCCTCGGACAGCGAGCGGGCAAAGCAGGGCCGCGCATAGGATGACAGTTTTCATCGGGATTTCCTTCGGTTGGGGCCGGTACCGGGTGGGCTGCGGAACAACTTTCACCGCCACCCTAGGCCGCCAAAGCGCGGTTTGTCGATCTCTAATCTAGAATATCTAGGGGAAAGACGCCGAGCCTGTCTTTGCGGATCGCATCCGCGATCAGAGTGCTCCTTCAACCCTTCACTTCGTGAGGTGGAACCGGAGGCCCCTGCCCTGGATCCACGCCGGTCACGGCACCTCGTACACTTCGACTAGGGCGATGCCGGCAACGCCATTCACGCCTGAGACCTGCGCGGAGTAGACGCCGGGCGGCAGGGTCAGGAGCAGCACGGCGTCCTTGCTGCCGGCATTGAGGGCAAATGCACCGACCTGGGCGGCGGTGGTCGCGACGACCGCGGCATTCGTGGCCGCGCCCCAGTCGTCGTTCGCCGCCACCAGGACGCTGTCGCTGCCGACGGCCCGGTAGAGTTGCAGTTGCGGATCAGCCAGCGCCCCGGGCACGCCGTAGTCGGCGAGACGCGGACCCACGCCGCGGATGAGGACGGTGCGTGCGGTCGATCCGCCGACCACGAAACCCGCGATCAGCGTCGCGCTGCCGGTGCCGGCGCCCGTGCGCGCCGAGACGTTGATCAGCCGCGGGGTCGCGGCCGCAAAACTCCCGCTCGGGGTCGCGTCGTAAATCTCCGCGAGGGCAATGCCGGTCGAACCGCCGGCCCCGAGGATCTTCACCGAATAGGGGCCGCTCGCAACCGCCGGATTGTAGAGCGCGGCGTCCTTGCTCGTGCTCGATCCCAGCGGGAAGGCGCCGACGGACGCACCCACCGCCGCGACCTGCGCATCCCCACCCCAGTCGTCATTGGTCGCCAGCACCGTGCCGCCCTGATCGATGAACTCCATGCGCGGGTCAGCCAGCACCCCGGTCACACCGTAGTCGCCCAGGCGCGGACCGACCGCACGGATCAGCGTCGCCTTGGTTCCCGCCGTGCCGGTCCCGCCCACCACCACGCCGACGATTAGCGTCTCGGCGCCGGTGCCGGCGTTGGTGCGGACCGAGAGGTTGAGCAGGCGCCCGACATCCGTCGTGGCGACCACCGTGACCGTGGCCGCCGAACTCAGGGCCGTGCCAAAACTGTTGCTCACCGCGACCGTGTAGTCGCCGGCGTCCCCCGCACCCGCGCTGCCGATGACGTAATACGGGCTGGTGGCCCCGGGCAGGTCGGCGCCGTTGCGCTTCCACTGGTACGCGAGGTTGGCCCCGGCGGCTGTCACCGTGAGGATTCCCTTCGTACCCGCGGCCAGGGTCAGCGCCGCCGGCGGCGTGCTGATCACTGGCGCCGACGACGGCGAGCCCTGACGAATCGCATGATTGTTGGCATCGGCAATGTACAGGGTTCCGTCCGGCGCCACGACGATCCCAATCGGATCGTAGAACAGGGTCGAGCCGCCCGCACCGCCGGTGGTACCCTTGACCCCGGTCGTGCCGGCGAGCGTCGTCACCGTGCCATTCGTCGCCACCATGCGAATGGTCTCGTTGACCGTGTCGGCGACATACACGTTTCCGGCGCTGTCGACTGCGACGCCGTAGAGCTGGTTGAACTTCGTCGGCGAAACGTCAGACGAGCCGGGGACTCCCCCGGTGCCGGCCACGGTGGTGACCACTCCGTCCGGGGTCATCTTCCGGATCACATAGCTGTGCGAGTCGGCGATGTAGAGGTTGCCGGCACTGTCAAACGCCAGCCCGGCAGGCCCGGCGAAACGGGCCGCCGAACCCGTGCCGTCAAGCCAGTTGGCCGCGCTGCCCGCCTTCCCTGCCACCGTGGTGACCACGCCGGCGGGAGTGATCTTGCGAATCGTGAAATTCTGGAAGTCGGAGACCAGCACATTGCCATTCGCGTCAGCCTTCACGGCGAGCGGCTGGTTGAAGGTCGCCGCCGTGCCGGTGCCGTCGAGGGAACCCGTGGTGCCGGCCTTTCCGGCGAGGGTCGTCACCGTGCCGTCCGGCGCGACCTTGCGGATAACGTGATTGCCGGAATCCGCGACGTAGAGGTTGCCGCCGGCATCCACGGTCAGGCCTCGCGGACCGTTGAACCGGGCAGCCGTGCCCTGACCATCCGCGTACCCGGCGACGCCCGGGGACCCGGCCACGGTCGTTACGACCCCGCCGGGCGCGATCTTCCGGATGGTCGAATTGCCGGTGTCCGCGACGAAGAGGTTTCCATTCCGATCAAGGGCCAGGTCGTTGGGGAAATTGAAGGCAGCATTGGTCCCGGTGCCGTCCAGCGCGCCATAATAGCCGATGACTCCGGCATAGGTCGTGAAGGTATAGCTCGACTGACCGCCCGCCGCCCCAAGCCCATTCGCCACGACCAGCATCAGGACCAAGCCCGCAAGCAGCCGGCCGGATCGCAAGCCACGCAGCATGGTCGCACGCCGGGAGGCGTGTCTGGTACCGGAGGCGCAGGACGTCTGAAGCATGGGTAGCATCGTGGGAATTTTGTACCAGAGCGCGCCAACTGTCGAAAGCTCACGGCCTACCGATTTTCCGGTAGAAGCCTGTATTTTCAGCCTGCCCACAGCCCTTACTGAACGTAACTACCGGAAGGTAATGCCAGGATGTGAGCGTTTCGTGGGTCGCGTGCGCTCCCCAATCCAGCCCCGGCCCGCGCGTTTGACTTCGCCCGGGTTCTCCGGGTCAATTCCGGCATGTCCAAACGCGCTGTCCTCCTCGTCAATCTCGGCTCGCCCGACTCGCCGTCCGTCCCGGACGTCCGCCGGTACCTGCGCGAATTCCTGGGGGACGAACGCGTCCTCGACCTCCCGGCCCCGTTCCGCTGGCTCCTCCTCGAGGGCATCATTCTCCGTACCCGGCCCAAGAACTCCGCCCACGCCTACGCGTCCATCTGGACCAAGGAGGGTTCCCCACTCGTCGTGATGTCCCAGAGCGTGCAGCGGAAGCTCGCCGCCGCCCTCGGCCCGGACACGCCGGTCTACCTCGCCATGCGCTACGGCTCGCCGTCCATCGCCAGCGTCATCGGCCGGATGCTGGCCGACGGCGTCACCGAGGTCCTGCTGTTCCCGCAGTATCCGCACTACGCGATGTCGTCGTGGGAAACCGTGGTCGTGAAGGTCATGGCAGAGGCGGCCCGCCAGGCGCCCGCGCTGAAGGTCACGACGGTCCAGCCCTTCTTCGCCGACGCCGACTACATCGAGATGCTGCACGCCGTCGCGGCCCCCTACCTTGCCGAGGCGCACGACCACCTGCTCTTCAGCTACCACGGCATCCCCGTCCGCCACCTGCGCAAGGCCGACTCGTCGAAGGCCCACTGCACGGTCGTCACCGACTGCTGCACGACCTGCTCGCCCGCCCACGCCACCTGCTACAAGTCGCAGTGCCTCGCGACCACCCGCGCCTTTGCCGCCCGCGCCGCGCTCGACCCGCGGAAGCACTCCGTGTCGTTCCAGTCGCGCCTGGTCGGCGAGCCCTGGCTCTCGCCGTTCACCGACCATGAGCTCGCGCGCCTGCCCCGCGAGGGCAAGAAGCGCATCCTCGTGATCTGCCCGGCGTTCATCACCGACTGCCTCGAGACGATCGAGGAGATCAGCGAGCGCGGGAAGGAGACCTTCGTCGCCGCCGGCGGCGAGTCGTTCCGCCAGATTCCCTGCGCCAACGACCACCCGGCCTACATCGATTTTCTCGCCAAGCGGGTCGCCGCTTGGCTAAAAACGGGTCCAAATTGAGCGCACCCGCCTCCGAGCCAAACCCTTCCACCGCCCCGGCCGACCTGCCGTCGGGGTCGTGCGCGGTGTTGGTGCTCGATGAGGCCGGCCGGGTCACCGCCGCCAACGCCTCCGCCGCCGCCCTCTGGGGCCGGCCGGCCGCCGAGCTGGCCGGCACCGCGTTCGCCGGGCTCCTGAGTTTCGAGGTCACCTCCAACGAACCCGACTGGCTGGAGGCCCAGTGGGAAATCGTCGTGGCCACCGCGCTCGACCAGTCCGCCCGCCTCGCGATCCTGCCGCAGGGCGGCGCGACGCGCGACATGATCATCCGGCTGGAGAAGAACCTCGCCGGCCCGGGTTACATCGCCACCGCCCTCCCGCCGGCCGCTCCCGCGGCCATCGGCGCCACCGGCGACGACGCCAGTTTCCGGCTCCTCTCCGACAAGGGCGCCGCGGGGTTCTTCGACCTCAATCTCAAGGACGGCCACGCCCGGTATTCGCCGGCCTGGAAGAAGATCCTCGGCTACGCCGACGCCGAGCTGCCCGACACGCTCGACCAGTGGCGCCAGCTCATTCACCCCGACGATTCCGGCGCCGCCCCCGACCAGCTGGGCAAGAAGCTCGCGGTCTCCTCCCGTCCCTTCGTCGTCGAGTTCCGGATGAAGCACCGGCGCGGGCACTGGGTCTGGATCCAGTGCATCGGTCTCCAGGTCGCCGGCCCCGACGGCGAGCTCGAGCGCGTCGTCGGGCTCCACCTCGACGTCACCGAGCGCAAGGAGCTCGAGGAGGAAAGCATCGCGAACGACGCCCGGATGCAGGAGCTGAGCAGCACCGGCCCGCTCGGGGCCTTCACGCTCGATTTCGCCGACAAATCCGCCTGGTACTCGCCCGCGTGGCAGAAGCTGCTCGGCTGGGACGACGACGACTGCGCGCGCGGCCTGGCCGCCTTCACCGCCGCCCTGCCCGCGGCCGAGGTCACCGCCGGCCCCGAGGTGTGGCTGCTCAAGCACGCCGTCGGCCAGAACACTTTCGTCCTGCCCGTCCAGCTCCAGGACAAGGCCGGCAAGGTCCAGACGTTCCTCCTCGGCGCGAACCGCCTGCTCACCCGCAAGCGCGACCTCGCCAAGGTCACGGGGTTCATCTGCCCGGTGCCCGAGGGCCTGGCGACCCCGGCGGCGAACGCCCTCCCGTCCGGCCTCGCCGGCGAGGCCCTCTCCACCGTCGCCGAGGGCATCATCCTCGTCGATGACCGCGGCAAGATCGCATACCTGAACGGCGTCGCCGCCCGCCTGCTCTGCCGCAGCGCCGAGTCCACCCGCGGCCAGCCCGTCGGCGAGGTCTTCCGCCTCGTGCACCGCGAAAGCGGCCGGCCGGCCGACGACCCGCTCGACACCGTCCTCGGCGCCGACAAGCCCCTTCCGCTCATCAGCGAGCACGCCCTCGTCGCCGCCGCCGAAGGACTCGCCCCGACTCCCGTGGTCTGGACCGCCCGCACCGCCGCCGATCCCTCCGGCAAGCCCTGCGGCGCGGTGTTTGTGTTCCGCGATCCCAACGAGATGAACCTCACGCCGGAGGAGCTCGTGAAGGCCAACCGCTTCGAGGCCCTCGGGCTCCTCGCCGGCGGCATCGCGCACGACTTCAACAATCTCCTCACCACCATCATGGGTGGCATCTCGCTCGCAAAGGACACCCGCGATTACTCGTCGCTCGACGACAGCGAGAAGGCCTGCCTCACCGCCAAGGGCCTGACCAAGCAGCTGCTCACGTTCGCCAAGGGCGGCGCCGGCACGCTCACCGTCCAGTCCGCCCGCGACATCCTCACCGACACCGTGAAGATCGCCGCCGCCGGCTCCGACGCACAGGTCACGGTCGAGACCGCCCCCGACACCTCGCCGATCAGCGTCGACCGCGCCCAGATCCTCCAGGTCTTCCAGAATCTCGTGGTCAACGCCCTCCAGGCCATGCCGCCGGCCCCGCACCGCCCGAAAGTCCAGATGCGCGCCCGCAACGTCGCGCTCGCCGAGGGCCAGGTCGCCCCGCTCCCGGCAGGCAACTACGTCGAGTTCGAGGTCCGCGACAATGGCAGCGGCATCCCGGCCCACATCGTCGGCAAGATCTTCGACCCGTTCTTCACCACCAAGAAGCACGGCACCGGCCTCGGCCTCGCCACCGTCCTCGGCATCGTGCGCAAGCACGGGGGCCAGATCGGCCTCGACACCCAGGAGGGCGTCGGCACCGCGTTCACCGTCTACCTCCCGACCGCCGACCGGCCCGTCGAGGTCCAGGCCCGCCGCGCCGCGTCGCTGCGCTTCGGCACCGGCCGCATCCTGTTCATGGACGATGACCCGAAGATCTCGGCCATCACCGCCTCGATGCTCAAGAGCCTCGATTACAAATTCGACCTCGCGCACAACGGCGAGGAGGCGATCACGTTCTACAAGCGCTACCTCAACATCGGCCGCCCCTACGACGCCGTCATCATGGACATCAGCGTCATCGGCGGCATGGGTGGCGAGGAGACCTTCAAGGTGCTGCGCGAGCTCGACCCCGACGTGCGCGCCATCGTCTCCAGCGGCTACGACAACGACGACATGGCCAAGAAGTTCCTCGACCAGGGCTTCTGCGGCTATCTCACCAAGCCCTACCGCGTCGCGGAACTCGGCAAGGTGCTCAAGACCGTGATCGGATGAGCGCGCGGCGCACATCCGACCACGGCTTGGGTCGAAGGTCCGCAGGTCGCAGGTCGAAAGCCCTGCCCGGTGCCGCGCGCCCGACCTGTCACCTGTGACCTGAGACCTGCGACTTTCGACCACCATGGACACGCTCCCCGGATTCATCCCCAAGCCAACGTTTCGATTCAAGCCGCGGACCTTCTCGGTCCTGCGCGGCTACGATCGCCACCGCGCGGTGGGTGATTCGCTCGCGGGAGTCACCGTCGGGCTGATCGCCCTGCCGCTCGCCCTCGCCCTCGGCGTCGCGAGCATCCCGACCGGCCTCGCCACGCCGAGCCCCGCGCCCGCCATCGGCATCTTCACCGCCATCATCGGCGGCTTTGTCGTCTCGCTCCTCGGCGGCAGCCGCGTGCAGATCGCCGGCCCGACCGCGGCGTTTGTCACCGTCGTGCTCTTCGTGATCACCAAGCACGGCTTCGACGGCCTGCTGCTCGCGACGCTCATGGCCGGCGTCATCCTCATCGTGATGGGCCTCACCGGCATGGGAAACCTCATCAAGTTCATCCCCTACCCGGTCACCAGCGGCTTCACCACCGGCATCGCGGTCGCGCTGATCGCCGGGCAGCTGGTGAGCTTCCTCGGCATCCACGCCGACACGCCCGCCCCGACAGAGTTCTTCGAGCGGGTCGAGTGGATCATCCGGCACCTCGCCCAGGTGAACCCCGCGACCGTGGTGCTCGCGCTCGGCTCGGCCGTCT
The DNA here is from genome assembly GCA_035334485.1 of Opitutaceae bacterium. GTDB lineage: Bacteria > Verrucomicrobiota > Verrucomicrobiia > Opitutales > Opitutaceae > Opi-474. The sequence continues at coordinate 35,162 of DAOQKI010000025.1, forward strand.
TCATCTTCTTCTGGCCCCAGTTCAGCGAGCGTCTCGGCCTGCGCCGCCTGCCCGGACCGTTCGCCGCGATGATCGTCTCGGCCGGCATTGTCGCCGTGCTGGGCTGGGAAAAATCCCAGGGCGTCGCGACTGTCGGCTCACAGTTCGGCCCCTTCGCCATCCCGCGCCACCTGCCGCCGCTCACGTTTCCGACGTTCTCCCTTGACCGCGTCCACGACCTGCTCGGGGCCGCCACCACCATCGCCCTGCTCGGCGCGATCGAGTCGCTGCTCTCGGCCGTCGTCGCCGATGGCCTGGCGGACGACCGCCACGACTCCAACACCGAGCTGATCGCCCAGGGCGTCGCCAACCTCACCACCCCGCTGTTCGGCGGGTTGCCCGTCACCGGCGCCATCGCCCGCACCTCCGCGAACGTCAAGGAGGGCGGCCGCACCCCGGTCGCCGGCATGGTGCACGCGGTGACGCTGCTCCTGATCGTGCTGTTCTTCGCCCCGTTCGCGCAGTACGTCCCGATGGGCACGATCGCCGCGGTACTCATCGTCGTCGCGCTCCGCATGGGCGAATGGCACGAGCTCACGCGCCTCCGCAAGATGCCCGGCAGCGACGCGCTGGTGCTGCTCACGACCTTCAGCCTGACCGTGATCTTCGACCTGGTGGTCGCCGTCGAGGTCGGCATGGTGCTCGCCGCGGTGCTCTTCATCCGCCGCATGGCCGACACCACCGAGATCTCGCAGGTCACGTCCGCCGACGAGCTCGAGACCCCGGAGCAGATCGCCCACGGCAAGGAGATCCCGGAAGGGGTGCTCGTCTACCGCATCTTCGGCCCCTTCTTCTTCGGCGCCGCCGAGAAGATGGAGGACGCGCTGCAGCGCGCTGGCAAGCTGCCCAAGATCCTCATCCTCCGCCTGCAGCTGGTGCCCGCCATGGATGCCACCGCGCTCAACGCGCTCGAGAGCATCGTGGAGCGCATGCAGAACGCCGGCGGCACCGTCATCCTCAGCGGCCCGCACCGGCAGCCGCTCGAGATGATGATCCGCGACGGTTTCATCGAGCGCCTCGGCCGCAAGAATGTCCGCGCCCACTTCGACGACGCGCTTACCCGAGCGCGGGAAGTGCTGGCGCAGGGGAAGGCTAAGTAACAGGGGTCAGGACTCAGGTATCAGGAATCGTCCGCGGCTCCGCCGACGTTATCGTCTGGGATCCCCTGACCCGGCGCGCACTGCGCGCCGCTGTCGTCCTGCTACTTGGGACCTGAAACCTGTTACCTTCACGTGGCGAGAGTAGCGCGTCACGCGCTACTCTCGCCACGTGAACGCATGACAGAGCGCGACGCCCGCGGCGTCAGCCTCGTCGGCGGCCAGAGGGCGGCCATGTCCCAGCAGCGACATCACGGTCCGGGCCACCTGCTCCTTGCTCGCGTGCCCGGCGCCCACTACCGCCTGCTTCACGCGCAGCGGCGGATACTCGAACACCGGAAGCTCGTGCAGCGCCGCCGCCGCGATCGCAGCCCCGCGCGCCGCCCCCAGGATCTGGGCCGTGCGCACATTCTGGACGTAGATGGTCTGCTCGAGCGCCACATGGCGAATCCCCGTGCCGGTCACGAACGTCGTCACCGCCCGGTGGATTTCCGCCAGCGCCCCGGACAACGGCACGCGCGCCGGCACCTTCACCGTCAGGCACCGCAGCAGCACCGGCTGCCGGCCGGGCACAAACTCGATCAGGGCCAGGCCCGTGCCGCGCAGCGAGGGATCCACGCCCAGCACCCGGCCCGCGAACGGAGTCCGCTGCAGCGTCGGCAGCGCCGGTCCGCCCGACGGGACCGACCGGCCCTCGAGCTTCGCCTTCCACATCTGCCGAACCGACATGCGCGCCATGGGCACCGTTGAATGCGAGAATCCAGCGCGGAGAAAGCAGAATCCGCGTGACGCCCACGGTCCAACCTCCCGCCGCGGTCGGCCGCTAGAACAGCAGCTTCAGTCCCGCCAGCGCCGCGAGGCCGAGCGCGAGTTGCTCGAAGAGCTTCTGGTCGATGCGCGCGAGCACCTTCCGCCCGAGCAGCGCCCCCACCAGCACCGCCGGGGCCAGCACCGCGTTGAGCCCGAGGCTCGACGCGCTGACGAGCCCGAGGTGCGCCATGAACGGCACCTTGAAGAGGTTCATCAGGAGATAGAACGTCGCGCCGGTCCCCATGTACTCCATCTTGGGCAGCCGCATCGCGAGCAGGTAGATGGCCATCAGCGGACCGGCGGCGTTCGCCACCAGCGTCGTGAAGCCGGCCAGCACACCGATCGTCGGCGCGAACCAGGCGGGATGCTCCGCCTCCGCCGCAGCCGGACGGCGCCGGCGCCAGAGGTGCATGCCCAGCATCCCGAGGATGATCACCCCGATCAGCACGCTGGCCTGACGGTCGTTGATCCGGCCGAGCGCGAAATAGCCGGCCACGATGCCGGCCGCGGTCCATGGGAACAGCCGCCACAGGTGCGACCACACGGTGTGCTGCCGGTAGGACGCCACCGCCACGACGTCGGCCAGCACGAGCATCGGCAGCACCACGCCGCTCGCCTGCCGGGCCGGCAGGAGGTTCGCGAACACCACCACCGCGAGCATGCCGAGGCCGTTGATGCCGGTCTTCGCCAGCCCGATCGCCAGCGCGCCCACCACCGCCAGCGCCCACTGCCAGGGTTCGAGATGGGTCACGTCGCCGTCCTTTCCGTGAACGTGCCATCGACCACGTCAAAGACCTGCCAGGGCCCCAGCGCCGCGTCCGGCAGCGTCGTGCCCGTCGCCACCACCTGCGACTCGGGGTCGACCGCCGCCCAGAAGCGCGCCCGCCGCGCCGGGTCCAGCTCGCCCAGGACGTCATCGGCCAGCAGCACCGGCCGCACGCCGCTCCGCGCGTGAAACCACCTCGCCTGCGCCAGGCGCAGCGCGAGCACCAGCGAGCGCTGCTGCCCCTCCGAGGCAAAGTCCTTCGCCGCCGTGTCGCGGACATGGAACTGGAAATCGTCGCGGTGCGGCCCGGTCAGCGTCGTGCGGAACTGGAGGTCGCGGGCCCGCCCCGCCTCGTATTTCGCCAGCAGCGCCTCCGCCGAGGGCTCCGCATAGTTGGGTTCGTAGCTCAGCGCCGCCGGCTCCGCCGCCTCGCAGACCTGCGCGTAGGCCTGCGCCAGCCCGGCTCCGAGATCCCGCAGTCCCGTCGTTCGCCGCGCGACCAACTCGGCCGCGGCGGGCGCCAGCAGCTGTTCGAACGCGCCCAGCTGCGCGCCATCCGCCCGGCCGGCCTT
>DAOQKI010000026.1:0-14016 GCA_035334485.1 Opitutaceae bacterium
GGCGGTGGTGAGGGTGGACTGGCCCGGCAGCGCGTCGACGGCACCCTGGAGGAAATGGGCGAGCAGCGCGCCGGAGTTGCCGCGCGCGTGGTCATTTGCCTCGGCGGCGGCGCGGCGCAGCACGGCGACCGCGGAGCGGCCGGTGGGTTCACGGAGCCCGTGCCAGATGGCGCCGACGGTGAGGGCGAGGTTGGTGCCGGTGTCGCCGTCCGCGACAGGGAAGACGTTGATGCGGTTCAGCTCGGCCCGTTCCGCGATGACGCGCAGGCAGCCGGCGCGAAGGGCCAGGCGCAGGCCGGACGGCGAGACGGGCCGGGGAGTCATCGGGGGAAAAGTCCGTCGCGCGGGCGCGCGGGGCGGGAGTTGCAGGCTGGGCGTGCCTGCCGCGGGGGGTGCACGCCGCCTCAGGTACGGGCGGGGGTTCGCCGGGGCAAGGAGATTGTCCGGCGGCGCGGTCGAAGGGCGAACCCGACGGCGCCTCAGCTACGCGGCGGCGTGTTGAAGTCCTGCACCGCGGTGCCGCGGTAGAGGATCCGGGCGTTGCGCGCGGTGATCTCGCGGTGCAGGGCGAGGCCCGCCGGGTCGAGATCGCGCGTCGGCCGCGGCTCGGCCTCGAAGTGGCCGAAGGCGTCGCGGCCGCGGACCAGCGTGGCGGAGTCGCGCTCCGCGGCGAGCTGCCGCACCGAGGTGGGAATGTAGCGCGCGGCGAAGCCGATGCGGCGGACAGGCGAGGGATTCGGGGCGGAGCCGTGCACGAGGAGCACGTGGTGCAGCGACATCTCGCCCGGCTGCAGCTCGATCATCACCGCCTTGGACTGGTCCACCTCGACCGCGACCTCCTGGCCGCGGGTGAGCATGTTGTCGCGGGCGAATGTGTCGCGGTGCGGGATCTGGTTGAGCGTGTGCGTGCCCGGGATCACCTCCATGGCGCCGTTGGCCTTGGTGGACGGCGACAGCGCGATCCACGCGGTGACGACATCGGCGCGGTTCAGGCCCCAGTAGGTGGAGTCCTGGTGCCACGAGACGAACGACGGGTTTCGCGGCTCCTTGATGAAGAACGTCGACGACCAGCAGAGCAGGTCGGGACCGTAGAGATCCTCGACGGCGGACACGACGGTGTCGTGGTGCACGAGATCGGCGAGCCAGGTGAAGACCAGATGGGCCTTGTGGCGGAGGTCACCCTTGAGCGGGCCGCCGGTCGAAGCCTCGTGCGCCTCGAGGCGGCCGCGCAGCTCGGCGGCCTGCGCCTCGGACATCACCCGGATCGGGTGGACGTAGCCATCGCGACGGTACTGCTCAACTTGGGCGGACGTCAGGATCTTGGGCATGGGGCTGGTGCTACGTTGAAACTGTTCTACCGGCTGGAAATTCCGGATTCCGGAATCCGGAATGGGCAGACTGGATTCCAGGGCGGGGAGATCGGGCCGGAGCTTACGAAACGCTCATCCCGCGCCTAGACATAGTGGTCGCGCCGATCCGGCGAGCGGCGGATGGTTTTGAAGTCGAGATCGTGCACCGTCTTGATGTAGCGGACCGACCGGCTCTGGGTGCGCATGAGGATCGAGTGGGTGATGACCTTGCGGCCGATGAGCTTCACGCCGGGGAGGAGGGGGCTGTCGCTGATGCCGGTGGCGCAGAAGATGGCGCTCGGGCTGGTGACGAGGTCCTTGGCATAGTAGATGCGGCCGAGGTTGGCGGCGGCGGGAGTGGCGGCGATCTCGCGGCGCTCGGCGTCGTCGCGGGGCCACATGCGCAGCTGCTGGTCGCCGCCGAGCGCGAGCACGCCGGCGGAGGTGAGCACGCCCTCGGGTGAACCGCCGGTGCCCATGTAGAGGTCGACGCCGCTGTCGTGGAGCGACGGTGAGACGGCGGCGGTGACGTCGCCGTCGCTGATCAGCCGGAGGGCGGCGCCGGCGGCGCGGATCTCGGTGATGATCTTCTGGTGGCGGGGGCGGTCGAGGACGACGACGTACACCTGCCGGACCTTCTTGCCGAGGGCGGCGGCCACGCGCTCGAGGATCTGGGCGACGGGCGTGTCGAGGTCGAAGCGCAGGGCCGGGTCGCGCTCCATGGCGGCGACGACGTCGGGACCGTAGGCGAGCTTCTCGGAGTAGAACGTCGGGATGTTGACCATGGCGGCCTCGGCGCCATGGGGAACGTGGGCGGCGGCCATGACCGAGATCGAGTTGGGCAGGCCCTTCGAGATGTTGGTGGTGCCGTCGATGGGATCGACGGCGATGTTGAAGCGCGGGGAGGGGAACTTCCACGAGCCGATCTTCTCGCCGAGGAAAATGCCGGGGGCGTTGTCCTTGATGCCCTCGCCGATGACGACCTGGCCGCAGAAATCGCTCTGCTCGAGGGTGCCGCGGATCGCGTCGCTGGCGGCGGCGTCCGCCGATTCCTTGTCGCCGCGGCCGAGCCAGTCGATCGCGCTGAGCGCGGCGTTCTCGGTGGCGCGGACAAAGTCGAACTGCAGGGAGCGCTCGGGATGGCGCTCGTTCGCGCTGAGATAGGATTCTTCGTGCTGGGCTGCCATGGGGAACGGGGGTTGGCGAGAGGCTTGGAACCCGGCCCGGAATTGGCGACGCGAATGTAGTCGGACCGGCGGCTATTAGGAGACCTCGCCGCGGCGGGCAGCGCGCCGATACGCCCTAATCGGCCGGGCCTTCCCGTCCCCGAAAACGCGTTGAACGCGGCGCCCCCGCCCGCCAGCGTCGGGCCCATGCTTCGCCGGACCGTCGCCTGGATTGCCTGCGCCCTCGGCATTTGGCCGCTCGGGTCCGCCGCGGAGGTCACGGCGCCCTTCGAGGCGATCCACGCGCCCTACGAGCCGGCGGCGCCGCGGCTGCACCGCGAGGGCTGGGGCGATGTCCTGGCCGGCGCGGTGGTCACGGCCTCGGGCCGCGACGAGGAGCAGCGCGCCGAGTTCGTGCACGATGGCGCCATCGCCGACACGGTCCGGTTCTGGACGAGCCGTACTTTCCCGTCATGGGTGCGGCTGGATCTCCCGGAGCCGCGGACCATCGCGCAGGTTAACCTGTATCTCCGCTCTCCCGGCACGCGGGTGTATCACTTTTTCCTCGAGGGCACCGAGGACGGCACAACCTGGCAGGTGCTGCACGACCAGCGCGCGGGCGAGGCGCTCATCCCGGCGCCCGGCCTCGAGTTGGTCCTGACGCGGCCGGCCCGTGTGCGGTCGCTGCGGTTGACCATCACGGGCGTCTCCCGCGGCGAGGAGGGACCCTACCTCGTGGAGATCGCTGGTTTTGCCACGCCAACGGGCCGGGCGCTCGCGGGGGCAGTGGGCTCGATCTACGAGCAGTATGACGGGACCAATGTGCCCGCGGCCGATAGCGACGCGGGCTGGCAGGCGACAGCGTGGCGCGGTGAGCGCGTGCACGGCCAGTTCGTCGTCTGGACCTCGGCGGCGCGGCTCGGTCTGCGAGCGGAAGTCTCGGTGCTGCGCGACGCGCAGGGACGGACGCTGCCGCCCGGGGCGACGACCGTGCGGATGGTCCGCCAGGTTCTCGCCGACGGCCGGCCGGTGGGTGACGTGCTCGATGGCGCGACGCGGGTCGACATGCTCGCCGGGTCCTTTCGCGCGCTCTGGCTCACGGTGGAACCGCCGCGGGGCGCCCAGCCGGGGACCTATCGCGGCACGCTGACCGTGCGGGCGGACGGCACAGACCCGAAGGTGTTTCCCCTGACGCTTGAGGTCCTGCCGGCGACGCTGCCGCCGCCGGCGGAGTGGGCGTACCACCTGGACATCTGGCAGCACCCGTGGTCGATCGCGCGGATGCACGGCGTGCGGCCGTGGAGCGACGAGCATTTCCGGATCATGCGCCCGTACCTTGAGGAACTGGCGCGGGCGGGCCAGAAGGTGATCACGACCACGATCACGCCGCGGCCGTGGGGTTCGCGGGACTATGACGACTACGGGACGATGGTGGAGCACGTGAAGCGGCCGGACGGCTCGTGGACATTCGATTACACGGTGTTCGACCGCTACGTGGAGTTCGCGATGAGCTGCGGGATCACGCGGCAGATCAACTGCCTGTCGCTGCTGACCTGGTCCGGCCGCCTGGAATACACCGACGCCGCGACCGGCGACCAGCGCTGGGCGATGTGCGAACCGGGCTCGCCGGAATTTGCGGACTACTGGGGACCGTTCCTGCGCGACTTCGAGCATCATCTGGCCGCGCGCGGCTGGCTCGAGCGGACCCGGCTGGGTGTCGACGAGGCGCCGGCGGAGATGATGCGCGCGATGCTCGAGGTGGTGCGCACGCATGCGCCGCGGCTGAAGGCGGCGCTGGCGGGTAACCAGGCGCCGTCGCACTACACGGGCCTCGATCTGGCGGACTTCACGATCATCCTCGACCACGCCAGCGACGACCTGCTTCGCGACATCGCGCAGCGCCGGGCGGAGGGGCGCGTGACGACCTTCTATGTCTGCCTCGACCCGAAGCGGCCGAACACCTTTGTCACGAGCCCGCCGGCCGAGTCGGTCTGGCTGAGCTTCTACGCCGCGGTGAATGGCTACGACGGCCTGAGCCGGTGGGCGCTGACCACCTGGCCCGAGAACCCGCTGCGCGAGACCCTCTACTCGTGTCACCCGTGGCGCCGCGACCTGCCGCCAGGCGATGAGTTCCTGCTGTATCCCGGCCCGCGGGCCTCGGTGCACTGGGAACTGCTGCGCGACGGTATCGAGGAGTTCGAGAAACTGCGCGCGCTGCGTGCCCAGCACGGGGGCGAACTGCCGCCAGCGGTGGCGACGGCGCTCGCAGGCTTCCGGGAGCCCAAGCAGCTTGGTGACACGGCCGCCGTTCGAGGGCAGGTCGAGACCATGCGGGCATTGGTCGAGGCCGCGTCGAGGTAGGCTCAACGGTTCGACTTCACCACGAAGGTCACGAAGCACACGAAGCCGGAGCTGATCTGGGCTTCGCGGTGATGCGGTTCGGAATCCATCTTTGTTAACCGCGAAGGCCGCTAGGGTCGCGAAGTGGCCGGACTGGGGTCGCGAATGCTCGGTGCGCTCTGTGCTCCCTCTGTGGTCTCAGTGTCGCCGTTTGGGTCTTTTGGGTGAGCCGCGCGGTCATTGACCGTGTCATAAACTCGGCTCTACTCGGACCAAACATCAACGCGGCCGCTGGCCGCCAACCCCAATGTCTGCATCCGTTACCCCACCAACCAAGGGCGATGGCGAACGTTCCGTCATCGACATGTCCAAAATGAACGAAGGGCAGCGCGCTGCCCTTCAGGTCACCGAGGCCGCCCGGGAGTCGCACGACGACCTTAGTTTCGTCGCGCACCTCTTCATGGGCCGCTTCCGTCCGGGCAAGCTGTACCCGGTCACCGAGATCGATCCCGCCGAGAAACCGCGGGCCGACCAGTTCCTCGCCGACCTGGCCGCCTTCCTGAAGGCGAGCGTCAACGCCGACGAGATCGACCGCACGGGCGAGATCCCGGATCACGTGATGGCGGGGCTCGCGCGGCTCGGCGCCTACGGCATCAAGGTGCCGCGGGAGTACGGCGGCCTCGGGTTCTCGCAGACGACCTACTGCCGCGCGTGCATGCTGATGGCCAGCCACTGCGGGAACATCTTCGCGCACATCTCGGTGCACCAGTCGGTGGGCGTCTCGCAGCCGCTCGTGCTGTTCGGCACGCCCGACCAGAAGCAGCGCTTCCTCCCGCGGGTGGCCGGCGGCGAGCTGTCGGCGTTCGCGCTGACGGAGCCCGGTGTGGGCTCGGACCCGGCGCGGCTGACCACGGAGGCGAAGCCGGACGGCGACGACTACCTGATCACCGGCGAGAAACTCTGGTCCTCGAACGCGACGCGGGCGGGGCTCTATATCGTGGTGGCCCGCACGCCGCCGAAGATCGTGGACGGCAAGCCGCGCACACAGCTGACGGCGTTCGTGGTCGAGGCGAAGTCGCCCGGCGTCGAGATCCGGCACCGCTGCCAGTTCATGGGCCTGCATGCGCTGTACAACGGCGTGGTGGGCTTCACGAACGTGCGCGTGCCGAAGGCGAACATCGTGGGCGGCGAGGGCCGCGGCCTGAAGGTCGCGCTGAGCACGCTCAACGCCGGCCGCCTTTCGATTCCCGCCTCGAGCCTCGGCTCGGTGAAGCGCTCGCTCGCGATCGCGCGCGAGTGGGGCGCGGAGCGCATCCAGTGGGGCGTGCCGATCGGCCAGCACGCCGCGGTGGCGGAGAAGATCCGGCGGATCGCGGCGCACGCGTTCGCGATGGAGTCGATGCTGATCGTGACCTCGCGCATCGTCGACCGAGACAAGAAGGCGGACATCCGCCTTGAGGCCTCGATGTGCAAGATGTGGGGCACCGAGAAGGCCTGGATGTGCCTCGACGACATCATGCAGGTCCGCGGCGGGCGCGGCTACGAGAACGTGTCGTCGCTGGCGGCGCGCGGCGAGAAACCGTATCCGGTGGAGCGCATGATGCGTGACAGCCGGGTGGCGATGATCTTCGAGGGCTCCTCCGAGATCATGCGGCTGTTCATCATGCGCGAGGCGCTGGACCCGCATCTCAAAGTGGCGGGCATCGCGCTCAACTCCGAGCGACCGTGGGGCGAGCGCTTGCGCAGCGCCTGGGCGGCGGCGCGGTTCTACGCGCTGTGGTACCCGGCGCAGTGGCTGCCGTTCAACGGCGGCGCGCCGGCCGACATGCACCCGCGGCTGGCCGCGCACTTCAACTGGGTCGCCGGCCGCAGCCGGCGGCTCGCGCGGACGCTCTTCCACCAGATGGTGCGCTTTGGCCCGAAGCTGGAGAAGCGCCAGGTGCTGCTGGCCCGGATGGCCGACATCGGCGCGGATCTCTTCGCGCTGGCCGCGAGCTGCGTGTACGCGCAGAAGCTGCTCGGGGAGGGCGAGACGGAGGCGAAGGTGCTCACCCTCGTCGACGACTTCGCGGCGCAGGCGGCCACGCGGATCGAGCAAGCGTTCGCCGGGGTGGGCAGCAATGCGGACCAGCACGGCTACGACCTCGCGCAGCAAGTGATCAAGGGCGAGCACACCTGGCTCGAACGCGGCATCGTCTGACGGGGCCTTCGGTTGCAGCCCGCCCGGGCCCGGCTAGCTCGGGCCGGCGCCCGGCCTGAAATTTCGGCCGCGGACCGCAGGTAGTTCTTGTCGGGGCGGGACGGCGTTCCACGATGGCGCCGTGACTGCCCCGACCCCGTTCCCGCGCCACTGGCTGTGGTGGCTGCTGCTGGCCCTCCCGCTGGCGGCGCCCGCGGCGGACGACGTGGCGCAGGCTTGGCGGCTGGTGGCCGACCATCTGAACCGCGACGCGGCCGCGCGGCTGGCCGAGAGCCGGGAGCCCCGGACCCGGGAGCGGCGGCTGGCCGAGGCGGCGGTGGCGATCGACCGGCAGCCGGTCACGCAGGAGAACCTCCGCGCCGCCGAGGCTGAGCTGGCCGTGCTGGCCGAGGGCGACGACGAGATCGCGGCGGAGGCCGGTTACCTGCGGGGCCGGCTGCACCAGGTACATTTCCAGCAGATTGACCTGCCGCGGGCCGCGGCGCTGTACCGCGAGCTGGCTGACCGCCAGCCGCACAGCCACTGGGCCCAGCTGGGGCTGGTGAAGCTCGGCGTGCTGATCCTCTATGCGCTGCCGGAGCCGGGCGATCCGGCCGGCCGGGTCGCGGCGGCAGCGGCGCTGCGCCCGCGCCTGGAAGAGAAGGAACTCGTTCGAGATCTCAACCTTCAACTGGGCCGCGCGGTGCTGTTCTACGAACTGCCGCCCGCGCAGGCGCTGCCGTACCTGGTCGCGGCCGACCGGACCGGCGGCCTGATCGGACAGGCCTACGAGGACCTGATCGTGATGATCGGGGAAATCTCCATCCGGACCGGCGACTACCCGCAGGCGCGGGCTTACCTTGAGCGGTACGTGCGGGAGGTGAGCTACAACATGCGGGTCGTGACCGTGCGACGGCGGCTCGAGGAGCTGACGGCGCTGGAACAAGCCGCGCGGGAGGGCCGGCGATGAACAGCCGAATCCGCGCCCGCCTCGGTATTGCCACGGCCCTGGCCTGCTACCTGCTCGCCACCTACTGGGTCTTCACGCGGTCGGCGCCGCTGGTCAGCTCGCGTCCGGTCACGATCCGCGTGGCCCACTGGCAGATCGAGAAGGGACCGCCGGAAGGTCTCGACGCGGTCATCCGCCGCTACGAGCAGCTGAACCCGCGGGTGAAGGTCGAGCAGGTGCTCGTGCCGGGCGGCGGGCCGGTGTACCGGCAGTGGCTGCGTTCCAACCTCATTGGCGGCACGGGCGTCGATCTCCTCGAGTACGGCTACTGGCTCGACGGCATGACGGACATCCCGGCGCGGTACTTTGCGCCGATCACGAAGGAAATGCTCGAGCCGAACCCCTACAACCGGGGCACGCCGCTGGAGAAGGTGCCGTGGTCCGAGACCTTCACGGACGGGCTGATCGTGCAGCAGGTGACGGCGCCGGTGCCGGGCCAGTTTTACGCGGCGACGCTGACGGAGGTGTCGACCCGGCTGTTCTGCAACCGGGACCTGCTGAAGGAAATCACGGGCGGGACCAAGATGCCGCAGACCCTGAACGAGCTGCGCGTGCTGTCGGCGCAGGTGCGGGCGTACGCGACGCGGACAGGCCGGCCGGTGTACACGCTCGCGGGCTCGCGCGACAACGCGACCTGGCTGATGCAGTTCCTGATGCAGGGGGCGATGATGCCGCGCAGCCTGCGCAACGACCGCTTCGGCGTGCTGGGACTCAACGCCTGGGACGAGCTGGGCCATTACCTCGAGGGACGCTGGACCTACAACTCGCCCGAGGCCCGGGCGGGGCTCGCGCTGATGCGCGAGATCAGCCTGAACATGAAGCCGGGCTTCCTGCAGTCGATGCGAGACGCGGCGACGCAGGAGTTCCTGCGCGGGGACTCGCTGTTCATCTTCGCCGGGACGTGGGACGGCACGAGCCTGCGGTCGCTGGCGTCGTTCCCGGTCGACGTGATCCGATTCCCGCAGCCGACCCCGGACGACCCGGTGGTAGGAAAATTCTACATCGGCCCCTATGCCGACGGTGGCGGCGGCACCTCGATGGAGCTCTACCTGAACAAGCAGAGCCCGCACCCGCAGGAGGCGATCGATTTCCTGCGCTACGCGAGCAGCATCGAGGGCAACCAGATCTTCACGGACAACAGCGGCTGGCTCCCGGCGACGCGCTTCGTGAAAGTGCCGGAGTCGATCCAGGCCTACGTGACCCCGCGCGACTGCTTCACGCTGGGCATGCCGTACACGATCATCGGCTCAAACGTCGCGGCGTCGCTCGACCGCTACCTGCACCTGCTGACGGGGCCGGTGGGCAGCGTGGACAAATTCGTGGAGGAGATGACGAAGGTGATGCCCGCCGCGGTGCGCACGGACCTGCGGAAGGAGATCAGCAACCGCTTTCTCGCGATCCGGCCGCAGGACGTGCAGATCACGGCGCTCGGCGAGCTCGCGCGGCGCGACCGGACCGACCGCGAGCTGCCGCAGTCGCGCGAGCGCCTCGAGAGCTCGCAAACCCAGACCGAGGCGCTGATCTACCAGATGCAGCTGCAGCTGGCGCGCGCGGGAGAGTGAACGGAGCTATAGGCGGTAGGCGATAGGCTGGAAGCTGTATGCGCTAGGCGGTAAGCTCGGATCCAGAGATTTTGCCGCAAGAAGGCGCAGAACCTGCGATCCGCGCAGCGCACCAGGGCTCGAAGAGCCTGCGCCTTATGTGCCTCTTTGCGGCCAACGAAAAAGAATCCGAGCCTACCGCTTACCGCCTACCGCTTATCGCCGCGCAAGCCTGCGAATATTCCAAACGCGCGCTTGTCCGGGCGGGGCAAACTTCCACGATGGCTCAGTGCTTTCGGCCCCGCGGTGTCTGAGTTTGTGCCTCCTTTGCGTCCCCTTGGCCGCGCTTTCGGCCGGGGAGCCGGCGGCGTTCAAGTCCCTGACCAATCTGCGGACCCAGGAGGTGCTCAAGGCCCTGCCAAACGGCGGCGACTCGCGGGCGGAGCGGCTGGCGTGGGCGACGGCTCAGCTGGGCGACCAGCCGGTGACGGATGGCAAGCTGCGGGAGGCCGAGCGCGTGCTGACGGAACTCGCGGCGGGCGACGACGCCCTGGCGTCCGAGGCGGCGTACCTGCGGGCGCGACTGTACCAGCTGCATTTCGCAACCCCGGACAACGCGCGGGCGGCGACGCTGTACCGCGAGCTGGCGGAGCGCTGGCCGCACAGCCATTGGGCGCAGCTCGGGCTCGTGAAGCTGGCGCTCATGGAGATGTACCTCCTGCCGGGCACCGCGTCGGAGGTGGATCGGATCGCGGCCGCCGAGCGGCTGCTGGACCGCATCGAGGATCCGCTCCTGCGGCGCGACCTCCAGCTGCAGATCGGCATGGCGGGAATCGCGCTCCGCGCGCCGATCGCGCGCTACCTGCCGCACCTCGTGGCCGCGGCCCGGTTCGGCGGAATCAACGGCTCGGCGCGCGAGGACATCCTCGTGCAGATTGGCGTGCTCTCGGCGAAGATCGGCGCGTGGGTGCAGGCCCGCGAGTTCTTTGAACGCTACCTGGAGGAATTCCCGCGCAACGGCCGGGCCTACGCGGTGCGCGAGCGGCTGGCCGCGGTGCAGCAGGAGCTCGCGAAAGGGGGCGCGCGATGAGACTCCGCCGACGTCACCTCAGCCTGTGGTTCCTGCTGTTCGCCTACGGTGCGGCGTGCTGGTGGGTGTTCACCCGCTCGACGCCCGTGTGGCGGCAGCGGCCGGTCACCATCTATTTCGCGCACTGGCAGATCGAGCGCGGTCCCCCGGCGGGCATCGACGCCGTCATCCGTCGCTACGAGGAAATCAACCCGCGCGTGCATGTCGTGCAGCTGGCGATTCCTGGCGGGACAATCTACCCGCAGTGGCTGCGCTCGAATCTCGCCGGCGGCACGGGCGCGGACCTGTTGGAGTGGGGCTCGTGGGTGCCCGGCACCAAGGACATCCCGGCGCGGTATTTCTCGCCGCTCACGTCGGAGCTGACCAAGCCGAATCCCTACAACCGCGGCACGTCGCAGGAGAAGATTGCGTGGCAGGACACCTTCCATGACGGCCTCATTGCGCCTCGGCGCGAGTCGCCGGATCCCGGCCAGATCTACGCGGTCAACCTGACCGAGCACTCGCTCCGGCTCTTCGCCAACGTGCCGCTGATGCGGAAGGTGGCGGGCCGCGTGGTGGAGCTGAAGACCTTCGACGACCTGCGGCGGCTGCTGGTCCAGGTGCGGGCGTACGCGCAGCGCACTGGGCAACCGATCGCGGGCATCGCCGGCAGTCGCGACACGACCCGGACGCTGGTGGAGCCGCTGCTCGTGCCGACGATGCTCCGCGAGGTCTATGACATGGACGAGGGCGGTCAGCTCTTCCTCTACAACCGGCAGATGCTCGCGGGCTACCTTGAGGGCAAATGGAGATATTCCGACCCGGCGGTGAAGGCGGCCCTGGGCCTGATCCGGGAGGTCACGGACGCGATGAAACCGGGCTTCCAGCAATTGCGACGCGACGACGCGATGCTCGAGTTCCTGCGCGGCCAGGCGCTGTTCTTCTTCTACGGCACGTGGGACGCGACGAGCCTGCGGCAGCTGGCGTCGTTCAAGATCAAGACCTACAAGCTGCCGCCGGTGACGCCGGACGACCCGAAAGTCGGGTCGCTGGTCCTCGGCATCATGGGCGAAGGCATGGGCGAGACCGGCCTCTCCATGTACCTGAACAAGGACAGCGCGCATCAGGCCGAAGCGCTCGATTTCCTGAAGTTCATCACCAGCGTGCCGGGCAACCAGATCTTCACCGACCACAGCCTGTGGCTGCCGGCGGTGAACGGCGTGGTCGTGCCCGAGCCGATCCGGAATTTCCGCGACTACCTCCAGGGCTACGCGTTCGCGCAGGCGCCGATCGATGCGATCGGATCGGAGGCGAGCATGGAATGGGACCGTCATTTCCATGAACTGGCGGGCGAGCAGGGCAGTGTGGATCGGTTCGCGGCGGCGATGGACCGCCTGGGACCGAAGGCGATCCGCACGGACCTCATGACCGAGCTGCGCAACACACTGTTGCTCGTGAAGCCGCAGGACGTGCAGATCGTGGGCTGGGCCGGGCAGGACGGTGAGGCCGCCCGGAGCCGTCAGTCCGAGCTCGAGACCGGCCAGACCATGTCGGAGGGCCTGGCGTTCCAGATGCGGAGAGTGCTGGAGAGAACGGCGAACTGAGCGACGCGCGGCGTCGCTCAGTTCGCCGTTCGGAGTTCGGAGATCGCAGTTCGCAGATCGGTTTCGGGCGGACGCGCCGCGGATACTCCCCGCTTTCTTCGCCGCCGCCCCTGTTTGTCATCCTGAGCAGCGCGAAGGATCCAGTGAGATGCCGCGGTGTATTTCCGCAGAGTCCAAGTGGATCCTTCGCTTTGCTCAGGATGACAAGCTGTGAGGCCGGTGTGGATCAGAACCGGCAGGCTCCGTCACACCCCAGGCGTGCCCGAACCGAACTCCGAACTCCGAACTGCGAACCCCGAACTCCGATCTGCTGATTTGCGGCCGTCTGGCCGCAAATCAGCAGATCAACCCCTGCTTGGCGCGCAGGGTGTGGCCGGACGGGTTGCTGCCGACCCAGCGCGTGTCGATGGGCTGGCTGGCGCGCTGGTAGCGCGTGTCGGAGGACAGCCGGACGAAGTCGGTCTGGTTGTCGAGGGACCCGTGGATGAGCGTCATGCCGAAGGTGAGCAGATCACCCATGCGGTATTCGGTCGTGAGCCAGCGGCCGCCGAGTTTCTGGCGGAGGGTGTACGGATTGGTGGTGAGGTGTCCCGGGTGGCTCCAGCCGCCCTGGTTCTTCACTTTCTGCACCTCGCGCGGGCGGTTCTCGCAGTAGGAGTCGACGTCGACCTCGAGGTAGTTGCGCAGCCGGGCCGCCTGCCGGTGGGAGTGCTCGAGCAACATCAGCCCGCCGAGCTCGAGCGAGACGTCGCCGTAGGGAATCCACGCGGTGTACAGCTGGTGCGTACCGCGGCCCATGTAGACGAGATCGCAGTGCGGCGGGGTGCCCTGGCCGCGGCCGACGGCGCGGAACCACTTGTTGTCGAAGTGGCGCACCGGCTCGCCGAAAAGGCGCGTGTAGAAGTCGAGCAGCTCAGGGCCGAAAACCACGCGGTCGATCGCGGCGTTGTCCTTCGCGAGATCGCCGCGGTAGCCGAGCTCGCGGTCCGGCCGGCGGCGGGCCTCGATGGCCGGGTAGGCAGGATCGAGCGTGCCTTCCGCTGCCAGACGATCGGTTACCGCGGCGCGCCCGGCCTGGATCAGGTCGCGGTCGAAGAACCCAGGGATGTAGAGATAACCATCGTCCGTCAGTCGGCGGTTGAGCTCGGCGACGTCGTCAGCGCAGTCGGCGGAGGAGCGAAGCTCGCCGAAAGCCTCGGGTGAGAGGTCGAGCTCGTGCTTGTGGGAGAAGAGCGGGATCGAGGAAACCATGGCGGAAGTGACGAGTGACTAGTGACGAGGGACGAGAGGAACGGCTAGCGTTTTTGGCCGGGGAGGGGGGTGTCCCACTTGCCGTTGTAGCGGATCGTGAACGGGGTGATGCCGCGCTTGGCGTCCCAGACCAAGTCGGTCTTGTCGGTGCGGGCCTTGCCGACGAGTGCGGCGAGCTTGAGGATGGTGAGGCCGCGGATGGGGACGCCGTTCAGCGCGGTCAGGGAGTCGCCGATCCGCAGGCCGAGGCGGGAACCCATGCCGTCGTAGTCCACGGCGGTGATTTTCGCGTCGAGGATCGGATCGTTGAGCGGGTCGCCGAGCCGTTCGCCGGCGAGCTCGAAGTGCACCTCGATCGAAGGGAAGATCTGCTCCCGCACATTGAAGGGCGGGAGCTTCTCAATCGGTCCGCCCGGGGCGGCACGGCGTTCGCCACCCGTCGCGGCGGGCGCGAGCAGGAGTAACGCGACGAGCAGGAGGCCGAGTGGGCGCATCAGACAACGGCGGG
>DAOQKI010000026.1:14026-38213 GCA_035334485.1 Opitutaceae bacterium
CGCCGACAGCCGGCACAGCATTAGCGCTGGATCTCGCTCTCGAGCTGGGTGCGGGTCACCTGGCCGTTGCGGAACGTCACGTACAGCGTGTCGGCCGGGAGATCGGGCACATCGAGCGAAGTCTGGGCCGTGCCCTTCTGCCCGGTGGCGGAGAGGCTGGCGTTGTTGCGCGGCGAGCTGGAGGAATTGACGGTGCCGTAATACTTGCCGCCCGAGTTGTCGGCGGTCGCCTGGGCCTGGTACTGCGCGACCGGCGCGTAGTAATTGGTGTAGGTCCAGACCGTTTCCTGGCCGTCGGCAGTGGTGACGATCTTCGACGGCTTGCCCAGCGCCATGTACACCATGTCAGTGGAGTAGCCGGGGTTGACGAGGCCCGATTGGATGTCGCGCTGCTGCCACGGCTCGAGGCTGTTGAACAGGGCGGACTTTTCCTGGATGCGGGCGGTGACTCCCGAGGATTCACAGCCGGCGAGAACAAGCAGAGCCAAGAGGGCTCCCACAGGGGCGAGGTGCTTTTTCATGGGTGGGGTTGGAGCAGAATGGGACAGGCGGACCCGGTTGAACAGGCGGAAGTTCCCCGGCGGCGTAATATTCAGCCGGCCGGCGTCGGTCCGCTGCAACTTTCCGGGCGCAGGCGGGTTCTTGGAGGCATGAAGACTTTCCTGAAAATCGTTCTGTTCACCGTCCTGGTGCTGGTGCTGATCAAGGTGTTCCCGGTGCTCCTGGCGCCCGCCTTCGTCGCCGCCGCCGTGATGCTCGTTGTAGGCGCCGTGGCCCTCGCGGGTCTGGGTGCGGTGGTGGCCGCCGGCCTCACCGCCGCGCTCTTTGTGCTGGCGATCTTCCTGGTGGTGGCCGCCGTGCTGTCGCCCGTCTGGCTGCCGATCCTCGCGCTCGTCGGGTTCATCTCGCTGCTCCGCCGCCAGCCGAAGACGGCTTGAGGCGGGGTTGAGGGGTCGAAAGTCGAAGGTCGAAGAGCCTAACGTCGTATGGCGGGTCGTCCGCCAGGTCCGCCGGTGTTGGTCTGCTTTCGGGCTCGCGGCAACCGGGGCGCGCACTTTGCTGGGGGCCCATGTCGGAACCGCTCCCTTCCCGTGTCATCGCCGAGGTCACCTTCGTGGGCCGCGGCGGCGGGCTGGTGAAGAACCTCGACGGATTCCGCAAGGGACACCACACGGTGCCGGACGCGGCGAATGCGGTGACCAACGGATTTCTCGCCAAGATCGCCGAGCCCGAGCTGGCGGCCGAGGCCGAGCGACTGTTCCAGGCGGCTCGGGCGGGGCTCGGTTACAAGCGGCGCGAGGCGACGCTGTCGCGGACGCCGGGCGCGGCGCAGCTCGTGACCCGACACTTTACCGTTGAGATCGCGTACCAGCTCGAGCCGGCCGCGCCGGAGCGGTACGAGGTTACCACGACCCTGCGGGGCCTTCAGGGCGCTGATCTCGTGCAGACGGAGGAGTTTTCGGCCCTGTTTGCCGCCGCGTTCAGCGAGCTCTCGTTTGCGCTGCGCCGGGGCACGCGGGTCGAGCAGGTCATTGACCTGATCGAGTACCTCGACGACGCGGACGGCATGACGGTGACGTACCCGTCGGACTGCCGCGAGTGCACGATCCGCGTTTCGGGCGTGGCGGCCGAGGTGCGCTGCACGGGCGCGGCGCTGGACCTGGTGTTCCCGCGACCCGGATCGCCGCGCGAACTCCTGACGGAATTTGCGACGGTGCGTTCCGCGTTCGCAGTGAGCCAAGAACTGGCGGGGCTCATCGGCTAGTTTGGTTTCCTATCGGTGATATTCGATCACGCGTGAGGCGCGATGGGGTTTCTTGTTTGACCAAGGAATTCACGGATCGCGCGGATCAAGGCACCAAGCGAATCCACGCGGCACGCGCGCTGAGCTGCGCTCAGCCCACGTGCCGCGTGGCTGGGTGGAGCTGAAGACCTGAAGCCCGGGCACAGAGCCCTCAGGCTGTCAGCTCCATCAAGGGCGAGCGGACCGAGGTGTGGCGATCACGCCGCACCTCGGTCCGCGAGCAATCGCCTGCGGATTGATCCGTGCGATCCGTGAATTCCGTGGTCAAAAAACCGCCCGCCCTGTCCGCAACCGAGCCAATCCGCAGGGACCCGCCGCGTGGAGCGCATAAAGGAGCGCCGGATTGGCGAGCTTCGTGCGCTTCGTGACCTTCGTGGTAAATACCAGCCCTGATTTTCTCGATCAGCCCTGAACGGGGAAATTTCACGGCGAAATCACTCGCGCGGCCCTCGGCGCCGGATAAGGCGGAGGGATGCTGTTCGCCCCTTACGCCGGTGAGGCGGTCTGTCGACGCGTGGCCAACCCGGCCGCGCGGCCGGGCACGCCCAACATGGAGCCCCGTCATGCGCTCGATGGCGCGGCCTGGCTCTGGCACCCGGACCTTCCGATCAACACGCCGGGATGCGTCCTGTTCCGTCTCGGCGTAAAATCGCCGCGCGCGGAAACCGTGCGGCTGCAGGTCAGCGGCGACCTCTGCTTCGTGCTGGCGCTCGACGGTGCGGTCATCGCACGCGGCCCGGACACCGGGGACGTGACGCACTGGTCGTTCGCGACGTACGAGCTCAAGCTCGCGGCGGGGAACCATCGCCTCGAGGCCCTCGTATGGTGGGCGGACATTCCGCAGGCGCCGGAGGGCCGGATGACCTGGCGCGGCGGTTTCGCGTGCGCGGGACTCGATGGCGCGGCGAAACGTTTCACCACGGGCGTGGCGCCGTGGCGGGTGGCGCGGCTCGAGGGTCTGGAGTGGGGTGAGAAACTCAACCGGTCGTACCATGTGATCGGCAGCAGCGGCCGCGTCGACCTCGGCCGTCTCGACCCGCGCCGGGCGCGCTGGGTGAAGCCGGCGGTCGTACGACCGAAAATCGAGGCCCACCCGTGCGGACTGATCGCATCGGGCTGGTGCCTGGAGCCATCGGGACTCCCGGAGCAGCGTCACGACCAGTGGCGCGGCGGCCGTGTGCGCGGCCTGCTCACGCGCTGGACCGCGGCCCTGAGCGTGAAATTCGGCGCCGAACCAGCCACGGAGGAGACCGCCGGCTGGACCCGCTTGTTGCACGAGGGCCAGCCGCTGGAGCTGGGGGCGCGGCGGGCGGTGACGGTCCTGATCGACACGGACGACTACCTCTGTGGGTTTCCGATGTTCGAGTTTTCGGGTGGCCGCGGTGCGCAGGTGCGAATCGAGTGGGCGGAGTCGCTGTTCGACCGCGAGGACCCGCGGATCGACAACACGCCGGGCCCGAAAGGCGACCGCGGCGCCGTGGCGGGCAAGTGCTTCATCGGCTTCGGCGACACCTGGAAACTCGGCGGTGCCGGACGGCGTTGGGCGAGCAGTCCGTGGTGGCGGGCGGGCCGCTACCTCCTCGTCAGCATCAAGGTTGGAACCCAGCCGTTGACGCTGCACACGCTGGCAGTCGAGCGCACGGGCTTCCCGCTGGCGCCGGCGATGACGTTTGCGGCGGACGACCCGACGCTGGCGCCGGTGATCGAGCTCAGCGAGCGGGGCCTGCGCGCCTGCATGCACGACGTGTTCGTGGACTGCCCGTACTACGAGCAGATGATGTATGTCGCCGACACCCGCATCCAGATGCTGCTGGCGTACACGTTCGCGGGAGATGAGCGGCTGCCGCGGCGCGGCATGGAACTCTTCGACCTCTGCCGAAATCGGCGCGGCTATCCGACGATGCGGCATCCGTCGTTCCTGCGGCAGGAGAGCGCGACCTTCGCGATGATCTGGCCGTGGATGCTGCACGACTTCGCGCTGTGGCGGGATGACCAAGCGTGGCTGCGGCGGCGAGTGCCGGGATTGCGGTCGCTGATGGAGGCGCTGCAGACGGAAACCGACGCGGACGGCCTGCTCACGAATCCGCCAGGCTGGCTCTTCATGGACTGGGTGCCGGGCTGGTTCGCGGGTTGGCCACCGGGACAGCGCGAGGGCCGGCGCTCGGGACTGGTCAACCTCCAGTACCTCCTGACGCTGCAGCGGGCGGCGGACCTCGAGTCATGGGTGGGCGACGCGCGCATGGCGCAGCGTTGGTCGGAGCAGGCCGGGCGGTTGGGCGCGGCGCTCGAACGGATCCTGTGGGACGAGTCGCGCGGACTCTGGGCCGACGACGAGTCGCATGCGACCTTCAGCCAGCACGCTCAGGCGTTCGCGGTCCTGGCGGGCTTGCGCGTGCCGGACCCGGCGCGCTGGGCGGATGCGGCGGCCAACGGCCTCGCGGCCGCGACGATCTACTTCCAGCATTATCTGTTCGAGGCGCTCGGCCGGGCCGGCCGCGGCCATCTGGTACTGGAGAAATTCGCGATGTGGCGCGGGCTGGTGACGCAGGGATTCAAGACCCCGGTTGAGAGCCCGGAGCCGGCGCGGTCCGACTGTCACGCTTGGGGCGCCCATCCGGTCTTCCACCTGCACGCGACGATTGCCGGTATCAGGCCGACCGCGCCCGGATTCCGCGCCGTGCGCATCGCGCCGCAGCCCGGCGGCCTGACCAAGCTCGAAAGCGAACTGCCGCACCCGCGCGGCACGATCCGCTTTCGGGCGAGGTTCACCAATGGTCGAGTTGAGTCGACGGTGGAGTTGCCGCCGGAGACGAATGGCGTGTTCGTCTGGGCGGGCCGCGAAGCAGCGCTCCAGTCCGGCGTGCAGACAGTTCGGCTCGGCTGACGAAATTCGGATTCCAGAATGACTCCGAAATCCGAATGCGGAACTCAGGCGGCCAGCGGCCGCCTTACTTGATCATGTCGGCGACGAACGCGCGCTCCTCGACGAGCTCCTTGTTGGTCGCGGCGAGCTTGGACTTGGCAAAGTCGTCCATCGCGTAGCCGGTGATGACCTCGTAGGAACCGGGGGTCGTGGTGCGGACCGGCATGCCAGCCCAGACATTGGCGTCGAAGCCGTAGAGACCGTTGGACTTGACGGCGACCGAGTGGATGGCGCCCGGGGTGACGAGCGAGCGCACATGATCGACGAGGGCGTTGGCAGCCGAGGCGGCCGACGAGGCGCCGCGGGCGGCGATGATGGCGGCGCCGCGCTTGCCGACGGTTTCGCAGAACGGGCCCTGCAGCCAGGCGGAGTCGGTGATGACCGACGTGGCGGGCTTGCCGTTGATCGTGGCGTGGGCGAACGCCGGGAACATGGTCGGGCTGTGGTTGCCGTAGATGAAGATGTCCTTCACGGCGGTCAGGTCGACGCCGGCCTTCATCGCGAGCTGCGACTGGGCGCGGTTCTGGTCGAGGCGGACCATGGCGGTGAAGCGCTCGGGCGGAAGGCGCTTGGCCTGGCTCGCGGCGATCATGCAGTTCGTGTTGGCGGGATTGCCCACCACGGCGACGCGCGCATCGGCGGCGGCGACGGCATCGATGATCTGCCCCTGCGCGATGAAGATCTTGCCGTTGTCCTTGAGGAGATCGGCGCGCTCCATGCCCGGGCCGCGCGGTTTGGCGCCGACGAGGAGGCACCAGTTGGCGTCCTTGAAGCCGACCGCGGGATCGGAGGTCTGGACGATGCCCTTCAGCAGCGGGAACGCGCAGTCATCCAGTTCCATCGCGACACCCTCGAGCGCCTTCAGGGCCTTCTCGATCGGGGCCTCGATCAGCTGCAGGATGACGGGCTGCTCGGGACCGAACATAGCACCCGAGGCAATGCGGAAGAGCAGGGAATAGCCGATCTGGCCGGCTGCGCCCGTGACGGCGACGCGAATGGGGGATTTCATAAAGAAAGCAGTGATTTATTAGCCACCGGACCGAGGAAGAACAGGAAGAATTTCGGAAGGGGCGGAAGGAAGCGGCACAGGAGGGAACGGAGTTTGGGAAACCACTAATCTTCGCTAATCCTCACTAATCTGGCCCGAATCCATTGGCGTGGATTAGTGGTTTCTCCATCCGTGCACTCCGTCTCCTCGTGTGCGGGCTTCCCTGTCCTGGTTTACTTGAAGCGCGGGGCGAGGGCGGAGTGGAGTTCCCGGACCAGCTTTTCGGTGGTGGGCCAGTCGATGCAGGCGTCGGTGATGGAGACGCCGTAACGCAGCTTGTCCTTCGGCGCGGGGAAGGACTGGTTGCCGGCGCCGAGGTTGCTCTCGATCATGGCACCCATGATCGACGTGTTGCCGGCTGCGACCTGCTGGAGCAGTTCGCGCATCACTTCGGGCTGGCGCTCGGGCTGTTTCGCGGAGTTGTCGTGCGAGCAGTCGACCAGGATCGACTTGGAGAGGCCCGCCTTCGCGAGCAGCTGTTCGGTCTGCGTGATGTGCGCGGGAGAGTAATTCGGACCGGTGGCGCCACCGCGGAGCACGACGTGACAATCGGGATTGCCGCGCGTGACGATCGCGGATGCGGAGCCGTCGAGGTTGATGCCGAGGAAGGTGTGAGGCTGCGCCGCGGCCTTGATGGCGTTGATGGCTGTCGCGATCGAGCCGTCGGTGCCGTTCTTGAACCCGAGCGGCATCGAGAGACCGGACGCCATCTGGCGGTGCGTCTGCGACTCGGCCGTGCGGGCGCCGATGGCGGACCAGCAGATCAGGTCGGCGATGTACTGCGGCGTGATCGGATCGAGGAGCTCGGTGGCGGTCGGCAGGCCGAGGTCGAGGACATCACGCAGGAACGTCCGGGCCATCCGCAGGCCGGCGGCGATGTCGTGCGAGCCGTCGAGATGCGGGTCCATGACCAGACCCTTCCAGCCGACCGTGGTGCGCGGCTTTTCAAAATAGACCCGCATGACGACCATCACGCGGTCGGAAACCTCTTTCGCGAGGGCGGACAGGCGACGGGCGTAGTCGCGGCCGGCCTCCAGGTCGTGGATCGAGCAGGGCCCGACGATCAGGAGAAAGCGCTTGTCGTCGGTGAAGATCAGCCGGTGGATCTCACGGCGGGCCTGGGTGACGAAGTCGGCCTGGGCAGCACTCTTGGGCAGTTCGGCGAGCAGGGCGGCCGGCGACGGCAGGGCACGAGTCTCGACGACATTGATGTCCGATGTTCTCTGCATGAACCGCCAGCTTGGAACCGGGTGAGCGTGCGGCGCAAGCCCTACGACCGTCAGCCCCTCGCGACCCGGGAAATCGCGTCGGTTCGCTCGCCGGCCGGAGAAATCCGTATAAAAAAGTGGCCGGCCACTTACCCCTAAGTGGCCGGCCTTTGCTTTCTTAGTTACCCCAAAACTCCCGCTAGGCGGGAGAAGTGTTCAAATTGATGAGTTGATAGCTACCGCATCTATCGGCATCGTCAACTAAAAGTTATCAAAATCTCTCACTTTTTTCTGCTAAGCACAGATAAGTAAGTTGTTACGAAAATCATGATTTTGCCCGAAAAAACTGAGTTCTCGCGCTGGAAGCCGGCGGCCTGCCTCCGGGTCACGGGCGATGACGCGGCGACGTTCCTTCAGGGGCAATATACCAATGATTTGCAGGTGGCCCCCTCCAAGGACGGCGCAGTGTACGGTCTCCTGCTGAATCAGAAGGGAAAGGTGGTGGCCGACGGCTTTGTGCGGCGGGTGGCGGAAAGGGAGTTTTGGATCGTCAGCTATGAGTTGCCGGCAGCCCTGATCCGGGAGCGGCTCGAGGCGTATGTCGTCGCGGATGATGTCGTCATCGAGGATGCGACCCCAGAGTGGGAGGGCATTTCCTGGTTCTGTGCGACGACGCGGTCGTGGCCCGATGGCTCGTGGACCTTTGCCGGCCGACGCGCGACGGCTGCGAACTGCGAGGTCATTTACCCAGTGGCGTCAGGGCCAGCGATGACGGCATTGCTCGCGGGCGC
This sequence comes from Opitutaceae bacterium, assembly GCA_035334485.1. Classification (GTDB taxonomy): domain Bacteria; phylum Verrucomicrobiota; class Verrucomicrobiia; order Opitutales; family Opitutaceae; genus Opi-474. The sequence continues at coordinate 21,801 of DAOQKI010000026.1, forward strand.
GACGGAGATTGACGCCGAGGAGATCGAGCGGCGTCGGCTGCGCGCGGGGATTCCGGCGGTGCCGCGCGATCTGGGTAGCTCCGACCTCCCGAACGAGGGCGGGCTCGAGCGCGTGGCCGTCTCGTACACGAAGGGCTGTTACCTGGGGCAGGAAGTGATGGCCCGACTGAAGTCGATGGGACAAGTGCGCCGTCGGCTGGTGCGCGTGACTGGAAGCGGCGCGATACCGGCGAGCGCGACGAGTCTGTTTCAAGAGGGCCGTCGGGTCGGCGAACTCCGCTCGGTGGTGCGCGACGGTGCCGGCTGGATTGGGCTCGCGATGGTGACGTTGCTCGGCCTGAAGGCGGGTGTGTTCCTCGCGCGGGCGGCGGAATTGCCGGCGGACGTGACCTGGGAGGAAATCTCGTGAACTCCGAGGAGGCCGGCTTGGCCAAAGTCTGTGAGCGGTTGGGCGCATCTCCGTCGCAAGCGGCAACGATGGCCGCACAACTGTTGAAGCGGGCGGATCAACTGTCGGCGGAGCGCGGCATCACGCGCGAGGCGGCGTTGACACATTTGCTGAGCGTGGTGGTGAGCGGCCGTAAGGGTGAGGCTCCGACGAACCTCGTGCCGCCGAACCGTGGTGCGGATTGAGGGTCTGGCAGAGGGCAGGGGGTCACGCCCTAGCTCGAGGAATGTCGGGCTGCTTTCTTGACCACGGAATTCACGGATCGCGCGGATCAAGACACCAAGCGAATCCACGCGGCACGCGCGCTGAGCTGCGCTCAGCCCGCGTGCCGCGTGGCCGGGTGGAGCTGAAGACCTGAAGCATAAGCGTGCTCCGCCGCAGCATCCTCAGGCTGTCAGCTCCATCAAGGGCGAGCGGACCGAGATGCGGCGTTCGCCGCACCTCGGTCCGCGAGCAATCGCCTGCGGATTGATCCGCGTTATCCGTGAAATCCGTGGTCAAAAAACCTCCGCCCCGCCAATTTCAATCGGGCGCTATGCCCGCGGGGAATGGGATTGCGCCGCCGTGCCGGCCGAGGCTTGGTGGAGCTGCGCGTGACTCGCGCCATCCAGCATGAACAAAGCGGAACTGATCACCGAGGTGCAGAAACGTCTGGGCGCCGACACGTCGAAGGCGGCCGCCGAGCGCGCAGTGGACGCGGTGTTGTCCGCCGTGGGCCACGGCATCAAGCGCGACCGGGAAGTCCAGCTGGTCGGCTTTGGCGCCTTCGCCGTCGGAACCCGTTCCGCTCGCCGCGGCTACAATCCCCACACCCGACAGCCGATGAAAATCCGCGCGATGAAAACCATCCGGTTCAAGGCGGGTCTCGACCTGAAGGCTGTGATCTGAATTTCGGGCCAGGTAGACAGTAGTTGGTAGCTGGTAGAGGTACCGCACACTGTCCACCGTCTCTGAGACCGACCTTCTGCTCCCGAGCCTCCCTGCCGATGAAGCTGCTGACAGAAAACTTCCGGGCCCGATTCGGCCGTCCGCCGACCTTGGCGGCGCGGGCGCCGGGACGCATCGAGTTCATCGGGAACCACACCGACTACAACGGCGGCACCGTGCTCGGCGCCTCCATTGACCGCGGCGTGACGGTCGCGCTCGCCCCGCGCGGCGACGGCCAATGGTGCTTTGCGACGGAAAACCGCGCCGGGGTCGTGACGGTATCCGCGACCGAGCAGCCGGAGCGCCGGAAGGGCAACGACAGCTGGGTGAATTACCCGCTCGGGGTGATTGCCGCGCTGGCGGCGCATGGCCGGCCGGTCCCGGCTGGCTTCGACCTGCTGGTGACCTCGGATCTTCCACCCGGCGCCGGCCTCAGCAGCAGCGCGGCGCTCGAGCTTTCCTCGGGCCTCGCGTTTCTGGCGCTCACGAAGCAGGACGTGCCGCGCGCCGACATCGTGCAATGGTGCCGTCACGCGGAGAACCACTTCGTCGGCGTGCCCTGCGGCGTGCTCGACCAGGGCGTGTCGGGCTTTGGCCGCAAGGATCACCTGGTCTTCATCGATTGCCGCGGGCCGACCTTCTCGACGGTCCCGCTGCCGTCCTCGGCGCGCTTCTGGGTGTTCAACACCCACACGAAGCACGCGCTGGTCGACGGCTTCTACGCGGCGCGTCATCGCGAGTGCATGGCCGCGGCGCAGGCCCTCGGCGTCGCCTTGCTGGCGGACGTCCAACCCGCGCAGGTGGAAGCGTCGCGCAGCCGGCTCACTCCGGAGTCGTACCGGCGGGCAAAGCACGTGGTTGAGGAAATCGCTCGCGTGGATGCGACGGTTGGGGCGTTGCGCGCCGGCGACCTGACCGCGGTGGGCCGCCTGCTTACGGCGTCGCACCGGAGCTCGCAGCAGTGGTTCGAGAACAGCACGCCCGAGCTCGATTTCCTCGTCGACCAGTTGGTCGCGCAACCGGGAGTGCACGGTGCCCGGCTCAGCGGCGGCGGCTTTGGCGGGGCGGTGATGGCGCTCACGACGCCCGAATTCGGCGAAACGCAGTCGGCCGCAGTCGTGACGGCCTACGCGGCCAAGTTCGGGAGCAAACCCGAGGTTCTGCGCACCCAGACCGGCGACGGCGCGGCGATGCTCGCTCTGTGACGCGCGTTCAGAGCATCTCCGCCACGATCGCGAAATAGGTCGCGACCGCCTGGTGGAACACGAGGAAGTAGAGCAGGCCGGCGATCGCGAGCATGGGGCCGAATGGCACCTGGACGCCGAAGCCGAGCGCCGGGACCTCTTCCTCGGGGTGATCGGGATCCGCGGGTAGGTCGACCTTGCGGCCGGACAGGCGCTGCCAGACGAGCGCGATCGCGAACCAGATCGTGCCGACCACCGCGCCGGCAAACACGGAGAACACTGCGCCCTGCCAGCCGCAGAAGGCGCCGATCATGCCGACGAACTTCACGTCGCCGAAGCCCATGGCCTCCTTCTTGAGCAGCACCTCGGCAAGCAGCGCGATCCAGAGCACCAGACCCGAGCCGATGAGCAGGCCCTGCAGCGAGGCGGTGACGGAGCGCAGGCTGTCGACCACGAAGATGCCCTCGTGCTGCCCGTGCAGGGACGGCACCAGCATCGACAGCAGCACGCCAACCAGCCCGGCGCCGATCGTGAACACGTCCGGGATGATCATGTGGTCGAGATCGATGAACGTCGCGGCGATCAGCACGCTCAGGAACACCATGCCGCAGGCCGCTTTGGCGGGCGGAAACAGCAGCCAGCAGGCGAGGAACAGCCCGCCGGTCAGCATCTCGATGAACGCGTAGCGGAACGAGTAGGGCCGGCCGCAGCAGCGCGCCCGGCCGCGCAGGATGAACCAGCTCAGCACGGGAATATTGTCGTACCACTTGATCGGCTGGCCGCACGCGCAGGTGGAGCCCGGCGAAACGATCGAGCGGTTGGCGGGGATCCGGTAGATGCAGACATTCAGGAAACTGCCGACCATGGTCCCAAACACCGCGGCGGCCACGGCGAAGAACCACGGGAACTCGGTCACGAATTCAGCGTAGGTGACCATGGCTCAGTGGGCCGCGAGCGCGCGGGTGGCGGCTTCCTGCATGACCGGGGCGGTGCGGGCGGCAGGAACACCGCTCCAAATCTCGAGCGCCTTCGCCCCTTGGTGCACGAGCATCGCGAGGCCGTTGGCGCTGGGCAGCCCGAGCGACTCGGCCTGGCGGAGCAGGCGGGTGCGCGGCGGGTTGTAGATCATGTCGCACACGCTGGCGGGGCGGGGCAGCCGCTGCAAATCAATCGGGGCCGGATCGGAGTCGTGCAGCCCGGCGCTGGTCGCGTTGACCACGATCGCACCGGCCGGCAGGTCGTCCGGGGGCGCGTCCGGGGCGAACCCGCGGTGCGGGATGCCCGGCGCGAGCGGCGCCAGCACCTCGAGCAGGGCGTCGAGATTCCCGCGGGTCCGGTTCGCGATGTTCAGCGAGGCACAGCCGCGTTGGAGACACTCGACCGCGGCACTGCGGGCCGCGCCGCCGGCGCCGAGCAGGATCACGTGGGCTCCGGCCAGGTTGGCCCCAAGCGCGCTGTGCAGCGCCTCGGCGAGGCCGTAGCCGTCGGTGTTATGGCCATGCCAACCGGCATCCGTCCAGAGCAGCGTGTTCACCGCGCCGACCGGCCGGGCGGCAGGAGCGACGGCCGCGACCAGGTCGAACGCGAGGACCTTGTGCGGAACGGTGAGGTTCACGCCGCGGAAGCGTTTCGCGTGCAGCAGGCGCAGGGCGGCGGGCAGATCCGCGGGCGGAACGTCGAAGCGGAAATACTCCCAGTCCTTGAACCGTGCGTCGCCCCGGGCCAGGTCTGCCAGCGCCGCGTTGTGCATGGGCGGGCTGATCGAGTGACGGATCGGATGGCCGAGGACCGCGAGCGAGGTGCCGGGACGCGACCAGTGCTCGAGCTCGCGGAGGGTGAGGACGGGGGCCATCAATTTCGGATTTCGGATTGCGGATTGCGGATTGGCAAACCCAGACGGGTGACGGATTCCGGATTTTGGAGTCCGGATTCCGGAGTTGGGCAGGCCTGAGAGTGGCGTGACTCGACGCTGGAATCGGTGTTCGGCCGCGCGGCGATGTCGCCTCCCTGAGCCCAGAGTATCCGCTCCATCCGCAATGGGAATCAGAGAGGGTTCGATTCCGAAATCCGGAATGAGGCAGCTCTTACTGAGCGTGCTGCGGGGCAAGGCTCATCGCTCGCCCGCCCAGCCAATTCCGCCCCTCAACCCCAGCACTGCCCCCAATCCGCAATGGACTCAGTGTGCGTGGCGCTCGAAGGTGGCTTCGAACTCCTCGACGAAGCTCGCGAACAAGCGGGCCCGCTCGGCGTCGCCGGCGGAGGTGTAGTGGTTGGCGAGGTTGCGACAGCTCCGGCAGAGCACCTCGCGGATCGGCGTCGGCATCAGGTCGGAGTCCTTGGGCGCAATCTGGTTCGCGCGCAGCAGGGTGAAAATCTCGTCCGGGTCGAGGAAGACGCCCTTGTCGAACGGATCGACGAAGAACGGCGGGTTCTCTTCGAAGCAGCCCACGATGAAATGCCCGGGCAGTCCGACCGGCTCGAGCGCGATCCCGAGCCGCTGGGCGATCAGGAGGTAGAGGATGCTGAGCGAAATCGGGATGCCGGTCCGGCGCACGAGCACTTGGTCGAGGAAACTGTTGAGCGGATCGGTGTAGTGCTCGACGTTGCCGTGGAAGCCCCACTCGTGAAACAGCACGCGGTTGATAACGCGGCACTTTTCACGGGCGGTGGCCGGATCGGTGATCAGCTCGGCGCAGCGCGCGGCGATGCGGTCGAGTTCCTGGCAGCATGCGCCGGCGTCGAGCGCGGGCGCCACCGTGCGGCTGAGCAGCAGGGCGCCGGTCTCGAGCTCGTAGTTCAGCGAGCGGATGAAGCCCCGGAACTCCGCGACCGGATCGGAGAACTTGAGCTCCTCGAGGTACCAGAGCGCGTGGCGCGCGAGCGGCCGGTTCGTGCCGCGTGAGGCCTCCTGGAGAAACTCCATCGCCTCCGGACCCAGCTGGAGAAAGTGCGCCATCAGCGCCCGCCTCACGGCCGGGCTCGGGTCATCGAGCAGGGCGCGAAGTGCCTGGCGACGGGCTTCATCCAGCTTCACGTGATCCACGGCCCGAGCGAAGAAGGATTTCGGGCGCTGGCAACCCGGAAAGCAGGCGGCGCGGCTGGGCCGCGCCGCTAGTAGCGAGTAGCGCGTAGCGGGTAGCGAGCATTTGGTCGGCTTTGAGAGACTATGCGCCGAGCGTTTCGGCGTAGCAGAGCGGGGGGGCACCCAACCCTCACCATCCCCCGCTAGCCCAATGCTCGCTACCCGCTACTCACTACGCGCTACTGGCCGCCAAGCCCCTCATTCCAAACAGCGCCGTGCCGACCCGGACCTGCGTGCTGCCGGCGGCGATGGCGGCGGCAAAGTCGCCGCTCATGCCCATGGAGAGTTCGCGCAGCGGCCGACCGGTTTCGGCGGCCAGCCGGTCGCGCAGTTCGCGGAGATTCCGGAAGGTCGTGACCGCCACCGCCGGGTCGTCACTCAGCGGCGCAATCGTCATGAATCCGTCCACCCGGAGGTGCGGCAGCGCCAGCGCGGCCTGCAGCAGGGCCGGCGCGTCCTCCAGTTCGGCGCCGAACTTTGCCGGGTCGCGCCCGGCATTGATTTGGAGCAGGACCGGGAGGGTCTTCCCGAGCTCTCCTGCGGCCCGATCGAGGTGGTTCAACAGCTTTACGCTGTCGACGCTTTGGATCCGGTCGAAATGCGTCGCCGCCAGCCGGGCCTTGTTCGACTGGAGGTGGCCAATGAGCTCCCACCGGACCGCGGCGGTGGTTTGAGCCCGCTTTTCCACCCCTTCCTGGACCCGGTTCTCGCCCACGGCGACAAGCCCGTACCGGGCGGCGTAGTCCGCCGCGGCGGCCGGGTGGGTCTTTGTCACCGCCAGCAGTGCCACCTCCCCGGGATCCCGACCGGCTGCGAGGCAGGCGGCCCGAATTTCGGCCATTACCCCGTCTGCGCGCTGCCGGAACTCATCATAGGAAATAAACATGGTTTCCAAAGATGCTCTGCTTATAGGTTGCCGTCCAATAAGTGACCATTATGGTCCCAGGAATAAGCGCCAGCCATGCAAATCGAGAACTTCAAAATTTTCGCTGACCTCGTCGAGACAAAGAGCTTCTCGAAGTCGGCCAAACTTAACGGGATCACCCAATCGGCCGTCAGCCAGCAGGCTCGGGCGATGGAGCGGCACTTCAAGACCCTCCTCATTGACCGTAGCCAGAAGCAGTTCCAGCTGACTCGGGAAGGTCAGCGGGTTTACGAATCGGCGAAGGAGATTCTCCATACCTACGACAAGCTGCTCTCCGAACTGCAGGAGATGAAGAAGGTAATCAGCGGAACCATCCGGATTTCGACGATCTACTCGATTGGCCTCCATGAGCTTCCTGCATACATCAAGAAGTTCCTCCATGACTACCCCTCGGTGAACGTCCGGGTGGAGTACCGCCGCTCGAACCTGGTGTACGAGGATATCTTACACAATGCCGTCGACTTCGGCCTTGTCGCCTTCCCGGTCAAGCAGCGCCAGATCGAGGTTCTGCCGTTCCGCGACGACCACCTGGTCCTGATCGCCCACCCGGGTCACCCGCTGGCCAAGGCCGGGGAGATCGATCTCAAGCAGCTGGCCGGTCAGAAATTCATCGGGTTCGACCCCGACATCCCGACCCGCAAGGCCGTCGACCAGATCTTCCGTGACAACAAGCTCGAGATCGAGCCGGTCATGGAGTTCGACAACATCGAGACGGTGAAGCGGGCGGTCGAGATCGACCATGGCATCGCGATCGTCCCCCAGGCCACCGTTCTCCAGGAGGTCAAGCAGGGCACCCTCGCGGCGGTCCACTTCAAGGGCAAGGACTTCACCCGTCCGCTGGCCATCCTCCACCGCAAGGGCCGCGTGCTGACGCCGGCGATGAAGAAGTTCATCGAGACGCTCGGCCTCGAGCTGCCTGACTCGAAGGAGAACTGAGCTGGACCCGCCCCGGCCGGGAACCCCGGCCGGCCGGAGGGGTCATCGGGCTCGAGCGGACTTGCCTTCCCGCCGTTCCCGCTTCCCGTTTTCCCCCATGAAATCCGTCCGCCTGCTGCTCTCGTCCCTGGCGTTGTTCACTTTGGCTGCGGTCCTGCGGGCCGAGCCCGTCAAGCCGGCCCCGGCCCCCGCCTGGAAACTCAAGGACGTCGACGGCAACGTCGTCAGTTCCGACCAGTTCAAGGGCAAGGTGCTCGTCGTCGACTTCTGGGCCACCTGGTGCGGCCCGTGCCGGACGGAGATCCCGGGCTACGTCGCGCTGCAGAAAAAGTACCGCGACGCCGGCCTCGTCGTCATCGGCGTTTCGCTCGACCAGCAGGGTCCCGGCGTCGTGAAGAAGTTCATCACCACCCAGAAGGTGGATTACCAAATCGTGATGGGCACCGACGAGGTGGTGGAGGCGTTCGGCGGCATGGACGCGATCCCGACGACCTTCATCATCGACCGCGACGGTAACATCCGCGACCGCAAGGTCGGCGCGGAGCCGGCCGAGGAGTTCGAGGGTCGCCTGAAGGAGTTCCTGAAGAACTAAGCCTTTGTTTTTCGCGGCTGCGTCACGGATTGAGTGACACGGCCGCGGAGCCTTGGTTTTGGATAGCCACGAAGAACGCGAAGGGCACGAAAGGTGGTTGCGGGTCTGATCGACTCGGGCGCGTCACAGAGCTCACGGAGGATGCACGGAGGGCACGGAGGAGGACTGCTCTACCTGGTCGGAGCTTCATATCCGCCGGAGATTGGTCGAACTTCGTGACCTTGGTGCGCTTCGTGGCGAATGTCGCACCGCTATCTCCCCGGGAACCCGAAGGCGCAGCCTAGTCCTCGGTGAAGCGGGCGACCTGGGTCAGGCCGTCGGCGACGGCGCGGTCGCTGCGGCAGCGCGGCATCTTGTTTTGACCGCCCCATTTCTCGTTGTGGCGCATCCAGTGCTCGAACACCCCGGGCATGACGAGCCGGACGAAGGGAAGCTCGAGGGTGCCGGCCAGGCGTCGCGCGGCGTAGTCGGGGTTGCGCCGGCTTAGCTGGGCGTCGAGGTCGGCCGCGATGGCCGCGCCGATCGGTGTGCGCACGGATCCGGGCTGCAGCTCGATCCACCATTCGTGACGACCCCGCGTCTGGCCGGTGAGCGAGGCCGTGAACATCGGGGCGACGTGGAAGTTCGTGAGGATCCACCCCTGCTCGCGGCAGACGCTGACAAGGCTGTCCGTGACTTCCTTCTCCATGACCCGCTCGCCAAACGTGTTTAGCTGCAGCTTGGTGCGCCCGACGTACACGATCCGCGGCGGGGTGGTGGAGACAAACCGCACCACGTCGCCCAGCACATACCGGCACAGCCCGGCCGGCGTCGTCAGGACCAGCGCGTAGTCGACGCCGACGGCGACCTCCTCCAAGGGCACGGCCTTGGAACCGAGCGAGGTCAGCCGCGTGGGTTCGAACTCGCTCATCGGCAGGAACTCGAAAAACAACCCCGCGTCCGTCATCAGGCGGAGACCCTCGCCCGGCGTGGCGTCCTGGGCGGCGATGAACCCCTCGCAGGCGGGATAGACCTCGTGGAACGTCACGTCGTCCCCGCACAGCGCCCGCAGCGCTTCCTGGAACGGGGACATCGGGGCGCCGCCGTGGATCACGCACTCGAGATTGGGCCAGAGTGACTGGAGGTTGAACCCCCTTTGGCGTCCCGCGCGGGTGCCGGCCTGCAGGGCCTCGGCCAGCGCGAGCAGCCAGCTCGGCAGCCCGGCCAGGAGGGAGATATCGAGCGCCGGGGTGCGGCGCACGATCGCGTCGAGCTTCTGCGCCCAGTCCGTCATCCGGGCGATCTCGGTCCCCGGTTCGAACAAATGGCGCTCAGCCGAGGCGGGCAGGTTCAGGAAGGTGATGCCGCTCAGGTCGCCGGTGAACGCGACGAACGGTTCGACGCCCGGGATCGGATCCAGCGCCGTCGACGCCCCGACAAAGAGGTGGCGGCCGCGAAACACGCCGGCGTGCCCCGCCCGGGCCGCGTAGTAGAGCACCGAATGGAGCCCGGCCCGGTTGAAGTGGGCGAGCATCTCACCGGTGACCGGGACCGACTTCGCCTTGCCCGTCGTGGTGCCGGAGGTATCGGCGAAGAATGAGCAGCGTCCAGGCCACAGGACGTCGGCCTCGCCTCGTTTCATGCGGTCGATGTACGGCACGAGCTGCTCGTAGGTGCACAGGGGCACGCGGTGCCGGAAGGTCTCGTACGGCTTGCCCTGCTCGACGCCCGCCTTGCGGCCGTAGGCCGTGGTGGCGCACTTGTAGGCGAGGGAACTGAACGCCTTCCGCTGGTCCGGGACCGCGGTGTCCGGGCCCCGGAGACGGCGCCTCATGCGGGCGGTCTGAAGGCTCGCCCCCAGCATGAAGAGGCTCTTGGGCAGGACCGGCATCGGAACGTGCGGCGCTCCCATCAACCAGCCCCGGGTCCCCGTCCACCGCAAGCGGATTTGCGCCCGGCCTGAAATCCTTACGGGATTTTGAAGGACGCGCCCGCGATTCTGCGCTTCGCTCCGCCGTCCGGCCCGCCATAGTGCGGGCATGCCTCTGCCCGCGGTCATCTTTGAGGACGAGTCCATGCTGGCTTTCGACAAGCCCGCCGGCCTGCCCGTCGTGCCCGACCGCACGGCGCCGCGCCGCGAGACCCTGATGGAGCAGGTCCAGGCCCGTTTCGGCCCCGACGCCGCCAACGTGCACCGGCTCGACTGGGCGGCGAGCGGCGTGCTGCTCTGCGCCAAGACCCGGGTGGCGCGCGATATTCTCAGCGGCCAGTTCCAGGCGAAGACCGCCGACAAGCGCTACCTCGCTCTGGTCGTCGTGCTGCCCCGCGAACAGGCGCTCTCCGGCCTCGCCGGCCTGCGGGCCCCCGACGGCGGCCTCGCGGACGTGTTCACCGTCGACCAGGCGCTGGTCGAGGACGTGCGGCATCCCGGCCAACTGCGGCCCAGCCGCGGGCGGGACGCGCGCGACTGCACCACCGTTTTTAAGGTCCGCGAGCGCTTCGGCCGCTTTGTCTGGCTCGAGTGCCAGCCACTTACCGGCCGACCGCACCAGGTGCGCGTGCACCTGGCGGCCATCGGCGCGCCCGTGCTGAACGACCACCTCTACGGCGACCGCCGGATCCACCTGCTGCTGTCCGACCTCAAACGCGGCTACAAGGGCCGCGATGCCGAGAAACCGCTGCTCAACCGGCTCGCGTTGCACGCGCACGAGCTGACGGTTCGGCATCCCGTGACCCGGGAGCCGGTTACCCTGCAGGCTCCGCTGCCCGAGGAGTTCGAGATCGCGCTCCGGTACCTGCGAAAATTTTCGCCGCGCTCGGGCGCGAGGAGTTGAAGGTTGAAAGACGTCAGTTGAAAGCCGGAGCGGCCGAGCCGACCGCCGGTCCTTCAACTCTCAACCTTCAACGTTCAACCAGCGAACCCCGTCCGCGCCGCGGGTTCGATCCTCTCCGCGGTTTACTACGGCCGCCCAGTTGTCATCGTGGGCGCCAAAATACCCCAACCCCATGAGTTCTTCCGTCACCCATTCCGTGGACTCCGACGGCGTGGGCTGGATCGTCTTCGATGACCCGTCCAGCCGCGCCAACGTCTTCAATCCCGCCGTGCACAGCGACCTGCGCGCCGCGGTTGCCGCCCTCGCCGCGCAGTCGGTGCGGGCGGTCGTGATCGCCAGCGCCAAGGAGCGAATCTTCATCGCCGGCGCCGACCTCAAGTGGCTGAACAAGCTGCCCGATCCCGCGGCCGCCACCGCGGCTTCCCGCGACGGCCAGGCTTCCTTCGACCAGGTGGCGGGTTTCAAGGTCCCGGTCGTGTGCGCCATCCATGGTGCCTGCGCGGGCGGAGGCTATGAGCTGGCCCTCGCGTGCCACTGGCGGATTGCGAGCGACGCGCGCGAGACGGTGATCGGGCTGCCCGAGACCGGCATCGGCACGATCCCGGGCTGGGGCGGCACCGCCCGCCTGCCGCGGCTCATCGGCGCAAAGGCCGCGCTCGATCACATCCTGAAGGCCGCGCTGGTGCCCGCCGCCGAGGCGAAGGCTGCGGGTTTGGTCGACGAGGTCGTGCCCGCGAAGGAGCTCAAGACCCGTGCAAAGGCTGCCGCGCTGCGCCTGGCTGCCGAGGGGTTCCCGGTGCGATCGGTGCCGCCGGCCGCCGGTTCGGAGATTTTCGCGAAGCTCCGTCAGGATGTGGCCAAGCGAACCCGCGGCCGTGAACCCGCACCGGTGGCCGCGATCGAAGTGATCGAAAAGACCGCCGGGCGGACGCTGACGGAGGCGCTCGCGGAAGAGGCCCGCGTGTTCGGCGGGATCATGGTGGGCGAAACCTGCCGCAACCTGATCCATGTGTTCTTCCTGAAGGAGGCGGTGAAGAAGCTCACGGTCGACGCCTGGTTCCCGCCAGCGGCTGCCGCGGCATCGGCGCCGTTCCGCAAGATCGGTGTCGTGGGCGCCGGCGTCATGGGCTCAGGCATCGCGCAATGGTGCGCGGCGCGCGGTCACGAGGTCGTGCTGCGCGACGTGAAGCCGGAGTTCGTCGAGCGCGGCCTGACGGTGATCCGCGGGGTCTTTGACGAGGCGGTGGCGCGCAAGAAGATGACGCCGGAAACGGCGGCCGCCGGCCTGGCGCGCGTGAAGAGCACCACCGGCTGGGACGGCTTTGGCGAGTGCGACCTCGTGATCGAGGCGATCGTCGAGAACGTGGCGGCGAAGCAGGCGCTGTTTCGCGAGCTGGCCGCGGTGGTGCGGCCGGACTGCGTGCTGGCCTCCAACACCTCGGCGCTCCCGATCGAGGAACTCTCCGCGCCGGTGACCCATCCCGAGCGCACCATCGGCATCCACTTCTTCAACCCGGTCAGCCGCATGCCGCTGATCGAGCTGGTGCTGAGCCCGCATACGTCGCGGGCGACGGCGGAGCGGACGCTCGCGTTCGCGAAGGCGCTGGGCAAGAGCCCCGTCATTTGCCGGTCGTCGCCGGGCTTCCTCGTCACCCGGGTGCTGTTCTTCTACCTCAACGAGGCCTGCCGACTCTGGGAAGAGGGTGTGCCGACGGAGGTGCTCGACGCGCCGCTGCGCGACTGGGGCTGGCCGATGGGCCCGGCGCGGCTGATCGACGAGGTGGGAGTGGACGTCACCGACTTCATCTTCGGCGAGATGGCGCACTATTTCCCGGACCGCTTCCGGAGCACGACCGTGTGTCGCCGGATGCTGGAGGCGGGACTCAAGGGCCGGAAGAACGGCGCGAGTTCAGGCTTCTACGCCTACGCCGATGGCAAGGAGACGCTGAACCCGGCCATGGTCGCCTTCGCCCCCGCAGCCAAGTCGGCGCTGACCGGCGCGACCATTGCCGAACGGTTGAACCGCGTGATGATCGACGAGACGAAACGCGTGCTCGATGAGGGCGTGCTGAAGTCGGCGGACGACGCCGATTTCGCGCTCCTCATGGGCACCGGCTTCCCGGCGTTCCGCGGCGGCCTGATGCGCCATGCGCGCTCCATCGGCGCGGTTTGAGCGGCAGAGACTCGGTTTGGCCACGAAGGGCACGAAGTCCACGAAGCAAGAGGAGGCCCAACCTCCTTGGCGATAAGAGCCCGAAAGCTCTTTGTGGTCTTGGTGTCCTTGGTGGCGAAGAACCCGCTCACTCGTGGCGGAGCGCGACGAGCGGGTCGACCTTCGTGGCGCGGCGGGCGGGGAGGTAGCAGGCTAGGAGGGCGATGAGGGCGAGGATCAGGTTGATACCGATGAACGAGACTGGGTCGTAGGGGCTCGTGTTAAAGAGCAGCATGCTGATCAACCGGGTGGTCGCGAGGGCGCCAAGGGTCCCGAGCAACAGGCCGATCCCGACGACGCGGGCGCCGCTGGCGAGGATGAGCCGCAGGACGTCGCGCGACTGCGCGCCGAGAGCCATCCGGATGCCAATCTCGCTCGTGCGCTGTTTGACCGAGTACGCCATCACCCCGTAGATGCCGATCGCGGCGAGGATGAGGGCGAGCAGCGAGAACAGCGTGAAGAGGATCATGTTGAATCGCTGCTGCACCCACGCGTACTGGATCGTGCCCTGGAGGTCGTACAGCTGTTCGAAGCGGATGTCCTTGTCCAAGGAACGGAAAATGTCCCGCACGGCAGCGGACAGGCCGGGGGAGGCAGGCTTGGCCTTGATCACGAGAGTCATCAGCTGCTGCGGGTTCTGCTCAAACGCCTGGTAGACCTGCGGCTGGGTCGGGCTCATCGGACCGCGCGGCTTCACGTCGCCGACGATGCCGATGATTTCCGCCCAGGGTTTGTGCGCGCCGGATTCGTCGGCGAGCTGGATGCGCTGGCCGATGGGATCCTTGTCGGCGAAGTGCAGCCGGGCCATTTCCCGGTTGATCACGACATTGGGCGTGGTGGTGGCTGTATCCTGCGCCGTGAACCCCCGGCCGCGGATGATCGGGATGCTCATCACCTTGAAGTAGTCGGGCGTGACCGCGTAGCGGTCCGTCGACGGGGCCGACTGGCCCGGGGTCGTCGGCCAGTGTCCGCCCTCGGTAATGAAGCTCCAAAACTGCACGCGGTTGCGTCCGAGATCCATCGGCAGGCCGATGGTGAGCGCGGCGCATTCGACATCCGGCAGGCCCTGCACGCGCTCCATCATCGTGTGGGTGAAGGCGAGGATCTTCTCCGGCGAATTGTAGCGCACCTGGGAGTTCAGCACGAATTGGTTGTCCCAGACGTCTTCCGTGCGCAGGCCCTCGTCGAAGGTCTGCATCGCCCGCAGGCTGCGCACCAGCAGGCCGGTGCTGATGAGCAGGACAAGGGCGACCGAAATCTCGAGGACGACGAGCGCGTTGCGCACGCGCAGGCGTTCGCGTCCGCCGGAGGCTTGGTGGCCGCTTTCCTTAATGCCGGCGATGAGGTCGCCGCGCGTGGCCTGCAGGGCGGGGACGAGGCCGAAACCCAGTCCGCAAAGCAGCATGACCCCGCACATCACGGCGAGCACGGTGCCGTCGACGGCGACGCGCTCAGTGTGGGGCATGAAGTGCCGGGCGAGTTCGACCAGCGGAGGCATCGACGCATAGGCGAGGAGAATGCCGAGGATCCCGCCGGCGACCGCGATCAGAAGACTCTCGGCCAGAAACTGACGGACGATGCGCCCGCGGCCGGCGCCGAGGGCGGCGCGAACGGCGATTTCCTTCGAGCGGGCGTTGGCGCGGGCGAGCAGGAGGCTGGCAACGTTGACACAGGCAATGAGCAACAGGAAAGCCACCGCGCCCAGCAGGGCATAGAGCTGCGTCTGGATGCCTGAGATCCAGAAGTCCATTTCCCGCTTAACGGTGACGCCATAGTCCTTGTCGGTGTCCGGATGAGCGAGGGCCGTGCGCCGCATGAGGAGCTGCATCTCCTGCTCCGCCTGCTCAAAGGTCACGCCGGGCTTGAGCCGGCCTTCGAGCCAGAGCCGACGCGACTTGAAGTCGTGAGTTTCGCTGGCCGGGACGCACGGCAGATAGACAAAAGTCCCGCTGCGCTGGGTGTCGTGGACCACGCCGATAATGGTATAAGTCTCGTCGTCGAGCCGCAGCGTTTCGCCGATCACACTGTCCCGCCCCGCGAACTGCTCCTTCCAAAGTCCATGGCTGAGGATGACGACCTTGTCCTTCCCCGCCTGCATTTCCTCGGGCAGGAACAGCCGGCCCTTCTCGGCCTTTAGGCGGTAGACCGAAAATAGGTTCGCCGTGGCCTGGACGGCGAAGGTCTGCAGAAACCGGTCGCCTTGGGCGAGTTTAACGCTCCCTCCGCTGGAGGCGTCGAGCTGCTCGAAGACCGTCTGCTGGGCGAGCCATTCATTGTACACGCCCGGCGAGACCATCATGTACGGGATTTTCGGCAGCTGGTTTTGCGTGACGCTGACGATGCGGTCGGGCTCGTCGTAATCCAGCGGGTGAAGGACGACCTTGTTGACGACGCTGAACAGCGCGGTGCACGCGCCGATGCCGAGGGCGATGGTGAGAATCGAGACGGTCGCGAAGCCCGGCGACTTCACCAATTGGCGGAGCCCGTACCGCAGGTCTTGGCCTAGTTGTTCGAGCCACGCAAACGGTGGGGAACGCGGGGTGTCGACGGGGTGGTTCATGATGGTGCGGGGTTCGTTCTTCGCGGCGGAGTGCGGCTTCAGGATCAACCCGAAGGCTGGGATTGTCGAAGTTGGGTTGGGGAAGACTGTCGTGCGACGGCTTTGAAGCAAACGCGCCGCGGTCGTGCCGTGGCCTTCACTCGCAGCGGAGCGCGACGAGCGGGTCGACCTTCGTGGCCCGACGGGCGGGGAGGTAGCAGGCCACGATCGCGACAATGGCGAGGAGCAGCGCGACGGCGGTGAGCGTCAGCGGGTCGTAGGGCGTGAGGTTGTAGAGCATCGCGGCGAGGAAGCGCGAGGTGGCGAGGGCACCAGCGAGGCCGAGCGCGAGACCGATGATGACGAGGCGTCCGCCCTGGCTGAGGATGAGGCGCATCACGTCCGCGCGCTGCGCGCCGAGGGCCATGCGAATCCCGATCTCGTTGGTGCGCTGGCTGACCGAGTAGGCCATCACGCCGTAGATCCCGATGCTGGCGAGGAGCAGGGCGACGGCGGAAAAGACGCCGAACAGAAAGAGGGCGAATTTCTGGAAGCTGACGGAGTTGGCCACGTATTCGGCAATGCAGACCAATTTGGGCGGCACGGGCATGTTCGGATCCACGGCGTGGATGGCGGTGGTCACAATCGCGGTCGGATTGGGAGTGCCCTCGACCACGCGCTCCACGCACATGAAATTGATCATCGGCACCTGCGCGTACGGCACGTAGACTTGGGGCAGGCTGGCATTGGCGGGG
>DAOQKI010000027.1:0-38173 GCA_035334485.1 Opitutaceae bacterium
TCCACCGCGGTGACCATCTCGCGCGCCAGCCGCAGCGGTTCGCCGGCCAGCGCGAGTCGTGCCTGCGCCGCCAGCACCTCCACGTAGGCGGTGGTCGTTGCAGCCACCAGGTCGGCTCGCCGCACGGCGGCCTCCTGCGCGGCGTTCGTGCGCTCGCGTCCGGCGAGAGCGACGCGCCTCTCGCGCTTGCCCCCGCGCTCCAGCGTCTGGCTGGCCTGCACGGTGGCCTCGAGACTGCGGGCGCCCTGGATCACGCCGGTGCCGGCGAAATTCTCGAGCGTGACGTCGAGGGTCGGAGCCGGCCGCTGGCGGGCCTGCTCGATGCGGGCCTCGGCGGCGCGCTCCTCGTGACCCTGAACGGCGAGCAGCGGATTGCCCGCGACGGCGCGCGCGAGGGCGTCGGCGAGCGTGAGCGGAGCGGGCGACAGCTCGGCCGCGGAGAGCGGCAAGACGAGCGCGGCGAGAAATGGAATGGATCGGAAAAGGATGCGTCGGGACATGGTGAGTCGGGGAAACAGGGTTCGGGTAAACGGACGCGACACCGGCGACGCGCGCAGGCGTCGTCAGGACACAATCCGGCTAGGCACTCCGTCCGCGCAGGGACGGATCAGGCCAGGGAACCCGGGGCGCGCGCCGGCAGCGCGGCGCGGCGCACAAACGACCAGGTGCGGACGACCCGTTCGAGCTCAGGCGCGCGCGCGGAAGCGAACGCCAGGGACGGCTCAACCGCCGGGAGCGGTTCAGGCACGACCAGCGAGGCGAATGCGACCAGGACCGGCGGCACGATGCGGGCGGAAAAGCCGACCTTGCGAAGGGCGACGCCCTCGACGGTCTGGCAATTATCCTTGGCGCAGACCTCCTTGCAGGAGCTGCCGCCGTCGTCGCAGTGCGAGAAGAACTCCGTGCCGATCGCCTCAAGCCCGCAGTGGTGCGTGGCCGGGAGCCAGAGCACCAGCAGGAGCAGCGCGACGAATTTGGACACGGCCTTCACGGGAGCGCCGCGAAAGGAACGAAGCATTTCGCATTCGTCCAATCGAAAATTCTCCGCTCCCCCGTTTTGGTCCGTCCGGCCTACCGCCGGGCCGCGGACCATTGCGGAGTCCAATCTCGCGCGCCAAACCCGGCGCGCAGTGCCGGTGCGCCGCGGGGCGCGGCCCTAGTTCCGCCGACGCTTGATCCAAGTCATCAGGCCCAGCCCGAGAATCAGCATGGCGCCGGAATCCGTGTGCTCGGGAACCGACTGGTTGACCGAACCCACCGAGTGAAAATTCCCGACCCGACGCTCGACGCCGCTGGAGCCGCCGCTCGTGTTGAGAAAGTAGATCGGGGCGTAGATCGTGCCGTCATAGCGGGAATCCGCCGAGTTGAAGAGGATCCAGACCGGGTCATGAGGAATACTCTCGAACCAGGGCTGAAAGGAGCCGAGAAAGACGTCGTAGTTCTGCCCGCCTGACGAGGTCGTCGTTTCGTCCTTGAAGGAGAATCCCGCGCTGTTGCCGCCGAAGTACTGCCCCGTCGGGAAAGTGAACGTCGTCACGAGCGGATAAAACGTGATCGAATAATCGCTCAGGGTTCCCGTGTCGCGGTCGTAAATGAACCAACCACTCGGCGCGGTGCTGTAACTGTCGTGATCGAGCACATACTTCACCGGGTTCGCGCGCGCAGCGGTGACGGCGACGCCCAGGGCGAGTGCGGCAGCGAACAGAATGGCCGCCGTCCGGAGGCGAAGAAATAGGTCCAGTTTCATGATGATGGGGGGTGGTTCGAACTCTCGGGGTTGAGTGGGCGCCAAGGCCGTGCAGCAAACATGCCCAGCTGCGCTCATGCTCCGGCGACGTGGGAAACGTCCACCCACGGCGCTAGCCACCAACCACTTGTAACGCAGTAGTGTGACTTCTTGTTAAATAACAATTCATGCGCAGTGCCTTTTCGTCAGGATTCCGACGCACTGTCAGGCCGGCCGACACTGGGATACGGCGCTCGAACGCCGCGGATTCCCGGATTTGCCCGGGCCGAGGCACGTCACGCGGAGCGTGACCGGGCTCGATAAAGCTGCTGCCCGAGCCACACGCCGGCCGTCACGTCGTAAGCAGCGCAAAAGGCCGGCCACCACACCGGCACGCCGGCATTGTCGATCACATGCGGATGCACCACGTCAAAGAGCCCGTGCCCGACCAGGGCGACCACGACGAACCACCCGCTCTTCTTGAAGCCGATAGCCGCGAGCGTGGCAAAGCCCAGACCGATGACTGCTTCGACGGGAATCGCCGCCCCACCGCCGATGGCGGCGAACAGCACATACAGGAATGCGATCACGATCATGACCGTGGGATAGAACGCGCGGTCGCGATCCAACCCGAACCACTGGGCAAACACGCCCACCGCCAGAGCCAAGCCGATGCCGATTAAAATGACCATAAGGGGCGACCAGCGAATCAGGCTTGGTGTTGGGTGATTTCGAGAAGCAGGACCGACCCTCAAGTGCCCTACACCGGTAATGATTCCAAGTTCATTTCGAAGACAACCATGCCCCACCATGCGACGACCCTTTTGCCGGGATCCGCGGCAGAACAAACTTCCGGACGAACCGAACGCGCGTCCTTCGCTGTGGAATAGCGCTCCGACAGAACAAAACGACCTTCCGGTTGGTTGGATGAAGGTCCCAAGGACGCGGAACAACTGCCCACTCCAGCGGCAGCAAACTCCGGCCCGTCAATTGGACCTCCCGTAGTTGCGACAGGACGATCCATTACCGCGGCAGAAACATCCCAACCGGCGGAAGAAACATCCGCGTCCGCGGAAGTTACTTCCAAGAGCACGGCGCCAATTTTCTAAAACCTTCGATCCCGCCTCCTTGCGAACCCAGAAAAAACCCCGGCTCGCGGAAGAACCTTCCAGCGACGCGGATCATGCATTCTGGATCGAAAAAGTCTCATCTCGGAGCGCGAAAGGAACTGCCACGGGAACGGCAGGTGTAGTCACAGTTTGAGCTGACGTGGACCGAGCCGCGGGAGGAGCTTCCGGCCGGTCTGCACGCCGCAGCGCAGCGAGTCGTGCGATTTTCAATGCCGAGGGTGCCGACGCGCGGGCGGCGCCAGGAAAAATGCACCGAACGGGAAAAACTTCCGGTCGAGCGGGAGCAAAGTGGTGTGCGGTCGGTCCATCGCGACTCCGGCTTTGCGTCGACGGCGTGGCCAGTCCGGTCAGGTCGTTCAAAACCATCGAGGAAACAGTCATGATCCCATCGTTCATCACCCGCGCATCGACCTTCGCCGGTTTGGTTCTCAACGGCCTGACCCCGGCGGCCTTCGCCCAGATCGGCATCACGGCCGACGGCAGCGGAAAGTCGATTTCCGCCAAGCTCATCGAAGCTTCGGCGCCCAGCACCATCGCCTGCTACGACTTCGCCGCCCGGAATCAGCTCTACCTGGACGTCCAAACGCGCATCGATGCCGCCGCGAACGCCCTGCGCGACCTCACCCGCCGCATCGCGTCCAAGCCCGAGCAACTCCGCGACCGTTGCAACGACGCCCTGAAGGACGTCCGCACCCAGGAGGCCGCGCTCAAGCTGAACCTGCAGTCCGTGGCGAAAGCCACGGCGGAGTCCTGGCCGAAAGTCCGCGCCATCGTGGCCCAGTCCTACGTCAACTACGTCAGCGCCGTCTCCCGGGTCGAAACGGTGGTGGCGGAGCGGTAGGGGTGGGATTTTCGCCTTAGGTGGCGCCCGGACCGGCCGATAGTGGAAGACTGGCCCGGCCCAGTCGTGTCAGCCCGGAAAACGGGCATTGACAACCTGCGCCGTCGCCCTGTTTTTCATCCCCTCTTTCGGCAGACGCAGGTCGGCCGGAAAGCCACGTTGCCCGGTAGCTCAGTGGCAGAGCAGGTGACTGTTAATCACTTGGTCGCTGGTTCGATCCCAGCCCGGGCAGCCAATGAAGCCCAGCAACTTGCTCGTTGTTGGGCTTCTCCATTTGCAGATGTCTTGTCGTGGACTTGATGCGTTTCGGGGGCGTCCAGCCATAATTGCTTTGTGCGTGTTGGCGGCGAAAACTGCGCGTAACGTGTCGAATATCCAGGATTTTAACCTCGAACTATTGAGGTCCTTCTCCAGAATTCTTAAGCCGGGCGGCGCGGTCTACTTGTTTGGCAAGTCAAACTGTATCGACTTCATCGATTACAGGCCGTTCTTGGCCTTACAGGCAAAAATAGTTTGGTACCAGCCAAGCAGGCTAGCACAAGGCCGACTGTCTTATACAAACAACTACGATATCATTTGCTACTTCACAAAAGGGAAAGCGAAGTCGTTCAATTTAGACGACATTCGAGTGCCTCAGCTGGTCGAACTGCAACATCGACGTAGGTGCGAGAATGTCCCGTCCGTTCGGAATGGAAAATGGTCCAAGACGGCCTTTCATCCAGACGGAAAGAACCCAGGAGACGTATGGGGAGATATTAAGCAGCTAGGGCTCCAACCAATCTTATGTGCCCGCCCCCTTTGCGTAGACCATCAGGCTGGGCAACAAACCCCCGGGGTTCGCCGGATTGCCGTTGAGCCGAAGCTAACCCCGCCCCGTACTCGCCTGATGCGTCGCGCCCTTTGTCTTCTGGCCGGGCTTGCCTCGCCGCTCATGAGCGCCCCGCCCACTGATCCCCTCCCCCAAGGCGATCGGACGTTTCCGCTCTACGACGGTCCTGCCCCAGGCTCGGAGCATTGGAACTGGCCTGAGCGCGTGATATTCAACCCCACCGTCAATCTCGAGTTCCTCCAGAACGTCACGCAGCCTTCCCTGGTCTATTTCGCCCCGAACCCGCAGCGCGTCGACGGCTGATTGCGGACGGGAAAGCCTCTCACAGGAGGCAACGGAGGGAACGGAGAGGGAAACCGCTAATTCACGCTAATCCGCACTAATTCGGTTCGGAACCCATGAGCGTGGATTAGCGAAGATTAGCGGTTCCCTCCCCTCCGCGCTTCTCTCCGTTCCCTCCGTTGCCTCCTGTAAACCGGATCGGCTCCGGGGCTGGCGGTCTTGACACGCGCGGGTTTCCCAGAACAGTCCGCCGCGTCGTGTTGCGCTGGCGCCACAGTTTCCGGGCCGTTGAGTTCGTCCGCCGTCTGGGCGGCGCCGCCGGCGTCGGCTTGGTGCTCTTCCTCTCGGTGCTGGCCTCCAGCCCGGAGCTCCACCACTGGATCCACGGCGATGACGCCGGCGGGTCCGAGGACGGTTGCGCCGTCGTCCAGTTTTCGGGCGGTGTGTCGGTTGCGACCGATACCGCCTTCGTCCAGCAGGGTCCGGCGCTTCGCCCGGTCGCCCTCCGTCCGGCCTCGGCCGACGTGGCCCTCGCGGCCCCCGCCCACCGGCTTCCGCCCGGTCAGGCTCCGCCGCTGAACTGAGTCAGGTGTCCCCTCCGCCAGGGTCCGCGTGTTCGCGGCCCGGCGTTTGCGCCCGTCCGCCCGGACGGCGCCGTTCCGTTCACACCCGCTCCGTTCCGTCATGTCCCTTTCCCATTCTTCCCTCCGTCTTTCCGTCGTCTCCCTTTCCGCCGTCGCCTCCCTCGCCTCCGCCCAGCCCGCACCCGATGGTGCCGCGGCCGCGGAAAAGTCCTCGCCCGTCGAGCTCGAGAAATTCGTCGTCACCGACGAGCTCGACCGCGCCCGCGAGGACATTGTCCCGAGTCTCGGCGCCACGTCGTTCCAGATCTCCATCACGCAGCTCTCCGCCCAGCCGCAGGGCCCGGACGCCGCGTTCAACCAGGTGCTGCTCCGCGTGCCGGGAGTCGCCCAGGACTCCGGCGGCCAGGTCCATCTCCGCGGCGAGCACGCCAATCTCCAGTACCGCATCAACGATGTCCTCCTGCCCGAGGGAGTCGGCGGATTCGCCGCCGAGCTCGACACGCGGCTCGTCGACTCCGTCGCGGTCCTGACCGGCTCCCTGCCCGCCCAATACGGCTACCGCACCTCGGGCGTCGTCGATCTCCACACCAAGAGCGGACGCACCGCCCCCAGCAGCGAGCTTTCGATCTACGGCGGCGCCCACGAGCGCTGGAATCCGTCCTTCGAGACCGGCGGCAGCCAGGGCGCGTTCGACTACTATCTCACCGGGAGCTACGACACGCACACGCTCGGCGTCGAGAATCCCACACCATCCCGCGAGGCGATCCACGACCGCACCGAGCAGGCCAAGGGCTTCGCCTACCTGTCGGCCACGCTCTCGCCCACCAGCCGGTTGAATCTCATCGCCAGTGTCTCGAGCTCGCGGTTCGAGATCCCGAACAATCCCGGGCAGGATGTCGCCTTCACGCTGCCCGGGATCACGACGTTCGACTCGTCCCGGCTCGACGAGCGCCAGCACGAGGACAGCCGCTACGCGGTGGTCGCGTACCAGCGCACGCTCGGCGACACCTCCCTGCAGGCCGTGGCGTTCACGCGCGCCAGCCGCCTCCACTTCCAGCCGGATCCGGTGGGCGACCTGATGTTCAACGGCGTGGCAAGCGAGGTGCGCCGGGATCTCGACTCGCAGGGGCTCGAGTTCGACGGCCGCTGGGCCGTGGCCGAGCGGCACACGCTGCGCGGCGGGCTGCTCGTAACGTGGGACCGCGCCACCACCGACACCGCGACCGCGGTCTTCGCGACCGACGACGACGGCAACGTGGTGTCCAACGTGCCGTTCACCCTCGCGGACCACCAGCGCAAGCGCGGGACGCTCTACGGCGCGTATCTCCAGGACGAGTGGAAGCTCGGCGACCTAACCGTGAACTACGGCGCGCGGGCCGACGCCGTCGACGCCTACACGAAGGAAAGCCAGCTCAGCCCGCGCCTCAATGCCGTCTACACCCTCAACGCGGCCACAAGTCTCCACGCCGGCTACGCCCGCTACTTCACGCCGCCGCCGCTGGAGATCCTCCAGACGGGCGACATCGCGAAGTTTGCCAACACGACCAACGCCCCCGAGCTCACCACCAGTTCGCCGGTGCGCTCCGAGCGCTCGCACTACTTTGACGCGGGCCTGAATCGCAAGCTGACCCCCGACCTCTCCGTCTCGCTCGACGGCTACTACAAGACCGCGCGCCAGCAGCTCGACGAGGGTCAGTTTGGCCAGGCGCTGATCTACGCCCCGTTCAACTATCGGTCGGGCCGGGTCTACGGCGTCGAGCTGGCGGCCAACTACACGCGTGACCGCTTCACGGCTTACGTGAACCTGGCGCTCAGCCGCGCCACCGGGCGCGAGATCACCAGCGGCGAGTTCCAATTCGAACCCGACGAGCTCGCGTACATCGCGGCGCACGATGTCTTCCTCGACCACGACCAGCGCCTGACGGCGTCGTCCGGCCTCTCGTACCGCTGGGCCAACACCCTCGCGTTCGCCGACCTGCTCTATGGCAGCGGACTGCGCCGCGGCTTCGCCAACTCCGAGCAGCTCCCGGCCTACGCCCCGCTCAACCTCGGCGTCGAGCACACGTTCAAGTTCGGCGACCGCCGCCAGCTGCGCGCCCGCCTCGAGGTGCTGAACGTGTTCGACGACGTGTACGAGCTCCGCGACGGCTCCGGCATCGGCGTCGGCGCCCCGCAGTACGGCGAACGCCGCAGCGTCTACGGCGGCCTGTCCTGGACCTTCTAACCCCCAACCCCTCCGTCCCATGAAATCCATCGTTACGACTCCCGCTCTCCGTCCGGCCGCGTTGCTCGCTGCCGGTCTCGCTCTCCTGTTCTCGGGCTGCGCGCTGGTCGGCGGTTCAGTTCCACCCGCCTGGGAAAACGTCCAGGTCTCGACCGTCTCATCGCCGAGCGTCGAGATCCTGCCCCCTCGCATCCGCCTGGTGGCCGGCGAACCGATGCTCGACGGCAGCCTGCGCCGCACCTACGCGGCGCCCACGACCCTCGGGCAGGCCGTGCAGGTCGTCGGCTACGACCAGGCGGGGCACGCGGTGCTGCAGCAGACTGTGGCGTTTGCTCCGGCCGAGCTGCGTCCCCGCTCGAACCACCCGTATAACGAGGGCACCTACCAACTGTCCCTCGCCCACGCCCCCGGCGGCATCGTTCGCCTCGAAGTCCGAATCGTCGCAGACCACCCGGCCACGTCGTAGATCCAACGCGGGCGGGTAAGACCTTTCACAGGAGGCAACGGAGGGAACGGAGGAGGAACCGCTAATTCGCGCTAATCCGCACTAATTCGGCTCCGAAACCATGAGTGTGGATTGGCGAAGATTAGCGGTTCCCTCCCCTCCGCGTCTTTCTCCGTTCCCTCCGTTAGCTCCTGTGCACCCTCCGGCCTCCGGTCATTAGCGGGAATTAGCGATGATTAGTGGTTCCCCTGCTATCCCTGTGAGTGGACGGATTCGGACTGTTGCGGCACAACCGGCGGGGTAGACTCCGGGCCAAAGCCGTTTAGCCATGCCGACGTACGACGAACTTTCCGGACCCGTCACCGAATGCGGGATCGGCTGCGAATTCGCGGAACCGCTGCCCGCGAGCGGCGGCGAGTGGATCTGGTGCCGCCGTCCCGGCGCCTTCCAGCGCCTGTGCAGCTGGCGGACGCCCTGCCGGTTCTTCGCGGCCCGCGGCCGCATCACGGCCGAGCCGATCACGTCCGAGCCGAGTTCCGATGGCTCGCGCGGGCCGGCCGGCTGAGGCGCTCCCCGATCGCGGCGGCGGTTACGGCACCTCGTAGGCTTCGACCAGCACGGTGCCGCCGGCCTTCGACGCGTCGGTGACGTGGATCGTGTACGCTCCCGGCGGGAACGGCCCGACATCAAACGCCAGGTAGGCCTCCTCGCCGCCCGTGAGCGGAAACGCCCCGACCGAGGCAAACAGGCCGGTCCAATACTCCGGCGGCAGCACCACCGCGGCGCGCGCCCAGCTGTAGGGCTGGCCCTTCGAGTCGAAGAACGCGATGCGCGGCTGCGCCGCCGGCCCGGCCACCCCAAATGTGGCCAGCGTCGGCCCAACCGCCCGGATCAGCAGGGTCTTGGTGGCCGTGCCCGTGACCACGAACCCGATGATCTGGGTGTCGCTGCCCGGCTGCAGGCGCAGGCGCGACGAGAAATTCCCGGTCGTGCCCACCGCCACCACCTCGAGCTGGATGCCACAGGCAATCGTCGGAAACGGCGCACCCGTCACCGTGTAGAGGCCGCTGTCGGCCGTGGTCACATTGCCCAACACCAGGGTCGCATTCGTCGCGCCCGAAATCGGCTGGCCGTTCTTGCGCCACTGGATCGCCGCCGGCCACTCCGGCGGCAGCACCAAGCGGACGGATTCACCCGGCGGCACCCGCACGCGGCTCGGGCCGGCCGGGGCGACGATGCCGTTCGCGATGTCCAGGTTCATCGTGAGGATCGTCACGTTGCCCGCCTGGCACGGCAGGGCCAAGGCAGTCAGTCCAAGGAGCAGGAGCGCTAGCAGCGTCTTCATGGCGAGGAGCGGGAGTATCTCCCGTGTAGCCCCAGTCAGACACGCCCGCAAGGCCGAAGGATCCCGCGGAAAATCGAAAACAGAAGCCTTGGGCGCCCACGGAACACACGGAATACACTGAAGCTCTGGATCGGATTCCGCGTGTTCCGTGTATTCCGTGGGCAATCAGGGTTGGAGTTCGAAGCGCACCACCCGTCCGTTCTGGAACCACACCCGCAGGGTCGCACTGGTCACGTCGCTGTCCGGCGTGCCGGCCCGCGACACGCCCTCGCCGTACCCGCCGCCGGCGTTGGGATCGCGCACGTCGCCGACCGCTCCCATCGCGCCCCGGATGCTGCCGGTAACCACGGTCTCCGACGTCCCGCTCCGCCGGTACAGCGACTGCCCTGCCCAGCGACGCGAGGGATAGAAATTCCGGTAGGTCCACAGCTCGCCCCGGCCATCGTAGGCCGGACCCGTCTCCGACGGGCGACCCAGCGCGATGTAAACCATGTCCGCCGTGTAGCCACCCTCGATCAGGCCGTCGCGCACGTTTTCCTGCTGCCGGGCTGTCAGTCGGCCAAAGATCTCCGCCTTCTCGCTGGCCCGCGACGCCGGGCTGGAGGCACATCCTCCCAAAGCCACCCCAAGAAGCGTGGCCGTGAGCCCCGCGACTGTCATCGCTCCGGCGCGCTTCATGGCATCGCGAGTTCCTGACCCAGCCGGACGTCGCGGCGCTGGGCCCGCAGCCGGAGGCGCTGCAGTTCGAGTTCCTCGCGCAGCGCCTCGAGTTGGGCGGGAGCCAGCTTCGGCGCGACGGCCTCGATCACGGCTTGGTGCGCGGTCGGGATGCGGTCAAGGAACGCGTCCCAGGTCGTGACCGAAGGCCGGCCCGACGGCGGGACGGCCTGATGCGCGTGCAGCGCCGCGCAGAGAAAGTCCATCTGCTCCACCGTCAGGGGCGCCCCCCGGTACGCCAGCACCTGGTTGACGCTTCCGACCACGAGCCGTTCTGGCAGCGTGGCCACGTAGGCGTCGAACTCCGCGCCGAGCGACTCGCCGCCGGCCGCGACCAGTTTCGCGCGGACCTGCGCGGTGACTTGGTCACAGTACTGGTCCATCGTGACGCCGCCCTGCCGCGCCGCCTCGCGGGCACCGGCGAGCTGGTTCTCCCGCTCAGCCACGATCGTCGCGACGCGTTCCGCCAAATCGCCGGGATGCTCCGCCTGCAATCGCGCCAGCCACGGCGCGAATTTCCGCCGGGCGTAACTCGTCAGGTAGGCCGCGCGGGCCGCGCGCTCGGTCTCTGTCGGAGGCGACAGCGCGGTTGGCGGCGGACGCCGGGGCGGATGCTCGGGCTCCAACCGGCTCAGCAACACGACCGTAACGGACACGGCCACGCCCAGAAAGAGCCCGAGCAGCAGGGATTCCCGTTTCATTGGTCGGCGAAAAAAGGGCGGCGCAGCCTGAGCGCTGCGCCGCCGAACTCCCGGAGAGGATCAACCGATCAGGACGTTGATGGCCGGCCCGCCCGTCTGGTAGGCGCAGTTGTAGTAGTAGCCGGACGCGTAGTCGGTATCGACGACCACGGTGAGGAGGTAGCCGTACGAGAAGGTGGTGCTGCTCCAGTCCACGATCGGCGGCGTGAAGCCGCGCGGGTAGTCGAAGTCCCAGCTTTCGTCGTACTCCGTCATGGCCGTCTGCTGCTGATAGCCCTGGCCATGCGAGAACACGTACCAGATCTGCGCGCGGGAGGACACCGCGAGAGCCAGCCACAGGATCGTGGCCGCGAGGATTCTGCCTAATGGGGATTTCATGGGTTTGACCTTTCGGGTTTGCGCCGCGCCGACGAACGAAAGGCGGCGCGACCCGGGCGATGCTGGAAATCCCGCGCGACTTTGCACGGCCGCCGACAGCCTTTTCTAAGGCGCCCACGCGACGCGCTTCCGCTAGATAGGGTGCCAGCCCATGCTGCGACCACAGAGCCGCAGGCTTACCCCGTTCCGCCTCACTGTCATCCTGAGCGTAGCGAAGGATCCAGTGTGACTCGGCAGCACGTTTCGGCCACGCTCAACTGGATCCTTCGCTACGCTCAGGATGACAGTGTGGTGACTATGGAAGACGGCTGGCCGACGATGGGTATTGATCCCGTTCCCTGGGTTATCTCTGGGACGTCACACTCGCGTGGGGTACGTGTTTTTTTGACCACGGAATTCACAGATCGCACGGATCAAGGCACCAAGCGAATCCACGCGGCCCGCGAGTTGAGCGCTGCTCAGCTCACGGGCCGCGTGGCCGGGTGGAGCTGAATACCTGAGGCGAAAACCGCCGCACGGCGGCAGTCTCAGGCTGTCAGCTCCATCAAGGGCGAGCAGACCTAGGTGCTGCGATCTCGCAGCGCCTAGGTCTGCGAGCAATCGCCTGTAGATTGATCCGTGCGATCCGTGAATTCCGTGGTCAAAAAAAGCCCCCGCCTCCTTCCAACCCACCTAAGCCGCAGCACCCCTACGTCGCACGCCAGACGCACACCAGGCGTTTGGCGCACCATCACCTAGCCCACCCGCGGTCCAGCGCGAAGCCGAGCGACCGCGCCGTGGCATAACCCCGTCCCGCCTCACTGTCATCCTGAGCGCAGCGAAGGATCCAGTTGAGCGTGGCCGAAGCGTGCTGCCGAGTCGCACTGGATCCTTCGCTGCGCTCAGGATGACACCAAGGGCGACGGCCGTCTGAGGCAGTGTTCCATCAAGGGCGAGCGGACCGAGGTGCTGCGGCAATGCAGCGCCTCGGTCCGCGAGCATTCGATCGAGGATCGATCCGTGTATTCCGTGTGTTCCGTGGGCAAAAACCAACCGGCCTTACTTCACCCACCACCGGTCCAGCGCGAAGCCGAGCGAGCGCGCCGTCGCCGTCGCTTCGATAACCGGCGGGCGGTCGGACGTCAGCTCCAGGTCGTGAAAACCCATCGGGTGCTGCCCCAAATCCAACTCGAAGGTTCGCGGCTGCTCGTCGAGCGGCAGGGTTCCCACGGTCTTTCCCGCGAGGCGCACCGTGACCGTCTCACTCTGCCGGGCATGCAGCGTCAGCCGCACCCGCACCGTCACCGGATGCGATTCGCGCACCACCAGCCTCAGCGTCGCCGGTCCCGCGGCCCACCGCCACGTCCGCCGGCCGTTGCTTTCCTCGTCGTACCAGCCGGGCCCAACCGTGCCGTACACCATCCGGCCGGGATAATGCAGGATCCAGCCCTGCGGCAGGATCGCCAAGTCGGCCGGCTCGCCGCGCCGGATCGCACCGCACTGTTCCAGCCAGTGATAATCCGGCGGTGTCTCCTTCACGAATCCGCCCAGATTGAGCAGCACGGCCAGCAGGCCCGCGCCCCGCAGCACCCACGCCGTCACGCCGGTCGCGGTCACGCCCGCCATGATCACCAGCCACGCCAGCAGCAGCCGCGGCACGTAGAAGTAGCTGTCACCGTTCTCGAGTTCCACGAAGGTCCACGTGTCCGGCCGCAGCCGGTAGATGCACGCCCCGGCGATCAGCACGAACGCCAGCGCGAGCGTCAGCCGCTGCGCCCGCGCCGGATCCGGGCGCATCACCCACCAGCCCACTCCCGCCAACCCAACCGCCAACAACAGCGCGGGCACGGGCGCCGGCAACAGGAGCGCGAGCTTCGGGCCGAGCAGCGGCCACGCGATCAGGCGGATGCCGAGGACGTGGATCAGCGATCCGGGATTCAGCGCGTGCTCCTGCGGTTCGAATCGCGGCCCGGTGGTCGCCACGAGCGAGGCCTGCAGCAGCGCCAACGCCGCCGCCACCGCCAGCACGACGCCGGAATAGCGGTCGCGCTCCCGCACCCAGCGCAGGACGAACAGCGGCAGGAACACGATGACGAACGGGCCCGTCAGCCCGATCACCACAAGAATCCCGAGGTCCCGCAGCCACTGGCCCGGCGTACGCGCCGGCGCGATTAGCGTCTGCTGCACGAGGAAGAACGCCGTGAGCCAGTGCAGGTTCGTGAGGTTAAGAAAGGTCTCGCCGGCGTTCGCCACCAGCACGAAGCCCAGGATGAGCCACGGCTTGCCCGGGAGCACGAGGCGCGGCGAGGTCATCCGGGCGAACAGCGCCACCGCCACGCCCAGCGCCGCGAGGGTGTAGAATAGAGGCCACTGCGCGACGTCGGTGGTCGCGCCCGCTAGCCACGCCAGCAGCCGCGGCAGGGTGTGCAGGTAGCCGCGGTACGGCAGCAGCAGCGCCCCGAGGCCGTGCGCCTCGTTGTCGAGCAGGTGCACCGAGCCGTCCTCCGCCCAGAGCTGCGGATGCGACAGCGCCCAGGGTTTCATCGCCACGACCAGCAGCGTCGCGCCGGCCACCGCGGCCCACTCGAGCCGGCGGGACCCAGCGGACGGGACGGTACTGGACGACGGCGACGGCATCGGCCGGCACCATCCCCTCCCCGCCACCCGCCGGGCAACGCCGAAATGCGCCGCCGGACATTCGGCCCGGGGATGCGGCACATTAGGCGGCCGCGTAGTTTGCCCCGGCGCGGCCTTGGGATTTGCCATCGCGCGCGACCGGCGGCATCCTGTCCGCAGGATGAGAGGCTGGCTGACAGCCTGTTCGTTCGGAGTGCTCCTTGGCCTGACGCTCCCCGCCCAGGAGGTCACTCTCAGCGCGCCGCCGGGCCGCGTCACAGTCATCTCGCTCAACGGCCCGATCGGGCCCGCCACCGCCGAGTTCGTGTCCCGGGCGATCGCCACCGCCGCCGCCCGGCAGTCCGAGTGCCTCGTCATCGAGCTCGACACCCCCGGCGGCCTGCTCGAGTCGACCAAGCAGATCGTCCAGGCCTTCTACGCCTCGCCCGTGCCGGTCGTGATCTACGTCACGCCCTCCGGCGCCAACGCCGGCAGCGCGGGGTGTTTCCTCACCCTCGCGGCCGAGGTCGCCGCGATGGCCCCGAACACCAGCATCGGCGCCGCGCATCCCGTGGAACTCGGAGGTCTCGGCGGCAACGAGCGGCCCGACGAGGTCATGACCAAGAAGCTGGAGAATTTCGCCGTGAGCTACATCGAGGCGATTGCCGACAAGCGCGGCCGCAATGCCGAGTGGGCGCGCGCCGCGGTGCGCGACAGCGCGAGCATCACGGCGGAGCGGGCGCTCGACCTCCGCGTCATCGACCTGCTGGCGCGCGACCTCCCCGACCTGCTCCGCCAGCTCGACGGCCGCAGCGCCGGCGGCCACCACCTCCGCACGGCCCAGGCGACGGTCGAGCGGCTCGAGATGCTCACCCGCGAGCGGGTCTTCCACGTGCTCTGGCGGCCGGAGGTGATGTTCGTCCTGATGCTCGTCGCGATCTACGGGATCATCAGCGAGCTCAGCAACCCGGGCGCCATCTTCCCCGGCGTCGCCGGCGCCATCGCCCTCGTGCTCGCCCTCTACATGGGCACGGTGCTGCCGGTGAACGTCGCGGGCGTCGCGCTCATCCTCCTCGCGGTGGGCCTGTTCGTCGCCGACCTGTTCGCCGCCACGCATGGCGTGCTGACCGTCGGCGGCATCATCGCGTTCTTCCTCGGCTCGCTGATGCTGTTCGACCCGGCGCCGCCGGCGTTTCGCCTGCCGCTGCTGGCGATCGTGCCGGCCACGGTGATCACGGCGCTGTTCTTCCTCTTCGTGGCCGGCGCCGGGCTCCGCGCGCAGCGGCTGCCGGTGAAGGCCGGCCACGAGACGATGCTCGGCCAGGTGGTGCCGGCGCTGACGCCGATCGGCCCCGAGGCCGGCACGGTGCGCATCGAAGGCGAGCAGTGGAGCGCGCGGTGCCCGACACCGGTGCCTGCGGGCGAGCCGGTGACCGTGATCGGCCGGCGCGGTCTGACTTTGCTGGTGAAACCCCAAACTCCGGAGGCCCCATGAGCATGCAAACCTGGATGGATGTCCTGTCGTGGCTGATCCCGCTGATCGTCCTCGCGACCCTCGTGCTGCCGAGCGCGGTCCGCATCCTGCGCGAGTACGAGCGCGGCGTCGTGTTCCGCCTCGGCAAGCTGCTCCGGGCGAAGGGCCCGGGCATCGTGCTGCTGATCCCCGTCGTCGACCGGATGGTCCGGATGGACCTCCGCGTCGTGACGATCGACGTGCCGAAGCAGGAGATGATGACGCGGGACAACGTGCCCGTGACGGTGGACGCCGTGGTGTATTTCCGCGTCGTCGACCCGGAGGCCGCGGTGGTGAAGGTCGAGGACTACCTCAAGGCATCCTCGCTCATCGCCCAGACGACGCTTCGCAGCGTGATCGGCCAGGCGGAGCTGGACGACCTGCTGGCGCGCCGCGACAAGATCAACCAGACGCTGCAGGAGTTCATCGACCGTCACACGGACCCGTGGGGCGTGAAGGTGACGGCGGTCGAGGTGAAGGACGTGGTGCTGCCCGACGACATGAAGCGCAGCATGGCAAAGCAGGCCGAGAGCGAACGCGAGCGCCGCGCGAAGATCATCAACGCCGAGGGCGAGTTCCAGGCCGCCGAGAAACTGGTCCAGGCCGCAACCATGATCAATTCCCAGCCGATCGCCCTGCAGCTCCGCTTCCTCCAGACGATGCGCGAGATCTCGAGCGAGCACAACACGACCACGTTCCTGCCCGTGCCGATCGACCTGTTCGCGCCGTTTCTGAAGAAATAACTCCCGCGGACGCGGGGAAATTCGAAGTCTGAAATTCGAAATTCGAGTTCCGGATTTCGCTTATTCGCTCTTGGGGTGGCCGCAAGAAGGCGCATAAGGCGCAGGGCGATCTGGCTTGTGTACTCCAGGGGACAGGCCTTGTTGGCCACTACAAGCCCTAGTCTGTCATTCTGAGCGCAGCAAAGAATCCAGTTGGACGTCGCCGCGGGCTTCGACCGGGTCTTACTGGATTCTTCGCTGCGCTCAGAATGACAGGCAGAGAAGTCAGGCCCGAAGACACAGCCAGACCATCCGCGCCTGCCGGCAAGAGTCCACCGAGTGCCCCAGCCGCGATTTCTTGCGCCTCCTGCGCCTTCTTGCGGCAAGAACCCAAATCCGGAATCCGGAATCTAAAATCCGGAATCAGCCGCGCCTCGGCGCGGCTAGATCCGCGTCAGGATTTGACCGACGCCCTCGCTGGGGCGCGGGATGACGTTCGACGAGATGACCTTCCCCACCCGCTCCGCGGCCTCGCGGCCGGCGGCCACGGCGGCGGTCACGGCGGCGACGTCGCCGGCGACGATCACGGTGATGTAGCCGCCGCCGAGTTTCTCCTTCGCGATCACGCGGACCGCGGCGGTCTTGCAGGCGGCGTCGGTCGCGGCGGTCACCGCGGTGAAGCCCTGCGTTTCAATGAGGCCCAGCGCCTCGGGGATTTCGTTCTTGTCGGCCATGGTGCGAGCCCGGCGTCCCGGGATAAAAACTACCTCCTGTTGAAGAAGCGGCTGATACTCCGGCGGGCCCTCGATCACAGTCCAAGCCTGCGCATCCGGAGAGTCGAGCACTTCCGCCGTCAGGGCCGCCTGCATCTCCGCGGTCACGGACCGCGCGGTGTCGACCGCGATCCGCACGGCCGCCGCGTCGCCGGTAAGCTTGAGGAACAACCCGTAGTTGTCGTTCAGCTCCGCCTGCAGCACGTCGACGACGGCGGACTTCTCCACCCGGTCCAGCGTCACCAGCGCCGCCCCCAGCGAGTGGATCTCGAGGAGCGCAACAGCGGGTGGACGAACAGTCGGCATGCTCCGCCCAACCTGAGGCCCCCGCCCCCACTTGCCAAGCCCCTATGCCACAGCACTGCCCGCAGGTAGTCGGCGAGGTGGTTTTACCGCCAAGATCGCGAAGCACACGAAGCTCAATCCACCCGGATTGGCCTTCGCGACCCTGGCGGTCTTGGCGGTGAAAATAGCCGCCCCATCACCAACCGACGCCGCCAATCCTAGAGCTTGGCGGCTGCGGCCTGGAGGTGGTCGCGCATCAGGATGGTCTCGGAGACGTTGTCGCTCTCGTTGCAGTGCTCCCAGTCGATCCAGACGTACTCGACGCCGATCCAGCCGCGATAGCCCGCGCGCTTCATGGCCGCCAGCATCCGCGGGTAGTCGATCGTGTTCTGCCGGAAATTGCACTGGAGCCGGCCGCGGCACGCCCCGCGCATGTGGACGTGCGTGGCATGCTGGACCATCGGCTCCACGCGTTTGTCGGGAATCCCCGCCCGCGTGAAATGCGTGTAGTCCAACGTCAGGGTCAGTCCCGGCACCCGCCGCACCAGGTCCAGCGCCTTCTCCGGGGTGTCAACGATCGAGCCCACGTGCGCCTCCACGCCGAAGACCAATCCGGCCTCGCGGCTGCGCTCCACCCGCCACGCCAGCTCGTCCGCCGCGCGCGCGAGCGACGTCGCCCGCGGCTCACCCTTGAACTCGACGCCCGGCAGGGTCGTCACGTGATGGCACCCCAGCGCGAGCGCGTAATCGAGCGTGTGCTGGAACCAGTCGCGGGCCTTGCGCCGCCGGCGGGCGTCCGGCTGGTTGACCGCGAACGGCGTGAAATCCGGCGCCATCTGGAGGAACACGTCCGCCGCCACCAGTCCCCGGTCCGCCAGCGAGCGCCGCAGCCGCCGCGCGTTGCGCGCGGTCGAGCGGAACTCATTCGACGGCCACAGGTGCGAGCGGCCATCGAAGAGCCCGAGGTCGACGCCCTTGAAGCCCAGCAGCGCGATCAGATCGAGCGCCCCGTCGTGACTCAGCAGCGGAAACGTGAAATCAGCGCAGGCAAACTTGGTTTTCATGGGGTGAATCTCACAGGAGGTAACGGAGGAAACGGAGGGGAGGAACCGCTAATCTTCGCTAATGTTCGCTAATTTGGTGGGTCTGTCTTCGAGCGCCCTCTCCGTTCCCTCCGTTACCTCCTGTAAAAATGCCTTGGCCCTCGTTTTCGCGGTCCTCACCGCACCGGGGTTTGGAATGCGGTTGGCCCGGAGCAATTCCACTCCGCCGCGGTAAGGTAACCGCAGTCGATCGTGAGCGACGTGCCGGTGATGCCGGCCGAATCCTCGCAGCTGAAATACAGCAGGGACTTCGCCACGTCGGCCGGCGACAGCGACACGCCCATCGCCACGCGCTGCAGCCGCTCATTGAGCGCCGCGCGCGGGTCGGGTCGGACGTTCAGGTGCTCCCAGAGCATCGGCGTCTCCGTGATGCCCGGGCACACGCAGTTGCACCGGATGCCGTGGACGGCGTAGTCGAGCGCGATGGATCGCGTCAGGCCGAGGATCGCGTGTTTGGTCGTCGTGTAAACGGGAGTGCGCGCCTGGCCCACGAAGCTGCTGATCGAGCCGACGTTCACGACGTAGCCGCGCTGCGCCGTCTTCAGGTGCGGGAACGCGTGCTTGAAGGCGAAGAACATCGACTTGACGTTCACCGCCATCACGCGGTCCCACTGCGCCTCGGTGTAGGTGTGCAGGTCACCGATTTCGACCATGCCGGCGTTGTTCACCACGACGTCGAGACGGCCGAAACGCTTCACCGTCGCCGCGACCGACCGCGCCACCGCGCGCTCGTCGCTCACGTCGCAGGCCAGCGCCAGCGCGGCGCCCGGGGTGCGGGCGTTGATGCGCTGCGCGATCTTCCGGCCGAGCGCGAGCCGGCGGCCGACGATCGCCACGCGGGCGCCCTCCGCCGCGAACAGCTCCGCCGCGGCCTCGCCGATGCCGGAGGTCGCACCGCTGATCCACGCCACCTTGCCGGCCAGCCGTCCGGCCGCCGGGGATTTCGCCTTCGTCTTCATGAGAGGGACTGGGATCGGCGCGGCTCGTTCAGCCGCAGAGCCGGCGCCACTTCGCCTGGAAGCCGGGCCGGTCGAACACCTCGGGATTCACCACGCCGCGGGGACGACGGCCCGCCGCCAGGTCCACCATGCCCTGCGCGGCCGCGCGGCCGATGTCGCGGAACAACTCGTTCGTCCACGCGATGCAGTGCGGCGCCAGCAGCACGTTGTCCAGTTCCGCCAGCGGCGGCGGCGTCACGACCGGCTCCACCGCGAAGCAATCCAGCGCCGCGCCCGCCAGCCGGCCGGACTTCAGCGCCTCGTACAGCGCCGCCTCGTCGACGATGCCGCCGCGGGCCGTGTTGATGAGGTAGGCCGTCGGCTTCATCCGCGCGAGCTGCGCCGCGCCAATCAGGCCGCGCGTCTGGTCGGTCAGGGGACAGTGGATCGAGACGAAGTCGGACTCGCGCAGCAGCTCGTCGAGCGACACGAGCCTCGCCCCCGCGCGCGCGGCGGTTGCGGCGTCGATGAATGGGTCGAACACCAGGGGCGGCTTCATCCCCCACCCGGCCAGCAGCTGGAGCACCGCCTTGGCGATCCCGCCAAGCCCGATCAGGCCCAGCGTGCGGTCGCGGAGCTCCCCGCCCATGTAGCGCGAGCGGGTGTCCCACCCGCCAGTGCGCACGAGGCGATCCTTCACCTTCACGTGATGCGTCAGTGCGATCATCCAGCCGACGGTTGCCTCGGCCACGGGACGGTCCACGGCGCCGGCGGTGATGTACACGACGACATCCGCGGCGGTGCAGGACTTCACGTCGACCGAGTCATAGCCGACACCGAAGCGGCCGACGGCCAGCAGATCGGCGGACGCGGACACGGACTGCGCGGTGACCTTCGGGGTGAGGACGATGACGCCGTTGGCGCCGGCCAGCTGGTCGGGGCCGATCTCGGGCCGGTGCGCGGCGAAGGCGTCGTACTTGATCCCGGCGGCGCCCTGCAGGACCGACAGGCCGATGTCCTCGTACTTCGGGCGCCCCGCCGCGTCGAAGAAGTCGGCCGTCAGCTTGACGTGGAAGGGCGCGGGCATGGCGCGAACCTCAGGAGCCCCACGCGACGCCGGCGGCGGTGGCGCACTCCTCGGCGACGACGATCCGCTCGGGCTTGGGTCCGGCGTAGACCCAGATCATGCCCATGGCGGCGGTGGATTCGTTGATGAAGTAGTGGATCCGGCCGCGCGGCTGGAGCGCGGTGCCGAGCTGGTCGAGCGCGTAGCGGCGGCCCTCGACGACGCAGGTCGCGCGGCCCTCGACGATGCAGATCGACTCGTCGAAATCGTGGAGGTGCGCCGGCAGCCGGCCGCCCGGCTGGAAGAGCCCGTAGCCGCCGCTCATCTCGAGGCCCGGGATGAGCTCCTCGTTGAAGAAGTCGACGAAGCCCGCGTTGTTGCCCGGCGAGTACCGGGCGGCCTTGCGGATGAAGGTGACCCGCTCGCCGCCGGGCTGGGTCTGCGTGACCTCCGGCATGGTGCGCTTCGGGAAGAATTGGTGCACGAGCTCGCGGTCCGGCGACGCCGACGCCAGCGCCACATGGAACACCGCCGGCTGCGTGCGCGAGAGGTTGTTCACGCGGTGCGCGAGTCCGCGCGGGATCGTGACGTTGTCGAGCGGCCCGACCTCGTAGACCCGGCCTTCGACGTCCACTTGGGCGCGGCCCTGCAGCAACGTGATCGACTCGGCGAAGGTGTGACGGTGACAGGGCAGCTGCGCGCCCGGCTGGAACGTGACGATCCCGGTCGTCAGCTGGCGCGCCTGGTTGTGCCCGCCGACCTGCACGTCGAGCATCACGCCGGGACAGATCTCCAGCTGGGGACCGGAGCCGCGGGCGTTCATGACCTCGGGGCGGTCCGGCCGCATCTCGGCGGGCGCGCACTTGGCCGCGGACTCGTTGGCGACGGCAACCGGGTCGTTCTCGAGCGTGAACCCCGCGCGGATGGCGCGGTCGCGTCCCTGCGAGGCGAGCATGCGGTGCAGGCTCCGCAGCAGCAGGCTGCCGTCGAGCCCCACCCCGAGCATGGCGAAACCCTGCTCGCGGCGCTGGTTGAGATTGGCCTCGTCGGTGGCGATCACGCCGCAGTGCTTGCCGGCCCGGCGAAGCGTGTCCTTCGCCTGCTCGATCAGGCCGGCGACGCCCGGGCCTTCCCACTGTCCCGGGAAACCCGCGGTGGCGGAGAGGTCGGCCGGGCCGAAGAAAAACACGTCGGCCCCGGGCACGCGCGCGAGCTGGTCGATGTTCCGGACCGCCTTGACGCTCTCGATGATCGGGATGACGAGGACATTCTGGTCGGCCTCGCCGGTGTGCTCGATGAAGCACTGGCCCCAGCACGTGGCGCGCTCGGCGCCGATGCCGCGGAGCCCGCGCGGCGGATAGGTCGCGGCCTTGAGGGCGGCCTCGAGCTGGGCCGGCGTCTCGATCCACGGGATCACCACGCCGTCGGCGCCGATGTCGAGGGCGCGCTTGATGAGCGCGGGGGAATTCTCGGCGAGGCGCACCAGCGCGACGGTCTGGCTGCGGACCGTGGCCCGGACGTGCTCGATGATCTCCTTCCAGTCGAGGTGCCCGTGCTCGGCATCGATCACGACCCAGTCGAGCCCGAGCGCCACCGCCATCTCGCAGATGCTCGGGGACTCGAGCGTGATCCACATCCCGTAGACGGGCTGGCGGGCCTGGAGGCGGGCACGCAGGCGCTGGAGGGCGGGGACCTTCATGGGACGGGGATGCCGCGAAACTACGGGGCCGCGACGGCGGTACGAGTGAATTTCGGTGAAAATTACCGCGCGCCGCCATTGCCCTCGGGGCCCGGTCGTGTCAGTCAGGAATGTCGCCGCCGGCAAACCCTGCCGGCGCCCGTCCCACCCCATGAAGTCGCGCCCCTTCGGAACGATGCCCAGCGGCGAGCCCGTCACCGCCTGGACCCTGTCGAACAAGACGGGCGCCTCGGTCGAGATCCTCACGCTGGGCGGCATCGTGCGCACGCTGTCGGTCCCGGACCGCCACGGCCGCCTCGCGGACGTCGTGCTCGGCTTCGACACCCTCGCGGCCTACGTGGCCCGCCATCCCTACTTCGGCGCGATCATCGGCCGCATCGCCGGGCGCGTGACCAACGGCAGCCTCCTCGTCGAGGGCCGCGCCTACCCGCTCGCGCGCAACAACGGCCCGAACCACCTCCACGGCGGCCTCGTCGGGCTCGACCGGCGCGTGTGGCAGGCCGAACCCGTGGCGCGGCCCGACGGCGCCGCGTCGCTTCGGCTGAGCTACCACAGCCCCGACGGCGAGGAGGGCTACCCCGGCACCGTGGACCTGGCTGTCACCTACACCTGGACCGCCGACCACGTGCTGGTCATCGAGAGCGAGGCCACCGCGGACCGCCCGACCCCGATCAGCCTCGCGCACCACGGCTACTTCAACCTCGCGGGCGAGGGCTCCGGCTCCGTCGCGGACCACGAGGTCCAGATTCTCGCCGACACCGTCATTCCCACCGACGAGCACTTCACGCTGCTGGGCCGGCGCCAGCCGGTCGCGGGCCAGCCGGGCGACTTCCGGGTGCCGCGCCGTCTCGGCGACGCGCTGCCGAGCCTCTACCAGGCGCACGGCGACACCTACGAACTGGGCGCGCCGGGTGGACGGGTTGTCGCACGGGTCACCGAGCCGCGGTCCGGGCGGCAGCTGACGGTGACGACCGACGAGGCCTGGCTGCAGTTCTACACTGGCGTGGCGCTCGACGGCACGCTGGTCGGCAAGTCGGGCCGCGTGTATGGCCCGCACGCCGGCCTGTGCGTCGAGTGCCAGGGCTATCCCGACGCGACGAACCGGCCGGGCTTCGGCGACATCCTCGTGCGGCCCGGGACGCCGCAGCGCCGCCGGACGGCCTACGCCTTCACGCTCCTTTGAACCACCCCATGACCACCGAGACGGCCCCCCGACCGACCGCCCTCCAAGACTACAGCCTGACCGGAAAAACCACCGCCGCCGCCATCGAGCAAGGGCTGGCGGAGGCCGAGTGGTACCAGTGCCCGGTGCCGCGGGCCACGATGCGCCGCCTGCTCGAGCGCCGCAACGGCCCGGCGATCCGCGACACCCTGCTCTGGTTCGCGCTGATCGCCGCGAGCGGCTACCTCGGCTACCGCCTGTGGGGCACGTGGTGGGCCGTGATCCCGTTCTTCATCTACGGCACCCTGTACGCGTCGACGTCCGACTCGCGCTGGCACGAATCGGAGCACGGCACGGCCTTCCGCACCGACTGGATGAACAACGCGCTGTACGAGATCGCCTCGTTCATGGTGATGCGCGAGTCGACGCTCTGGCGCTGGAGCCACACGCGCCACCACAGCGACACCATCATCGTCGGCCGCGACCCCGAGATCTTTGTCCCGCGTCCGGCCAACCTAGGGAAGCTCGTCGCGAGTGTCTTCAACCTGCCGGTCTACCCGGCCTATTTCCGGCAGATCGTGAACCACGCGCTCGGGCGGATGTCGCCGGCCGAGCGGACCTTCATCCCGGAAAGCGAGTTTCCGAAGATCTACTTCCGCGCCCGCATCTACGTCGCGATCTACGCCGGCGTCATCGCGCTCGCGCTCTACACGCGGAGCTTCCTGCCGCTGCTCTACGTGGGCCTGCCGAACCTCTACGGCTCGTGGCTGATGGTGATGTACGGACTCACCCAGCACGCGGGCCTCGCGGAGAACGTCCTCGACCACCGGCTGAACTGCCGGACGGTCTACATGAACGCGGTGCACCGGTACCTCTACTGGAACATGAACTACCACGTGGAGCACCACATGTTCCCGCTGGTGCCCTACCACGCGCTGCCGCAGCTGCACGCGGCGGTGAAGGCCGACACGCCCGAGCCCTACCCCAGCATCCTCGCCGCCTACCGCGAGATCATCCCGGCGGTGAGGCGGCAGGCGAAGGACCCGGGCTACTACGTGAAGCGCCGCCTGCCGGCGCCGCAGACGCGGCCCACCAATCCGATCCTCAGCGCCGGCGAAGCCGCGCCCGATCCCGACGGCTGGGTGGAAGTCTGCGCCGCGCTCGACCTCGGGCGCGAGGACGTCATCCGCTTCGACCACGGGCGGA
This sequence comes from Opitutaceae bacterium, assembly GCA_035334485.1. GTDB lineage: Bacteria > Verrucomicrobiota > Verrucomicrobiia > Opitutales > Opitutaceae > Opi-474. Next base: position 24,265 of record DAOQKI010000027.1, read on the forward strand.
AGACCTACGCGCTCTGCCGCGACACCGACGGCCGCCTGTACGCGACGGACGGCATCTGCACCCACGGCAACACGCACCTGGGCGACGGCCTCGTGAAGCACGGCCTGCTCGAGTGCCCGAAGCACAACGGCCGTTTCCGCCTGTCCGACGGCGCCCCGGCCCGCTCCCCCATCTGCCGCGGCCTCGCCACCTATCCCCTCGAGGACCGGCGCGGCCGACTCTTCCTCAACGTCGCCCGCGCCGCCGGCACCGGCTCGCGCGCGCCGCAGACCCACCGCTTCCGCGTCGTTTCAAACCGCAGCGTCGCCACCTTCATCAAGGAACTCTGTCTCGAGCCGCTCGACGGTGACTTCACCTTCACGCCCGGCGACTACCTGCAGCTCGACATCCCGGCCTACGGCGAAATCCGGTTCCGCGACCTCGACATCCCCGCGCCGTTCGCGGCCGTGTGGGAGGCGTGGCACCTGTTCGACCTGGTGGCGCGCAATCCGGCCGCAGGCCGGCGCAACAACTACTCGTTCGCCAACGATCCCGCCACCGAGCGCGTGCTGCGGTTCAACGTCCGCATCGCGATGCCGCCGCCCGGACAGGACTGCCCGCCGGGCGTGGGCTCGGCCTACGTCTTCAGCCTGAAGCCGGGCGACGTCGTCACGGCGGTCGGACCCGCGGGTGACTTCCACCTCAAGCCGACACAGCGCGAGGCCGTGTACATCGGCGGCGGCGCGGGCATGGCGCCGCTGCGCTCGCACCTGGCGCACCTGTTCGAGAGCGAGCGGACCCAGCGGCGCGTGAGCTACTGGTACGGCGCGCGGTCGCGGCAGGAGCTGTTCTACGACGACTATTTCGCGACGCTCGCGGCGGCGCACCCGAACTTCACCTTCCACGTCGCGCTGTCGGCGCCGCTGCCCGAGGACCAGTGGACCGGCCCGACCGGGCTGATCCACGAGGTGGTGCTGGCGCAGTACCTGCGCGACCACCCGCAGCCCGCGGCGGTCGAGTACTACCTCTGCGGTCCGCCGCAGATGATCAAGGCCTGCACCCGCATGCTGGCCAGCCTCGGCGTCCCGCCCGCCCAGATCGCCTACGACGAGTTCTGAGCGGCCGCGCGCCAAAGGCGTCGGTCACTCTGGCGCGACGTAGTGCTGGGTTCCGCCGAATTGCTCGAACCGGCGGTACACCATGAGCGTGGCGACGAGCGCGAGGAGGGCGAGGCCGGCGGCCCAGAGGTACATGTAGCGGTACTCGTGGTGCAGGAGGTCGAGCGACCAGCCGACGATCGGGCCGATCACCATCTGCCCCAGGGCCCCGGCCATCGCCTTGGCGCTGTCGAGGCTCGCGAACCGCGAGCGGGCCAGCAGCGCCGCGGGCAGCGCCGACGAGGCCGTGTAATAGAAGCCCCACAGCGAGCCGCACACCACCATCGCCACGCCGTACGAGACCGCGTCGCGCACGAGGAAAAAGGCCAGGAGATTGCTCGCGAGGATCAGGATCACCGCGAACAGCGTCACGCGCAGCGGATGGAAGCGGTCGGCCAGCCAGCCGATCGGGTAGGCCTGCGCGAGCGAGAGCACGAACTGGATGGCCGACAGCTTCCCGTACGTGGCCATGCTCAGGTCGAGCGAGCGCGCGAAGTAGAGCGTGAAGAGGTTGGCCGGCACGCCGGCCATCATCGTGAGCGCGAACGAGGCGAAGAACCACCGGTAGTACGGCTCGGAGAAGCAGTCCCGCGCGTAGGTCCGGATGCCACCCACGAACTGCCGCCCGCGGACCAGCAGGCCCGTCCCGGGCGCCACCGCCGGCGCGGGCGGCGGCGGATACTCGCCCTCCTTCACCTTGAAGCACATCGCGGTGAAGCTCACGCCGTAGATCGCGGCGATGACGAGGAAGACGATCGTGTAGTGCTGCTCGACGTGACCGAGGACGAAATAGCTGAAGAGGATGCCCGCCAGCAGCGACACGAAGCGGAAGAGGCCGAAGAACCGGCCGATGACCGGCGCCGGCACCACGTCGGTGATGAGGCTGATGAGGACCTGGTTGCAGACGAGCGCGCTCAGCTCGAACAGCGCCCAGAACAGCGCGAGTGTCGCCACCACGCACGTCCCCTCGCCCGGCGACGAGGCACCCAGCGCCGCGTGCGCCCAGCGGCCCAGCGCCGGCCCGTACGCGAGCCCGACCATCGAGACCACCGCCACCGGCGTGGGCACGAGCAGGAACGGGATGCGGCGCCCCCACTTGCCGCGGTGCCGGTCGCTGCGGTACGCGACCACCGGGCCGACGAGCAGGATGATCAGCTGCGGCAGCGTCGCGAGCAGGAAGCCCGTGAGCATGTCCGAGACGTGGAACTGCCGCAGGAGCACCTGCAGCGTCACCGGCACCGAGCGCTCCTTCAGGTTGAACCCGAAGTCGCCGCCGAGCAGCCAGAAGAAGAGACCGACGAGCCCGCCGGTGGTGTAGGTCAGGGTCCCGGCCTGCCAGCTGCGGGCAGGACGGGACGGGGCGGGTGAGGGTTCAGCGGGGGGCGTAATGGCGCGGGGGTGGTTGCCCGCGACGCTCAACGCCCGGCCGCGTCCGGGCAACGCTCAAGTGCGGATCATCGCGTCCACTGGATCGCGACGAAGGTCAGCAGCGTGGCGCGGGCGTCGAAGTGGTTGTGCAGCTCGCGGCCGACCGCGGTGAGGAGATTGAGATTCTCGGTGAGCTTGAACCGGAAGCCGGCGTTGACCGCGAGCGTCGTGCGCGAGAAGCCGCGGCCCGCCTCGCCGTGCAGCTCGACGCCGGCCTCGACCCGCTCGCCGAGCGGGTGGCCGACCACGACGCCGTACAGCCAGCCCGACTCGGACTTGCTGGGACGGATCACGCCGATCTCGGCGTTGAAGCACCAGCCGCCCACCTCGCGCTGGAGCTCGAGGGGCAGCACGAACGTGTTCTCGTCGTCCGCCAAGCCCCGCTCCACCGCGTTCGATTCCGGGTTGCGGAATTCCAGGGTCGGCGTGATCGCCGCCGAGATCCCGGACTTCTGGTCGTCGTAGAACCGCCATTTCACGCCGAACACCGAGTTGGCGAGACCGGACTCGGCCTCCACGCCGTCGTCATGCTGGCGGAGATGCGTCACGACGAGGTTCAGCTGGCAGCGCTCGCCGAGGCCGTAGGAGACGTCGAAGATCGGGAAGGCGGTCGCCTGCGTGCCATCGCGGCGCTCGTGGGTCGAGACGAGGTTGAACTCCCAGTGGCCGTCTCCCGGCGTGCCCGGGTCGTCCGTGAGAAACGGCGCGCCCGCCTGGGCGTGGAGGCCCGGCGTGGCGAGGCAAAGCAGGAGGCTGACGCCCGCCAGCTGGCGAAGGGTCGAAAAGGGGAGGTTCATGCGAAGCCCGGCGATGGTCACATTTCCGCGTGCCTTGGCGAGTCCACGATGGACCACCCGGGCCACAGTCGCGCGACCGTCCGGTGCCCCTGCCCTACGGACCAATCCCGGCCGAACTTGAGGGCCCTACCGAATTTCCCTAGGGCGCCGCATGCTCCAGCACCCAGGCGGCCTCGGCCGCGCGTGCCTCCGCCAGGGTCTGGTTCGCCGCCAGGGCCTGCCGCCGGACCGCGCGCTCGGGCGTGGCCCCGGCGAGGCGGTCCAGCGAGGCGACCGCCGCCAGCTCGGCGTCGATCGACCGGACGCCGGTCAGCTTCGCCCGCAGGTCCAGGCGGAGGTCCGCCGTCGTCTGCGCGCGCATCCCGGCCTCGAGCGCGTCGATGAATCGGTCCACGCTGCCCTGCGGGCCGAGCAGCAGGTGCTGCTGTTGCTGGAACGACAGCAGCGTGTTGGCCCCCAGCCCCATGTAGAACGACCCGGTGTAGTAGCCGTTGAGCGTCCCGCGCTGCACCTCGAGTTCCGGCGTCACCGGCACGTCACGGGTCGCCGACAGCCAGCCGCTGTGCGCGGAGAACAGCCGGCCGCCCTCCCAGCTCGTCAGGAACCGCAGGAAGTCGAGCGCCTCCTCCTTGTGCCGGCTGTCCTTGTTGAGGTACATCTCCATGCCGGTGCCCAGCAGGCCCTCGAGGAACGGGCCCTCGATGTACGGGCCGACCACCGGGTCGTCCCGCGTCAGCTGCGGCACGTGCATCGGTTCCACCGGGAACGGCGCGAGCCGCGCGAGGCTGGTCGAGTCGTACGAGCCCGTGAAGATGAACAGCGCCTCGCCCCGCACGAACTCCTGGATCGCGTCGTCGCGGCCCAGCTGCTCGAAGCCCGGACGCATCTGCTGGCTGACCTCCCGCATCAACGTGTAGGCCGCGCGCAGCTCCGGCCGCCGCGCCGTCCATCGGCCCTGCAAATAGTCCTGCATTGTCTGCGAGACGTTGCGGCTGAGCAGGCCGTCGCGGTCGAGCTCGAGGTTCAGCCCCGTCACGCACCCCTGCATCAGCATTTCCATCAGCCACCGCGCATTGCTCCGCGAGCCGGCGAGCGGCCGCACCGTCCGGCCCGTGCGCCGCGCGTATTCGGCCACCTGCGCGCACAGCGCCCGGAACGCGACGAAGTCCCGCGGCGGGTCGGTGCGGCCCGTGATCTGGCGCAGCAGCTCGCGGTTGCAGAAGAAGCGGGAGCTGCCCTGCGACAGGGTCACGCCGTAGATCTGCCCGACCTCCGGGCTCTGCCCGACCATCAGGAAGAGACCGTCCGCAAACGTCAGCCGCCACGGCGTCCGCTCGAGCACGGTGCCGCGGTTGTACGGGTTCGGCTGGTCCATGTACCGCGTCAACGGCTCAAAGTACCGCGCCGGCACGTCATCCACCCCGCCGATGAAATACGCGAACTCGAGGATGTCCGTCGCCGTCCCGCCCGTCAGGTTCGTCCGCAGCCACTGCCGGTAGAGCGCGCTGGGCACCGCCACCTGCTCGACGTGCACCCGCGGGTGGAGTTCCTCGTACCGCCGGATCACCGCCGCCAGGCCGTCCGGCGGCCCGCGCTCGATCTGCCAGTGCGCAAACCGCAGGGTCACGGGCCGCGCCGACACCAGCGGCGCCGAGCGCGTGAACACCCAGTACGAGGCCGCGCCGTAGGCCACGACCAGCAGCAGCAGGCCCCGCAGGAAAACCGCGCGCCTCATGGGGCCGCTCCTTTCGCGAGCGACGCCAGCTTCACCCGCACCGCGTAGACGCGCGGGTCGACCTCGTTCTCGGCGAGGAAGGTCTCGAAGTACCGCCGGGCCGTCGCCTCGTCGCCCGCGCGCCGCGACAGTTCTGCGATCTGCAGCTGGAGGTCCGCGCGCAGCACGCCGGTCAGCCCGCCGATCTGGTCCGCGGCCAGCAGATGAGGCAACACCCCGGGCTGCTGGTGGAAGAGCCGGCCGCGGCCCAGCACGAGGTGCAGGTCGCGGAGGAGCGCGGGATCCGTCACGCGCGGCAGCAGCGCCTCCGCCGCCGCGATGCGTTCCGCCGGCGCGGCCGGCTGCGGCAGCAGGTACAGGTCGAGCACGGCCAGCTTCACGAGCGCCAGCTGCGCCCAGTACGTGCCGGGATGCCGCCGCGCGACCTCGTCGTACGCCTGCGCGGCGCGGACCGGGTCCGGCTGGAAGAAATGAACCTGGTAGATTCGGCCGGCGAGGTAGCCGGCGATCTGGGCCACCTCGTCGTCGCCGTGCGCGAGATCCGCCAGGACCGTGACGACCGACTGGAGCTTCTCGTCGGTGACGGGCTGGCTGTCCATCCGTACCACCGCGGCGGCCAGCGCGGTCTCACGGTCCGGGGACTTTCCCCGCGGCAATTGCGCCTGCGCGTCCGCCGGGAGGTGTCGCGCCACGAGCGTCCAGGCCGCGGTCAGGTCCGTCTCGCCCGCCGCGAGCGCAGCCGGGCCGCACCAGGACAGCAGCAGGCCGAGCAACACGGACAAAGAGGCGCGGGGCACGCGGTGATCGTGCGGGAACGCGGACGGGCGACAAGCCTCTATGATTGCGGGAGGAACGCTCAACGTTCGACGTTCAACGTTTGACGCTCAAGGCGCTGAGCTGGGGAACACCGGAAAACGAACATCGAACATCGGACATCGAACGCCGGACGTCGAAGGACGGAGTTCGGGCGCCGGCCCTGTGGGGCGCCCGACCCTCAACTTTCAACCATCAACCTTCAACGCGCGCGCCGCGCGCGCTACACCGTCTGCAGGAAATCGCGCGAGGCGAGGAAGCCGCGGCGTTCGCCTTCGAGGGTGCCGTTGTAGTTCATGTCCTCGAGCTCGATCGAGACGTAGCCGTTGAAGCCCGCGGACTTCAGCGTCGTGAGGAGCTGGGTCCAGGGCGCGCGGCCGGCGCCGGGGATGGTGTAGCGCCAGGCGTAGCCGCCGTAGGGCAGCCCCTCGGCGAACACGCCGGCCTGCTCGAGGCCGATGTTGTAGACCCGCTCCTCGTCGAACGTCGTGTCCTTCCCGTGCACGTGCACGACGTGCGGCGCGAACTCCTTGACGAAGCGCACCGGGTCGATGCCCATGCGGATCAGGTGCGAGGGGTCGAAGTTGATGCCGTACTGCGGCGAGTTCATCTCCTTCAGGAACGCGCGGTAGGACTCGGGATTGCAGCACTGCGCGTTGCAGCCGGGCCAGCCCTCGACCGAGAGCTTGGTGTTCGTCACCTTCAGCACGTCGCGGAGCTGGCCGTAGGTCTCGACCATGTAGCGGAACGTGTCGCGGCGCGGGAGCTTCTCGTCCTCGGCGAGCATCACGATGAAGAACAGCTTCGCCCCGGCCGCCGCGGCGGCGCGGATGTTCTGCTGGGCGAGCGCGACCGTGGCGCGGCGCTTGCCGGCGTCGGCCGAGAGCATCCCGGACCACTCGGGCCCGAAGAGGTCGATCGTGCCGACGGCCAGGCCGCCCTGCTTCCACGCGGCGATGTCGCCGACGTGGTTCGCCCAGATGTCGACGCAGCCAAAGCCCTGGGCCGCGGCCCACTTCGCCGTGTCGGCGACGGGGACCTTGGCGAATTCGCCGGTGAGGCGGAGGCCGATGGCGAAGCCACCGGTGCGGGTGCGGGCGGGGGTGCTCATGGGAGTTTCGAAAAGACCTTCTGCATCGCGTCGAACATTCGCTTCGCGGCCTCGGCCGGCGGCAGCGCCCACAGCTCGTCGTTGAACATCTCGATCGCGTACTGGCCGCGGTAGCCGAGGCGCTCGAACCGGCCGAACAGCTCGACGAGGTCGTAGCAGCCGCGCGGGTCGCCCGGCAGCAGGCGCGCCGTGTTGCAGTCGGTCGTCTCCGCCGGCGTCGCCGGCATGTTGTCGACGTGCACGTGCTTGATCCAGCCGATGGTGTCGGCGTTGATGTGCTCCGTCTTCGTCGGGGTGCTGTGATAGTGCGCGGGATCAAAGAGCACGCCCACGTTCGGGGCGCCGGAGCGCTTCGCGATCTCGATGATGGCGTGGAGCGTCTTGACCATGCCCCAGTTGAACTCGATCGCCAACGTGATGCCCAGCGGGCGGATCCGGTCGGCCACGTTCTTGGCGGCGGCGGCCATCTTGCCGATGACGTCCGGCTCGTCCTTGGCCGCGGGCCAGTTGATGTAGTCGGTGCCGACCACCATCATGGTGCCGCCGAGCGCGGCGATGAGCTCCGCGTTCTTGACGTGCTCGTCATGGTTGGTGGCACGCTCGGCCGGCTGGCCGAGCCCGATGAGGTTGAGATTGAAGCCGCCGGTCACGCGCAGGCCGTGCCCCTCGATGATGGCGCGGGCCTGGGCCGGCGACATGCCCTGCTTCAGCTCGGGATGCAGCTGGTTCAGGGGCACCTCGATGGTGCGGAAACCCGCGGAGGCGCACGCGGCGGCGACCTCCTCGAGCTTGGTGAATTTCAGCGAGACCGTGTTCAGGCCAAGGCGTTGGATGTTCATGACACTGGGATCGGGATAAGGGTGAGAGGGGTAAGAGCGTAAGAGGTATCGGTGTAAGGGGCGACGCTTCCAGGAAGCGGAGGCACCCAGCGACTCGCGGCCGCGGCGGGCGGGGTGAAGGCACCCGGCCCGCGGCGGCGCGGGCCGCACTAGAAGCTCAGCTTGATGCCGCCGCCCTTCTGCTGGAGGCGGAGGAAGTCGCGGGCGACCTCAAGGTCCTTGGTCGCGTCGACCGCGGTGCAGAGCGGCGTCGCCTCGCCGGCAACGGCGCGGAGGAAGTTGGCGGCCTGCGAGCGCATCGCATGCCACGGGGCGAAGACCGGCGTGATCGCCTTCGGGGTCTCGGTGCCGCCGAGGTCCTCGAACACGGTGAGCTGGCCGGGCCGGTCGAGCACCATCGGCGCGGGCAGGTCGAGCTTGAGGTAGCCCTTGTCGAAGCCGACCAGCGCGGACTCCTGCCAGTCCAGCGTGGTGTGGTACGGCGCCATCTCGAGGATGCCCGAGACGCCGCTCGCCGAGCGCAGGCCGAAGTACCGGCCATTCGCGTCGGCGGCGGTGACGGTGTAGTCCTCGCCAAGGAGGTAGCGGACGAGGTTGATCTGGTGGATGTAGAAATTCACCAGGAGGAAATTCTGGTGCGCGTCCTCCTTGGTGAAGCCCTCCGGCGGCGGGTCGTTCTGGATCTCGGGATATTTCTCCTCGGTGGTGATCCGGTTCGAGAAGCCCTCGGCGTCCCACTTGCCCGGCGGCATCGTGACGCGGATGTAGCGGAGCTCGCCGAACTTGCCGGAGGCCTTCCACTCGCGAACCTTCTCCGCGGCGGCAACCGATGCGAGGTCGCTGCGCTTGTGGTAGGCGACGTAGATGGGCGCGCGGTGCTGGGCCGAGAGCTCCGTCATGCGGCGACAGATCTCCACGCTGTGCGCGAGCGGCTTCTCGATCATGATCGGCTTCCCCTTCACGAGCACGTCGGGCAGCAGGCCGCCGTGGATCCAGAACGGCTGGATCATCACGTAGGCGTCGACGTTGGCCTTCGCCAGGAGCTCATGGTGGTCGTGGTACACCTCCGGGATCCCGTGCCGGGTCCCCACCAGCGCCGCGAGCTGGGGCCGCAACTCGGCGAGCGCGACGACCTCGCAGTTGGGGAGGGACAGATAATTGCGCAGGTGCGCCATCTGTCCCATGTTGCCGGTGCCGATGAATCCGAGACGGATCTTTTTCATTGGGGAGAATCAGGCCGCGCGGCACGCGGGCGCCACCCGAAGGTGACGGGACTCGACGCGAGGCGAGGCGGGGGTGAGGAGGGTCATGGCGGGGAGAAACCCCGGACGAAAGCGATGGGCCACAATGGCGGAGCCGCTCCGGCGCCGCCAAGTACGGAGTTGGGAATTCGCGCGGCGGGGAAAGAAATTTCAGCGCGGATTCGTTCGCCCCGCCCGCTCAACGTGGCATGGTTTTAGTTTTTGCGTGCCTCGCCCCACCGGTGCAGGGTGCGCCACGACGCCATGACCCCTGCCCTCCCCGAACGCCGCGCCCGGATGGCGGCCGCCCTGCAGCTGGACGACGCCCTGCTCCTGGTCGGCGCCGGCGAACCCGTGCCGCTGCCGGAGCGCTCCGACCAGCACTACCCGTTTCGCGCCCACGCCGAGTATTACTACCTCGCCGAACTGGAATGTCCGGGCGGCGTGGTGGCCTTCGACCCCCGCCAGGGCGAACGTGACGGCTGGGTGTCGTTTGTGCCAGCTGTCACCGAGGGCGAGCGGGTCTGGGAAGGCCGCGCGCAGCCGCCGGGCGAGCCGATCAGCGGGCTCGGCCCGTGGCTGGAGGCCCGTCGCGGCCGCCCGATCGCCATGCTCGGAGCCCCGGTGCGCGGCGTGACCGCCGATGCCGAGGCCACCTCGCGCGCGCTGCAGCGTTTTCACCACGGCCGCCGCGTGAAGGACGCGGCCGAGCTCGCGCTCATCCGCCGCACCGCGGTCGCCACCGCCGCGGGCTTTGCGAAGCTGAAGGCCGAGCTCCGTCCCGGCGCCACCGAGCGTGCGCTCCAGGTCGAGCTGGAGGCGGAGTTCTTCCGCCACGGCGCCACGCGGACCGGCTACGACACCATCATCGGCACCGGCCCGAACGCCGCCGTGCTCCACTTCCCGCCGAGCCACCGCGCGGCGCGCGACGGCGAGTTCGTGCTGGTCGACGCCGGCGCGGAGATCAACCGGTACATGACGGACGTGACCCGCACGTACGTCGTGGGTAAGCCGAGCGCGTTCCAGCGCGACCTGTACCAGATCGTGCTCGAGGCCGAGCAGCGGGCGCTGGCGCGCTGCGTGGTCGGCGCCGAGTGGCGCGAGCTGCATCTCGCGGCGGCGGTCGAGATGGTTGGCGGCCTCGTCGCGATGGGCGTGATGCGCGGCCGGCCGGAATCGCTGGTCGAGCAGGAGGCGCACACGCTGTTCTTCCCGCACGGCCTCGGCCACATGGTCGGCCTCGGCGTGCGCGACGGCAGCGGCCAGGAGCCTGGCCGCGCCAAGTCCACCCGCGCCAGCCTCGCCACCCTGCGCCTGGACCTGCCGTTGCAGGCGGGCTACGTCGTCACGGTGGAGCCCGGCCTGTACTTCATCCCGCCGCTACTGAACGACCCGGCGCGCCGCGAGCGACACCGCGACTGCGTGAACTGGACCCTGGCCGAGCAGCACCTGCACCTCGGCGGCGTACGGATCGAGGACAATGTGGTCGTCACGAACGGCGCGCCCGAGAACCTGACCGCTGCGATCCCGAAAACGCTGGACTAGCCGCGCCTTCGGCGCGGCGGAGTTCGTAATTCGGAGTTCGGAGTTCGAGTCGAGCCGGAGATATCCCCGCCTCGGGGACAAGGCACCTCACCGACCGCGCGAAATTCGACTCCCGGATTCCGAATTTCGCACCGCCCACTGTCCACCGCCCACTGTCCACCGTCCCCCGGCCCCCGTCCCGCGCACAGTTTTCCATGGACAACGGCGGCCTTCCCGCTCTCCCTAGGCGTCTTCCTATGGCCCAGTCTGAAACCCGCCACGTCACACCCGCCAGCCTTGCCGTCGACTTCGTGCTGGTGGCGCTGTTTTTCGCCTACATGTTCACGGTGCTCGAGTCGCACGTCCCGTCGAGCGACGTGAAGATGGTGCACCTGTGGTCGGCGCTGGGCTCGGCCTGCATGACCGGCGTGTTCTGGCTGGCGCTGCAGATGTTCCGGGTGGTCTTCAAGGCGCAGCGCGCCGCGGCGAAGAAATAAGGCCCGGGACCACCCTCATCGGTCCAACTTATTGGCCGGCACCCAGGTGCCGGCCTTTTTGCTGTCCGGCGGGTTCCTACCCCGGGGCACAGAGCAGGATACGGGACCGGGTGACCCTGAAAATACAGCCGATCCGGACCGTCCGGAACCCTTCGGGTGGCCGCGGTTTAGCAGCGCGACTCGAATAGTGCGCGTCCGCCAAGGCTGCGCGGTTGACAGCCTTGGCGGCCAATCTATCCAAAAGGTCTCTGCGCTCCTGCGCAGCGCGTTGTTTTTCAATCCCAGAAATCCACCCATCCATGGCCGCTAAATCCAAAGTGAAAAAGTCAGCCGCGAAGGCGAAGTCCTCCGGCAAGAAACCCGCCGCCAAGGCGCACAAATACGTCTACACGTGGGGCGCCGGCAAGGCCGACGGCCACGGCGGCATGAAGCCGCTGCTGGGCGGCAAGGGCGCGAACCTGGCGGAGATGACGCGCATAGGTCTCCCGGTGCCCCCGGGCTTCACCATCACGACCGAGGTCTGCACCTACTTCTACCAGCACAAGAAGACCTACCCGAAGGAGCTCCAGGCCCAGATGGCGGCCGGCGTCGCCAACATGGAGAAGATCATGGGCACGAAGTTCGGCGCCACCGACGGCACCCCGCTCCTCGTCGCCGTCCGCTCCGGCGCCCGCGACTCCATGCCGGGCATGATGGACACCATCCTCAACCTCGGCCTCAACGACCAGACCGTCGTCGCGCTCGAGAAGGCCACCGGCAACGCGCGCTTCGCGTGGGACTGCTACCGCCGCTTCATCCAGATGTACGGCGACGTCGTGCTCGGCGTGCAGAAGCGCGAGAACGAGGACCATGAGCCGTTCGAGACCGTGATCCACCAGCTCAAGCACGAGCGCTACCACGGCAACATCGAGGACTCCAAGCTCACCGCCGAGGACCAGCAGGAGCTCGTCTCCCGCTTCAAGGCGCTCGTCAAGGAGCGCACCGGCCACGTGTTCCCCAACGACCCGTGGGAGCAGCTGCGCGGCGCCGCCGGCGCTGTGTTCGGCTCGTGGATGAACGACCGCGCGATCGTCTACCGCCGCAAGTACAACATCCCCACCGAGTGGGGCACCGCCGTCAACGTCCAGGCCATGGTGTTCGGCAACACCGGTGACAACTCCGGCTCCGGCGTCGCGTTCACCCGCAACCCGGCCAACGGCGTCAACGAGTTCTACGGCGAGTTCCTGATCAACGCCCAGGGTGAGGACGTCGTCGCCGGCGTTCGCACGCCCGAGCCCGTCCTCCAGCTCAAGAACCACCTGCCCGCCGCCTATGAGCAGCTCCTGAAGGTCCGCCAGATCCTCGAGCAGCATTTCAAGGACGTGCAGGACATCGAGTTCACGATCCAGGACGGCAAGCTGTTCATGCTCCAGACGCGCAACGGCAAGCGCACCGCCGCCGCCGCGCTCAAGTTCTCCATGGATATGGTCAAGGAGAAGCTCATCGACTGGAAGACCGCGGTGCTCCGCAACCCGGCCGACCAGCTCGAGCAGCTGCTCGCGCCGATCTTCGACCAGGCCGAGGTGAAGAAGGCCGCGGCGATCGCCACCGGCCTCCCCGCCGGCCCCGGCGCCGCCACCGGCCGCGTCTACTTCAACGCCGACCGCGCCGTCCAGGCCGCGGCCAAGGGCGAGAAGGTGCTGCTGGTCCGCATCGAGACCTCCCCCGAGGATCTCCGCGGCATGATCGCGGCCGAGGGCATCCTCACCGCCCGCGGCGGCGTCTCGTCGCACGCGGCGCTCGTCGCCCGCCAGATGGGCAAGGTCTGCGTCTGCGGCGCCTCCGGCGTCGTGATCGACTACGAGAAGAAGACCGCCACGATCTCCAACCAGGTGTTCAACGAGGGCGACTACCTCTCGATCGACGGCACATCCGGCACGGTCTACGCCGGCCAGATCAAGACGGCCCCGTCCGAGATCATCGCCGGCCTCGTCAACGGTGACGAGAACGCGCAGGCCACCGAGAAGTTCAAGAGCTACACCCAGCTCATGAAGTGGTGCGCGCAGGCCACCCGCCTGTCCGTCCGCACCAACGCCGACACCCCGGAGCAGGCCCGCATCGCGGTCGCCTTCGGCGCCGTCGGCATCGGCCTGACCCGCACCGAGCACATGTTCTTCGAGGGCAACCGCATCGACGCGATGCGCGAGATGATCCTCGCCGACACGCTCGAGGGCCGCGAGGCCGCGCTGGCCAAGCTGCTGCCCTACCAGCGGGCGGACTTCCTCGGGATCTTCAAGGCCCTGAAGGGCTTCCCGGCGACGATCCGCTTCCTCGACCCGCCGCTCCACGAGTTCCTCCCGAACACGCCCGAGCAGCAGGCCGACCTCGCCAAGAAGCTCGGCATCCCGGTCGAGCGGATCGAGCACCGCGTCCATGAGCTCCATGAGTTCAACCCGATGCTCGGCTTCCGCGGCTGCCGTCTCGGCATCAAGTATCCCGAGATCACCGCCATGCAGGCGCGCGCCGTGTTCGAGGCCGCCGCCGAGGCGAAGGCCGCCGGCATCAAGGCCGTGCCGGAGATCATGATCCCGCTCGTCGGCTTCAAGAAGGAGCTCGATCTCCAGGTCACCCTGGTGCACGAGGTCGCCGCCAAGGTGCAGGCCGAGCGCAAGGTGAAGCTCAACTACGCCGTCGGCACCATGATCGAGATCCCGCGCGGCGCCCTGACCGCCGACGAGATCGCGCAGACCGCCGAGTTCTTCAGCTTCGGCACGAACGACCTCACGCAGACCTGCCTCGGCATGTCGCG
>DAOQKI010000028.1:0-38126 GCA_035334485.1 Opitutaceae bacterium
GGCTACGGGTTCTCCAAGGGGCGAGTCGGCCTCAAGTACGACGAGGTCATCTCGTCCCAGCATCCGATCGGCTGGAGCGTCGGCACCGACTTCGAGTCGCCGCTCGACCATCCGCCCGCGGAGCTGACCGACGGCCACCGTCACCTGGTGCCGTACCTTTCGTTCTCCAAGGTCCTCAGCGAGCAGCTCAAGGTCATCGGCTACACCAGCCTCAGCGCCAACTTCGTCTCGCACTCGCCGCTCGCGCCCAACTTCGGCCGCAACCAGCTCCACACGAACTCCAACACCCTGACCGCCGGCGTGACCCGGGACTACACCCGGTTCCGCGTCGCCCTCACCGGCAACTGGAGCTCGTCCGCGCTGCTGTCCGACGAGAACCACCACGTCTTCTCGTTCCGGCCCGACATTATCATCCCGCTGACCAAGACCCCCGAGGCCAAGTCCCGCACGCATCTCCTGGTGATCTTCGGCGGCCGCGCCGTCCACGGTCCCGACGGCACCGAGCTCGGCGTCAACGGCAGCGTGCGCATCGAATTCGCCGTCCGCGGCGGCAAGAAGTGATGCAGGGTTACGTCTGAGTCTGGTTTCGCCACCAAGGACACCAAGCCCACGAAGCCCGATTCCGTGTCTTCGCGACCGTAGCGGTCTTCGCGGTAAACCAAATCGGGATCTAGGCCTGTCTTACCGCCAAGGCCGCTGAGCCCGCGAAGACGCCAAGCCCAGCTTCGTGTCCTTCGTGCCCTTCGTGGCAAACTTCGGCGTTCGACGTCCGGCGTTCGGCGTTCGACGTTCGTTCGGCGAACCCACGGTCCGCCCGCTCACATCTTCATCCGCCAGATCCACACCACGAGGTGCAGCGTCCCGCAGGCCGCCAGCGCGGCCGCGACGTCGTCGATCACCACGCCCCACCCGCCCGGCAGATCCTGAAGTTTCGAGATGCCGAACGGCTTGAGGATGTCGAACAGCCGGAACAGCGCCAAACCCGCCAGCAGCACCGCCCACCGGGGCAACGGTCCCACCTGCGCCGGCCAGCCCAGGAAGCAGAGCGGCATCACGATAAACTCGTCGAGGATCACCTCGCCCGGGTCCTTCCGTCCGAGCCGAAACTCCGCCTCGCCGCAGAACGCCACCGCGAGGTAGCCGACCGCGGCCGTGATCACCAGCGTCCCGACCAGCCCGACGCGGTCGAGAAAACAGACCGTGTAGTACAGCAGGCCCGCCACCGAACCCCACGTGCCGGGCGCCGGGAGCTTCCGACCCATGGGCCCCAGCGTCGCGATGTTCAGCACCGTCTGCGACGGCAGGAATCGCGGCCAAATCGGTTGCTCGAGGCGCATGCGTCAGCTCAGCACCACGTGGCCGTGACGACGGAAGTACGACCAGCCGGAGGTCAGCGTAAGGATGGCGGAGAGCACGAACAGCAGGATGCCGATCAGGTGAACGCCGGTCACCCAGCGGTGCTCGTCGCCGCGAAACAGCTCGGGAAAGTCCTGCGCAAACATCCGCCAGCCGATGAGCCAGCCGATCGCGTTGAACTGCACGAAGGCCTTCACTTTCCCGCCCGAGTCCGCCTCGACCACGATGTTCTTCGCCGCGGCCGCCGTGCGCATGCCCGACACCGCGAACTCTCGCGCCAGGATCATCAGCAGGAGGACCAGCGCGGTGGTGTCGTAGCCGTAGAAGAAATTGCCGCTGACCAGCGCGATCATGATTCCGATCACCATCACCTTGTCGATGACCGCATCCATGAACCGCCCGAACGACGAGACCTCGCCCCGCTCCCGGGCGATCTTGCCGTCGAGCCAGTCGGTCAGCGCCGCCGCGATGTAGAGCCAGAAGCAGATGGTGGCCGACCACGGGAAGCTGAGGTGCAGCAGCGCCACGACGACGAACATCATCGGGATGCGCGAGAGCGTGAGCAAGTTGGGCAGGCTGAACTTCATGCGCGACGGCTTTCGGCCACGAGATACGGCCCCCGGCGCGAAGGCAAGCCCGGCCCGGAGCGGCCGCGCCGCGGGGAAACTCCGCCGCCCGCCGGGCATTTATCACCCGCTTCGCGCTTTCCCCGGGCCGGTTTTCGTGCCTAGCTCCGTTCGCTCGCCATGCGCCACTGCATCTACCCCGGCACGTTCGACCCGATCACCTACGGTCATCTCGATGTCCTTTCGCGCGCCGCCAAGCTGTTCGACCGCGTCACCGTCGCGATCGCCGACAATCCCGGCAAGGCGCCGCTGTTCACCACCGAGCAGCGCATCGAACTCCTCCACACCAACGTCGCCAAGCTGAAGAATGTCACGGTCACCAACTTTGACGGCCTGCTG
Organism: Opitutaceae bacterium; assembly: GCA_035334485.1. Taxonomy (GTDB): domain Bacteria; phylum Verrucomicrobiota; class Verrucomicrobiia; order Opitutales; family Opitutaceae; genus Opi-474. The sequence continues at coordinate 2,322 of DAOQKI010000028.1, forward strand.
GTCGACTTCTGCGTGAATCAGAAGGCCGACGCCATCATCCGCGGCCTGCGCGCCCTGTCCGACTTTGAGTTCGAGTTCAACATGGCCCTGATGAACCGCCACCTGAAGCCCACGGTGGAAACGCTCTTCGTCATGCCGAACGAGCAGTTCTCCTACACCAGTTCCTCGCTCGTGAAGCAGGTCGCCAAGTACGGCGGCGATGTCTCCCATTTCGTCCCGCCCAACGTCGCCGCCGCCCTGAAGAAAGCCTACGCCTGACCGGCCATGGCCGCGCCGCTGGCTCCCGCCGAGGATCTCGTGGTTCGCGCCGCGACCCGCACCGTTCGGCCCGGCGAACCGTTCCACTTCGAGGTCGCCCCGGCCGACCCGACCGCCGTCCTCACGGCCTGCACGCTGGATTTCCCCGGCTTCACCCCGCGCCAGCCCGCCCAAGTCCTGGCCTCCGGCGCGGCGCGTTATGACGGGATGCTGGCCCGGCCCGGCTTCCACGCCCTCCGGGTCTCCGGCCAGGTGAACGGCGAGGCGCGTGCCGGCCGCGATTATTTCGTCGCCGTCGAACCGGCCCCGGTCCCGGCGCACTCCGAGGCCGGCTATTACGTCTTCCTCGGTTGCGGCGACTATCCGATCATCACCGGCCGCGAGTCGCATCCGCTCGCCGGCTGGACGAAGCACCAGTGGCTCGGGCTCGTCGACTGGATGGCGGACCATGGGTTCAATCGTCTCTGGACCCTCGTCAACGGCTACACCCTCGCCTACCCGTCGCAGCGCCACCCCGCGCTCCGTGACCGCCACTGCCAGAACGTCGCGGAGAATTTCCTCGGCGAAGTCATCGCGCACGCGCACCGCCGCGGCGTGAAGGTGTTCCTGATGCTGACGACCGACGGCCATGCCCGCGACTTCTGCCGCGCGTTTCCCGAGGCCGAGCGTCGCAATGCGGACGGCACGCCCGGCCCCCACCATGGCCTCGCGCTCGAGCATCCGCTCACCCAGCGGTACCTGTACGACACGCTGGAGGAGGTGCTGTCCCTTTACCCGGAGGCCGACGGCATCGCGGTCCATCCCACGGAGAGCGACCCCGACCGTTTCAATCCCGAGTCCGTGGCCGCCTACCGGACCGAGACCGGCCGGGACCTTTTCACCGAGGCGCCGTCGGTCCGCCGCGCCTGGCACAACCGGGCCTACGCCCGGTTTCTCGCCGCCTATTTCGAGCGCGCCCGGCAGCTGCGGCCGGGGCTCGAGTTCATCATGGCGAACTGCTGGTGGCAGGACGATCACGTCGCCGAGAATCTCGCGCAGCTGCCGCCCGACGTGCGCATCGCGGTGTGGCACTACGCCTGGGAGGAAACCACGCCGACGGCCTGGCCGATCCACCGCTGGGTGGCGGCGTTCGGCGCGAGCCGCGTGATCTACGTTCCCACCAGCCAGTCGTATCTTTATCCGACTGATCCGCGCCTCGTCATGGACCGCCACCTCGGCACCGACCGCCTGGTGAGCACAGCCGCCACCCTCGGCGTGAGGGATACTCTGTACTTCGCCGGCTGGGACATCCTCCCCGCCGACGCCCGCCTGCTGGACGCCGCCCTCGTTCGTCACCCCGCCGCCGTGCGCCTGAGACCCCTTCCCGCCAACTTCCTCGAGCGCCTCTACGCCGATTACCTCGCGCTGCTGCGCGGGAGTTGAACGTTGAGGGTTGAAAGTTGAGCGTCGAGCGTTCTCTCCGCCTCCCTTTCGGCGTCGGACGTCCGGCGTTCGGCGTCCGGAGTTCGAAGCCCGGCCAAACACCTGAACGTTGAAAGTCGAACGTTGAACGTTGAGCGTTCCCTCCGCATCCGCCTCCCCTTCGGCGTCCGGCGTTCGACGTCCGATGTTCGACGTCCGATGTTCGACGTTCATCTTCTTCCGCCTCACCCGCCTCGTAACTTCCCTCCCCCCAACGCGTCTCAGGGAATGGGTCTGTCGGACGATCCGCGCCTCGGCGCTGGAGTTTGGTTTGCCAGACGCCCACGTCATCTCTCCCTTTTCTGCATCCATCATGGCTAACTCGAAGCGCTTTGGCGGTCTCGGTCTCATCATCGCAGTGATCCTCGTCGTCGGCAGCGGCGTGGGCTGGTTCTTCTGGCGCGACGCCGGGGAGGATCGACCGGAATACAGCACCGTGACGGTCGGCCGCGGCGACATCACCCAGGCGGTGACCGCCACCGGCACCCTGCAGGCCGTCACCTCCGTCGACGTCTCGAGCCAGATTTCCGGCCTGATCAACGAGGTCGCCGTCGACTTCAACTCGCACGTCAAGGTCAGCCAGGTGCTGGCCCGCCTCGACCCGGCCACTTACCAGACGCGCCTCGCGTCCGCCCAGGCCCAGCTCTCGAACGCCACGGCGAACTTCAACCTGGTCCGGATCAGCACCGAGCGCACCCGCGCGCTGCGGGCCCAGAATCTCGTGGCCCAGCAGGACCTCGACCAGGCCGAGGCCCAGCTCCAGCAGGCCCAGGCGCAGCTGCAGATCCAGCAGTCCGCCGTCGACAGCGCCAAGGTCGACCTCTCCCGCTGCACCATCTACTCCCCGATCGACGGCATCGTCATCGACCGCCAGGCCGAGGTCGGCAAGACCGTCGCCGCCAGCCTCAACGCCCCGACGCTCTTCACGATCGCGAACGACCTGACCAAGATGCAGATCAGCACCTCGGTCGCCGAGGCCGACATCGGCAATGTCGCCGAGGGCCAGGCCGTCACCTTCACGGTCGACGCCTACCCGAACCGCCAGTTCCGCGGCCGGATCTCCCAGATCCGCAACGCACCCAAGACCGAGCAGAATGTCGTCACCTACGAGACCATGATCGACGTGAACAACGCCGACCTGAAGCTCAAGCCGGGCATGACCGCCAACGTGTCCATCATCGTCGCCCAGCGGAACGGCGGCCTGAAGGTGGCCAACGCCGCCCTCCGCGCCCGCATCCCGGAGAATCTCCTGCCCAAGGCCGCCCCGGCCCCCGCCGCCGCGGCCGCCGCTCCCGCGGCGCCCGCGCCCAAGGCGATGTCCGAGGACGAACGCCGCAAGGTCATGCGCGAGATCTTCCGCGAGGCCGGGTTCTCCTTCGGCAACGGCCCACCGACGCCCGACGTCATCGCCCGCGTCCAGGAACTCGCCAAGGCGCGCGGCATCGAGCTCGACATGAGCCGCTGGGGTGGCCGCGGCGACCGCGGCGCCAGCAACACGCCGATCACCCGCACGCTCTACCGCCTCGTCGGCACCGACCCCAAGACGCAGCACCCTGAGCCCGTCACCACCAAGCTCGGCATCTCCGACGGCATCGTCACCGAGGTCATCGAGGGCCTCAACGAGGGCGACGTGGTCATCACCTCCGTCTCCACCGCCGGCGCCGCCTCGGGCAGCGCCGCCGCGACCAACAATCCGTTCTCCGGCCGGCCCATGGGCGGCCGCCCGCCCGGCCGCTGAGGCCCGCCATGGCTCCCGTCGTCAAGCTTCAGGACATCCACAAGATCTACGACTCGGGCGAGGTGCCGGTCCACGCCGTCCGCGGCGTGACGCTGGAGCTCCACCGCGGCGAGTTCCTCGCGCTGATGGGCGCCAGCGGCTCCGGCAAGTCGACGCTGATGAACACGCTCGGCTGCCTCGACCGGCCGACCCGCGGAACCTACCTGCTCGACGGCACCAATGTCTCCGAGCTGGACCGCAACCAGCTCGCCGACCTCCGCAACGCCAAGCTCGGGTTCGTGTTCCAGGGCTTCAACCTCCTCGCCCGCACCACCGCCCTCGAGAATGTCGAGCTGCCGATGCTCTACGGCCAGCACCGGCTCTCCGGTTCCGCCATGCGCGAGCGCGCTCTCGGCTGCCTCGAGATCGTCGGCCTCGCCAACCGCGCCGACCATTTTCCCAACCAGCTCTCCGGCGGCCAGCAGCAGCGCGTCGCCATCGCCCGCGCCCTCGTCAACCAGCCCCAGGTCCTCCTCGCCGACGAGCCCACCGGCAACCTCGACAGCAAGACGTCCGTCGAGGTCATGGGCGTGTTCCAGAAGCTCAATGAGCAGGGCATCACCATCGTCATGGTCACGCACGAGCTCGACATCGCCCGCTTCTGCAAGCGGAACCTCGTCATGCGCGACGGTCGCGTCGTCAGCGACCATGCCGTGACCGACCGCCTCATGGCCGACGTGGAACTCAATCGACTCCGCGAAGCCGAGTCGGCGGCGAAGCTGACCAACTAGCTTTTCGAAATTTCCAAACGCCAAACCGCCAAACGCCAAACGGCGAGCGCCGATGCCCTCAGTGCCCCACTCATTTTTCTACTCTACCATCCACCGTCCGTTTGGCGTTTGGCAGTTTGGCGTTTGATCCTTCCCCTCCCCCGTGCGTCTCAGTTCCACTCTCATCGTCGCCCTCCGCGCCCTGCGCCGCAACAAGCTGCGCTCGATGCTGACCGCCCTCGGCATCATCATCGGCGTCGCCGCGGTCATCGCGATGGTCAGCATCGGCAACGGCGCCAAGACCCAGGTCGAGGCCCAGGTCGCCAGTCTCGGCCAGAACGTCATCACGGTCTTCTCCGGCAGCTTCACCGGCGGCGCCATGCGCGGTGGCTGGGGCAGCGCCCCGACCCTCACCCTCGATGACGCCAATGCTATCACGCGCGAGGTCGCCGGTGTCGCCGGAGTCAGTCCCGAGGTCCGCTCGCGCGACCAGGTCCTCGCCAACGGCCTCAACTGGAACACCCAGATCATCGGCGAGGGCCCCGACTTCGTCACGATCCGCACCTGGCCCGTCGCCCGCGGCGCGATGTTCACCGACCAGGACGTCCGCAGCGTCGCCAAGGTCGCCGTGATCGGCCAGACCATCGTCGACCAGCTGTTCCCCGGCGAGGATCCGATCGGCCAGACGCTCCGCATCCGGAACATCCCCTTCAAGATCGTCGGCGTGCTCTCGCCGAAGGGCTTTAATCTCTTTGGCCAAGACCAGGACGACACCGTGATCGTCCCGTACACCAGCCACATGAAGCGGCTGTCCAAGCGCACGAACATCGCCTCGATCCTCGTCCAGGCCGCCAGCTCCGAGGTGATCGCCAAGGTCCAGCAGGACATCACCGACGCCCTCATGCAGCGGCGCCAGGGCAAGGATCAGGACTTCACCGTCCGCAACCAGGTCGAGCTCGCCCAGACCGCCACGGCGACTTCCAAGACCATGACGCTTCTGCTCGCCGCCATCGCCGGCGTCTCGCTCATCGTCGGCGGCATCGGCATCATGAACATCATGCTCGTGAGCGTGACGGAGCGGACCCGCGAGATCGGCATCCGCCTCGCCGTCGGCGCCCACGGCCGCGACGTCCTGCTCCAGTTCCTCATCGAGGCGGTCGTGCTCAGCTCCCTCGGCGGCATTCTCGGCATCCTGCTCGGCATCGGCGCGTCGGAGTTCGTCTCGATGATCAACGGCTGGCCGGTGCTCGTCTCGACGCCAGCCGTGGTCGTGGCCTTCGTGTTCAGCGCCGCGGTCGGCGTCTTCTTCGGTTTCTATCCCGCCCGCAAGGCTGCCCAGCTCGACCCGATCGACGCCCTGCGCTACGAGTGAGCAAGCCGGTCCGAGGAACGCACACCGTTCCAAGGTCAGCCTTTACATCCGGGTGTCCGGCCGCGCCGCCGCACGCCTCACCTAAACGTTGAGCGTTGAACGTTAAACGTTGAACGTTGCCCATCGAGCGCGGCCGTCCCTGCACTCACCTCCGCTCGCTTGACCCGCTTTCGCTCGCCGTAGAGCGTCAGCCGTTCGCCCGCCCCATCGAACCCATGCTCCGCGTCGCGCTGGTTTTTCTCGTCCTCCTTTCCGCCGCCTTGGCTGCGCCCACTCGCCCAGAGTTGCGCCGCGCCGCCGCTGAAGCCCGTGCTCGTGGCGACCAGCGGGCCGAGCTGGCCGCCTGCGAGGCCGCCGTCGCCCTTCGTCCCGACGCTCCGCGCGATCTCGTCAATCTCGCCGCCGCGCAGGCGCACGCCGGCCAGGCCGACGCTGCGCTCGCCACCCTGCGCCAGCTGGCCGATCTCCGGATCTTCGTCCCGCTCGAGCGCATCGCCGATCTTGCCCCGCTCCGGACGCTGCCGGCGTTCGACGCGATCCAGTCGACCCTGGCCGCCCATGTCCGGGTCGCCGGATCCACCACGATGGTCACCGAGTTGCCCGCGATGGACTCGATCATCGAGGGTCTGGCCTGGCGACCCGCCACCCGCGAGTGGTTCTTCGGTGATGTGCGGCAGCGCTGTGTCTGGCGTCGCGACGCCGCCGGGCGCGTGACACGATTCAGCCCTCCCGAGGCCAACCTGCTGGGGGTCTTCAATGTCACGGTCGACGAACCGCACGGACTCCTCTGGCTCACCACCTCGGCGTTGCCCGAAATCTCCGGCTACGACGCCACGCTGAAGGGCCACGGCGGAGTGGTGGCGCTGGACCTGAACACCGGTCAGGTGCGCCGGCGGGTCGAACTGGAGCCCGATGGCGGCGACCACTGTCTCGGCGACCTGCTGCTTGCCCCGGATGGCACGGTCTACGCGACCGACAGCATCGCCCCCGTCGTCTGGCGGCTCGCGCCCGGCGCCACTCGACTGGAGCGCTGGCTCGAGTCGCCTGGGTTTTCGTCGCTTCAGGGGATGTCCCTCGTCGATCAAGGCCGGCTGCTGCTCGTGTCCGACTATTCCAACGGCATGTGGCGGATCGAGGTGGCGACCCGGAAGACCGAACTGCTGCCTCCACTGGCGCACGCCACGCTGGTCGGGATCGACGGTCTGCTGGCCGACGGCGACCACGTCGTGGCGGTCCAGAATGGCATCGAACCGCAGCGCGTGGTCCGGCTGACCTTTGACGCCGAATTTCGTCACGTCACCGCGAGCGAAATCCTCGCGGCTGGTCAGGCCCAGTTCGACGACCTCTCCCTCGCCACCGTCGCGGAGCAGCGGATCCACGTGATCGCCCGGAGCGGTTGGGCCGGTTTTGAAGGTCGCGACCCGCATCCCGCCCCTCACGCCGCCGTCGTCTTCCGCCTCGGCCCTCCGTAGCGAGGGTCTTCAACGCTCGCTTTCCTCCCTGTCACTCGGAGCGAAGCCTCAACGTGGCCGTCGTCCAATACTTCGCCCATGTCCCGCCGCACGCCACCGCGCACAGTACGACCGCGCACTTTGAAAGCACCCCAAAGCCAGCCACCGGGCCTTTAGCCTAAAGCCTATCGCCTACCGCCGAGAGCCCACCGCCCACCACCTTTCACCTACCGCTCATCCTTCCCTCCTGCCCTACCGCAGAATCTGCTTTCACCCGGGCGGGTTCTCGGGTTTGCCAGAACCCATGTCGTTTCGCCTCTCCTCGGTCGTGATGCTCGGGCTGCTCGCTTCGTCGCTGCAGGCGGCGCCGAATTTCGAGCAGGCAGTCGGTCTGTTTCAGGCGAAGAAGTACCCCGAGGCGCGGGTCGCGTTTGAGGGAATTGCCGCCGCCGAGGCGCAGAACGCCGAGGCCCGATTCTACCTGGGCGTCCTGGCGGCCCGGCGCGACGACAACACCGAGGCGGTCCGCCGCCTTGAGGAAGCCACGGCGCTGAATCCGAGGAAGTCGAAGTACTTCCTCGAGCTCGGCGGCGCGTACGGCAATGCCGCCTCCAAGGCCGGCATCTTCTCCAAGCTCGAGTTCGCGAAGAAGTGCCAGCATGCGCTCGAGACCGCCGTGGAGCTCGACCCGGACAGTCTCGAGGCCCGGAACGGCCTCGTCTCGTTCTACCGCTCCGCCCCGACCTTCGCCGGCGGCGGCATGAGCAAGGCCTATGAGCAGGCCGAAGAGATCCGGAAGCGCGACGCCCTGATGGGCGCGAGCGTGGTCGGACAGCTCTATCTCTCTGAGAAGAAGATCGACCAGGCCTTCGCGCTCTACGAGGAGACGCTGAAGAGCCATCCGGATTCGTACACGCTGCTCTACGCCATCGGCCGCGCCGCCGCGCAGACGGGCCAGCGCCTCGACCGCGGCGAGCAGTCGCTCCGCCGCTGCCTGGAGCTCACGCCAGGCAAGAACGACCCGGGCTACGCGCCGGTGCACTGGCGCCTCGGCAACATCGCCGAGAAGCGCGGCCAGGCTCCCGCCGCCCGCGCCGCCTACGAGGCCGCGCTCAAGGCCGATCCAAACTTCACCCAAGCCAAAGACTCGCTCGCGAAACTGAAGTAGCGAGGAAGACCCCGCCGGCGGGCTGAGTCAGATACCGGCGGGGCAGACATTCGGGCGAACGTCGAACATCGGACGTCGATCATCGGACGCCGAACGCCAGAGACCGAGGGGAATGCGAGCGAACGCTCAACGTTCGACATTCAACGCTCGACGCTCAAGGCCAGCCCCCAATCGCCTGGCGTCTTCGCCAGTCGCCTCACCCAAAGTGTCACGCATTACGTGACACAGCGCCCGCCGCCCGGCCGATTCTTCGATACGTTCTCCAGCGCCCGGCGTTCAATGTTCGGCGTTCGACGTCCGATGTTCGACGTGGGATGTGCGATGTCAGCATTCGCTCTGGTGCCGAAACCTTGAGCGTTAAGCGTCAAATGTTGAGCGTTGAGCGTTCCGCCTTCCCGCCCGCCCCGTCCTCGCCTCATGTCACGTAATGCGTGACACCGCCTCTCCCCTTCCCGATTTCTCCATGCCAACCTTCGACGTCCGGCGTTCGACGTCCGATGTTCGGCGTTCGCCCGGCATCTGGAGAATTGAGCGTTGAACGTTGAGCGTTGAACGTTGAGCGTTCCCGCCTTCTCCCATGTCTTCGCCTCTCGTCGAGCTCCGCGACGTCACCAAGCGCTTCGGCGAGGGTCCCGTCGTGCTCGACCGGGTGAATCTCGCGGCGCGGGAGGGCGACTTTGTCAGCCTGATCGGCCCGAGCGGCTGCGGCAAATCCACGCTCCTGCGGATCATCGCCGGCCTGACGCCGCTGAGCGACGGCGGCGTGACGGTCTGCAGCCACACCCCCGACCAGGCGGCGGCCGAGCTCGCGTTTGTCTTCCAGGAACCGACCCTGCTCCCGTGGCTCACCGTCGCCCACAACGTGGGCGTGCCGCTCCAGCTCCGCGGCGTCGGCCGCGAGGAACGCCTGGCGACGTCGCGCCGCGTGCTCGACCTGGTCCGGCTCGGCGAGCGCAGCGGCGCCTACCCGCGGCAGCTCTCGGGCGGACAGAAGATGCGCGTCTCGATCGCCCGCGCGCTGTCGCTCGCCCCGCGCCTGCTCTTGCTCGACGAGCCGTTCGGCGCGCTCGACGAGATGACGCGCGAGCACCTCAACGAAGAGCTCCTGGCCATCCGCGAGCACCAGGCCTGGACCGCGTTCTTCGTGACCCACTCGGTGGCCGAGGCGGTCTTCCTGTCGAACCGCATCGTGGTGATGGCCGCGAATCCCGGACGCATCCATGCCGAGATCGCGGTGCCGTTCGCGTATCCGCGCACCGAGGCGACGCGCGGGTCACGGGCCTACCTTGACCTCGTCGCCGAGGTGTCACGCCTGCTGCGGTCGGTGGAGGACGCGGCCCAGCCCGCCCGGACATGAACGCCCGCCTCAGGTCGATCCTCCTCCCGGCGGCCGCCGGCGCGCTGTTCATCGCGGTGTGGTATGCGATCCGCTTCGCGATGGCGGAGGAGATGCAGTTCCTGCTGCCGACGCCGGGCGAGATCCTGGGCGCGTTCCGAGACAACGGCGACTCGCTGGCGCGCGCGGCGCTGAACACGACCGAGGGCGCGCTGCTCGGCTTTGCGGCGGCGATCACGATCAGCGTGGCGCTCGCGCTGGCGCTGTCGCTTTCGTCGCTGGTCCGGGTCTCGCTTTACCCGTACCTGATGATGCTACAGATGACGCCGGTGATCGTCTTCGCGCCGATCCTGGTGCTGTGGGTGGGCGCGGGCCTAAAGAGCGTGGTGGTGATCACGTTCCTGATTTGTTTTTTCCCGCTCGTGGTGAACACGACGCAGGGCCTGATCTCGACGGACCGGAACCTGGTGGAGCTGTTCCGGATGTACCGGGCGAGCCGGGCGCAGGAGATCTTCCTGCTGCGGGTCCCCTCGGCGCTCCCGTATTTCTTCACCGGCCTGCGGATCGCTGCAACCCTGGCGCCGATCGGCGCGCTGGTGGGTGATTACACGGCCGGCAGCTCGGCCGGCGACGGCGGCGGGCTGGGTTTCCAGGCGATCATCTACTCGAGCCAAGCCAAATACCCCGCGCTGTTCGCGACGGCGGCCGTGACGTGCGTGCTAGGGTTTATCTTTGTCGCGATCGTGTTGTCGCTGAGCTGGCTGGCGCTGCATCACTGGCACGATTCGTATGAGAGAGCCGATCGTTGATCGGCAGCCGAACGCTCAACATTTGACGTTCAACGCTCAACTTTCAGGTGCACGTACTGAGCTCCGACAGTAGTACACTGTGATGCGGGGCACGATTGCGTGGCTCCGGGGACGAAAGATCCTCGAGCCATGTCCGAATCCAATAATCGGGTCTTCGATCTCGAAAAACGTCTCCTAGATTTCGCCGCTGCGATCATTTCGATCTCCGAGGGAATCAGACCATCGAGAGCTGGCACGCATGTCGGTCACCAGCTCCTCCGGAGCGGAACGGCCCCTTACGCTATTCATGGCGAGGCGGAAGGTGCCGAGTCGCGCGACGACTTCATCCACAAGATGCGGCTCTGCTACAAAGAGCTCCGGGAGTCGCGCCGCTGGCTGAGGCTGATTCAGCGGAGCCACTTGCACTCAACACCCGAGTCACTGACTAGGTTGATTACGGAATCCGACCAACTGGTCAGGATATTTGCAGCGAGCATTCGGACCGCTGCCCGCAACTCAGCGTCTCCCTCACCCCAAATACCCACAAATCGCGTCAGCAATTCGCATCCCTAAACTTGAACGTTAAGCGTTGAACGTCGAACGTTGAGCGTTCCCTCTCCCTCCGAACCTTCCCCGCCATGTCCCTCCGCCGCCTTCTCCCGTTCTCCCTTTTCTTCTTCGCCGTCGCCGCGCTCGCCGCCGGCGATCGTCCGCTCACCAAGGTCACCGTCCAGCTCGACTGGATCGCCGAGCCTGAGCACGGCGGTCTCTACCAGGCCCTCGCCCGCGGGTTCTTCCGCGAGGAAGGCCTCGACGTCACTCTCATCCCGGGCGGACCCAACGCCTTCGTCATGCCCAAGGTCGCCACCGGGCAGGCCGACATCGGCCAGGCCGACAGCACCAACACCCTCCTCCAGCAGGCCGAGGGACTGCCCGTCGTCCAGATCGCCGCCGTGTTCCAGGACGATCCGTCCGGCCTGCTCATCCACGCCGAGAGCCCCGTCCGCCGCTTCGAGGATCTCCAGGGCCGCACCGTCATCGCCCGCCCCGAGTGGGCCTTCCTCAAGTTCCTCCAGAAGAAATGCGGCCTCACCGTCTCGGTCGTGCCGCAGAATTTCTCGGTCGCCGCGTTCATCGGGAACAAGGACGCCATCCAGCAGGGTTACTACATCGCCGAGCCCTACCATATCGTGAAGGCCGGCGGAAAGATGCCGCGCTTCCTCTCGACGTGGGACGCCGGCTTCCGCTCCTACGCCGTCCTCGTCACGAACCGCAAATTCGCCCGCGAGCACCCCGCCGAGCTGCGCGCCTTCCTGCGCGCCTACGTGCGCGGCTGGCAGGACTACGTCGCCGGCGACCCCACGCCCGCCCACGCCGCCCTCAAGGTCGCCAACGCCAACAACACCGACGAGTTCATGAATTTCTCGCGCAAGATGATCGTCGACGAGCGGCTCGTCACGGGCCGCGACGCCGACGGCGGTCCCGCCAAGGTCGGCCGCCTCGATCCCGCCCGCTACGCCACCCAGATCCAGCAACTCGAGGAGCTCGGCATCCTGCCCAAGGGCAAGGTCACGGTGGAGAAGGCGATGACCACCGAGTTCTTGCCGTAGGATTTTTCGTGATTTACGGACTCCGGAATCCGGATTCCGGAATAGCACCGCCCAGCAGCGGGCTCGACGCAGTCGAGATTGCGGGGTACGCAAGCAGCTGAACCCCGAATCATGCCCAATCGGTTCAGTTTCAGTGCGTGGCTTTTCCTCCGCGTGCTGGCCGTCATCTACGCGATCGCCTTGGTCTCCTTCGCGGTCCAGTGGTCCGGCCTCATCGGCCCGCATGGCATCCTGCCCGCCGGAGACTTCCTTCGCGCGGTGGAACAGCAGCAGGGACATCCGGCGTGGCTCGAACTCCCGACGGTCTGCTGGTGGGTCGGAGCCGACCGCGCAATTCCCGTCCTGTGCGCGATCGGCCTTGGGCTCTCGGCGCTCCTGTTCGCCGGCATCGCCCCGGCGGCCTGCCTCGCCGGGCTGTGGGTCATCTATCTCTCGCTCTGCGGCGTGGGCCAGGTGTTCTACGGCTACCAGTGGGACGCGCTCCTGCTCGAAACCACGCTCCTGACCGTCTGGCTCGCACCGTGGTCGATCCGACCCGGTTGGCGCACCGCGGAACCGCCCCGTCTCGGGCGCTGGCTGATCCTCTGGCTCCTGTTTCGCCTCATGCTGATGTCCGGCGTCGTGAAGCTGCTGAGCGGCGACGCCACGTGGCGCGACTGCACCGCGCTCGTCTTCCACTACGAAACCCAGCCGCTGCCCACGCCGCTGGCGTGGTACGTGCACCAGCTTCCGACGTGGTTTCACCGCGGCTCCTGCCTGGTGATGTTCCTCATCGAGCTGGCCGGACCGTTCGCGCTGCTCGGGCCGCGCCGGATGCGGCATGCCGCCGCGCTCGCCATGATCGCGCTCATGGGCGTGATCGCCCTGACCGGCAACTACACCTTCTTCAACCTGCTCACCGCCGCCCTCTGCCTGCTCGCCCTCGACGATGCGTGGTGGCAGTGGGCGCTGCGCCGCCCGCTCGTCCCACCCGACTCCGCCATCCGCCCGGCTCCCGTTTGGCCGCTCCGGGTCTTTGCCGGTCTCGCCTTCGCGCTCTCCGTGCTCGGTTCTCTGCCCCGCCTCGGCGTGGCAGCGCCCTGGGCCTTCGCGCGCACTGTGCATGAAGTCGCGTACCCGTGGCGCAGCTTTAACGGCTATGGGCTGTTCGCCGTCATGACGCATCCGCGTCCGGAACTGTTGATCGAGGGCAGCGACGACGGCCATGACTGGAAGGCCTACGAGCTCCCGGCCAAACCCGGCACGCTTACCCGCGCCCCCGCCTGGGTCGCACCGTACCAGCCGCGTCTCGACTGGCAGCTTTGGTTTGCCGCGCTGGAGTCTCCCGACCAAAACGTCTGGGTGCTCAATCTCAGCGTCCACCTGCTCCGCGGCACCCCCGAGGTGCTCGGCCTGTTTGCCGCCAACCCGTTTCCGGCGCATCCGCCCCGCTTCATTCGCGTGGTGCGGCAGGAATACCGGTTCACCGACGCCGACCTGAGGGCCCGGACCGGCGCCTGGTGGCGCCGCAGCCCGCTCGACCTGTACTACGGGCCGCTTTCCCTGCGCTGACCATGGCCACCGACGCCCGCACCCGTTTCCTGGAACAGCTCCGTAGCGCCGTGCACGACGGCACGCTCGTCAAGCTGACGCTGGGCAAGCATCGCGGCGCCGACGCCACGCTGCAGAACCTGTTTGTCCGGCCCGTGACCCTGAAGTCCGGCCCCCATCTCGCGTTTGTCTGGCGCCACGCCACGCGCGACGTCACCAAGAACCACGTCGCCGCCGACGCCCTCGCGCGGATCGAGCCGCTGGTGGGCACCGACTTTCTCGACGCGCATCTGTTCACGCCGACCGCCACGCTCCAGCTCGAGTGCCAACCCGACGGCTCCGCCAAGCTGCGCACCAAGCAGGTCGCCGCCGCCCCGGCCGCTCCCGCCAGCCACGATCGCGCCAAGGCCCACCTCATTCCGGCCGACTCCCCGTGGCTCCGGGCCCTCGGCGTGACCAACGACCGGGGACAGCCCCGCGAGGGCATGGCCGACAAGTTCCGCCAGATCCAGAAGTTCGCCGAGCTGCTGAGCCACCTCGTGGCGGAGGCCGCCCTCCCGTCCGACCGGCCCCTCACCGTCGTGGACATGGGATCCGGCAAGGGCTACCTGACCTTCGCGGTCGCGGCGCTGCTGGGCGAGCGGGCCCGCGTGCAGGGCATCGAGGCTCGATCCGAACTGGTGGAGCTCTGCAATCGCGTCGCCCGCGACCACGGATTCGCCGACCGGCTCGCGTTCTCGGCCGGCACCATCGCCGACACCCCGGTCAAGTCCGTCGACGTGCTGATCGCCTTGCACGCGTGTGACACCGCCACGGACGACGCCCTCGCCAAGGGCATCGCGGCGCAGGCCGCCCTGTTGGTCGTCTCGCCCTGCTGCCAGAAGGAGCTGCGACCGCAGCTGCGTGCGCCGACGGTGCTGGCCGACGCGCTGCGCCACGGGATTTTCCAGGAGCGCCAGGCGGAATTTGTCACGGACGCCCTGCGCGCCGAACTGCTCGAGTGGGCCGGCTACCGCACGCGGGTGTTCGAGTTCATCTCGACCGAGCACACAGCGAAGAACCTCATGATCGCCGCCATCAAAGCCGGCCCCGCCGGCGATCTCGCCCGCGCCGAGCGGCTCCGCCAGCTCGCCACTTTCTACGGCATCCGCCACCAGCAGCTCGCCGCGCATCTCGGCGTGTCACTGATTGAGTGACACGGCCGTCGGGCTGCGCGCTTCTTATCCCATGACCTGGACTGATCTCGACTGGCCCGCGCTCGACCGGCTCCGCGAGGCCTTCCTCTCCGGCGCCGCTGGCCAGGGACCGTACTGGCAATCGGAGGCCGAGCTCGCGAGCTACGACCTGACCTACGGCGAACGGATTGGCTGGAAGTGGGATCACGTCCTGCGGGAGCTCAAGCTCCGCGGCTGGAAGCCCGCCGGCCGCACGGTGCTGGACTGGGGCTGCGGCAGCGGCGTCGCCGGCCGCCGGGTCATCGCGGCGTTCGGGCCCGAGCGTTTCGACTCCCTCCTGCTCTGGGATCACTCGCCGCTCGCCACCGAGTTTGCGGCGAACGCGGCCGGCCGCGTGTTCCCGAAGCTCGACATCAGCGCGGTGACTCCCGGGTTCCTCGCCGCCACCGACCCGATCGGCCTGCTCCTCGTCAGCCACGTCCTAACCGAATTGTCCTCCGAGTCGCTGGCCGCCCTGCGCGCGCTGGTGGATCGAGCCGAGGCGGTCATCTGGGTCGAACCCGGCACCCATGCGACCGGCCGCGCGCTGGCCGGCCTGCGCGACGAGTTCCGTCACCGCTTCACCGTCGTCGCGCCCTGCACCCATCAGCAAGGCTGTCCGCTGCTGGCGCCGGGCCGCGAGCGCGACTGGTGCCACCACTTCGCCCCGCCGCCGAGCGAGATCTTCGCGACCTCGGACTGGGTGAAATTCGGCCAGCGCGCCGGCATCGACCTGCGCAGCCTGCCGTACTCGTTCTTCGTGCTGGACCGTTCGTCGGCCGCGCGGCCGGAGGAGGGACTCTCCCGGATCATCGGCCGGCCCGAGCACTTCAAACCCTACGCCCGGTTCCTGAGCTGCGACGCCACCGGCGCCGCCGACCTCACCCTGCCCCGCCGCAACCATACCGAACTCTACAAGGAGCTGGAGCGCACCAAGGCGCCGCTGGTCTACCGCTGGCAGCGCGAAGGCGACACGGTGATCGCGGGGACGCGCCTCGCCGCGGCGGAAGATGACGTTTCGGCCGGGACCTGAGCGCCGGACTGGACACTTGACTCCCGCGGTCGGGTCCAGACACTGCCCGATCTCTCCTTCACCAACCATGGGCCAACAACTCAACAAGTACATCAAACGTAAACGTCGCGCCGCCTATATGAAGCGTCGCCGGGCCCGCGAAAAGGCCGCGGCCGCCAAGAAGAAGTAACGCGCCCCAGCCTGCCGGACTTCCCAACCGCGGCCTTGCGCCGCGGTTTTTTATTCCTGCCCGGCCGGCCCGCCCCCGCATGATCAAGGTCAGTCTCATCTCCCTCGGCTGCGCCAAGAACCTCGTCGACAGCGAGATCATGGTCGGCCACCTGCACCAGGCCGGGATGACCGTCATCCCGGAGGCGGAGAAGGCCGACGTCGTCATCGTCAACACCTGCTCGTTCATCGACTCGTCCAAGGAGGAGTCGATCGGCCACATCCTCGAGGTCCACCAGCACCGCGGGATGCGCAAGCGCCGCAAGGAGCAGAAGCTGATCGTCGCGGGCTGCATGGCCCAGCGGTTCTCGAAGGACCTCGCCGGCGAGCTGTCGCACGAGGTCGACGCGTTCATCGGACTCGACCAGGTCACCAAGGTCGCCCCGATCATCGAGGGGATTTACGCCAAGGAGCGCGGCGAGCATCCGGTGCCCGACAATTTCGTCACGCCGCGGTCCACCTACATCCCGGACTACAACACCCCGCGGTTCCGCCTCACGCCGCGGCACTTCGCGTACATCAAGATCGCCGAGGGCTGCAACCACCCCTGCACGTTCTGCATCATCCCGCAGATCCGCGGCCGGCACCGCAGCCGCACCGTCGAGAGCGTCGTGGCCGAGGCCCGCCAGCTCGTCCAGGAGGGCGTCAAGGAGATCAACCTCATCTCCCAGGACACGACCTTCTTCGGCATGGACACCTGGGAGCAGCGGCCGAACCCGCGGACCCCGGTGGATTCGTCGCGCGGCACCGCCCTCACCACCCTGCTCCGCCAGCTGAACGCCATCGAGGGCGACTTCTGGATCCGGCTGCTCTACACGCACCCGGCGCATTGGAGCGACGAGCTGATCCGCACGATCGCGGAGTGCCCCAAGGTCGCCCGCTACATCGACATCCCTCTCCAGCACATCAGCGGACCCATGCTCGAGCGCATGCAGCGCGAGACGTCGGGCGACTACATTCGCGACCTCCTCCGCCGCATCCGCGCGGGCATCCCCGGCATCGCGATCCGCACGACGTTCATCGTCGGCTTCCCGGGCGAGACCGAGGCCGATGTCGAGGAACTGGGCGAGTTCATCCGCACCACCCGCTTTGAGCGCCTCGGCGTGTTCCGCTACTCCCAGGAGGAGGGCACGCGCGCGGCCAAGCTCGACGAGCAGATTCCCGCCAAGGTCAAGGAGGCCCGCTGGCACCGGCTCATGCAGCTCCAGCACGAGATCGCGAAGGAGGTCTCGAAGGGCTTCGTCGGTCGGACGCTCCGCGTGCTCGTCGACGAGCCCGGTGTCGCCCGCGGCGAGGCCGACGCCCCGGATATCGACGGCCGCGTCTACGTCTCCCGCGACCTGCCCGTCGGCTCATTCGTCGACGTGAAGATCAACTCGTTCCACGACTACGATCTCCTGGCTCTGCCGAAGGGCCAGCAGCCGGTGGTCTACAAGATCGCCAAGCAAGCCCAGTAGCGGAAGGCAGTCGGGCGAACGTCGAACGCCGAACTTCGAACGCCGAACGCCGAACGCCGAAGGTTGGCCGCGCGGTTCGTCCCTTCGACGTTGGGCGTCCGGCGTCCGACGTTCGGCGTTCGGTCTTATACCCGCCCCGCTCGTTCCACGTACTGTCCGATGATCCCGTCGAACGAGCCGTTGGTGAAGAACACCACGAGCTGCGGGCGGCCCTCGGCCTCCCGCGTGTTCGCGATCAGGCGCTCGAGCAGCTCCGCATTGGTCGCGGCCGTCTGGCCCTGCACGCCCTGGGTCTCGAGAAACTCGATCAGCGCCTCGGCGTCGAAACGCTCCTCCGGCCGCAGTTTCTCCGCCCGCGCCACCGCGCCGAGGTAAACCTCGTCGGCCAGTGCCAGCGCGCGCATGAAGGCCGACTGCATGACTTTGGTCCGCGACGTGTTGCTCCGGGGCTCGAACGCCGCGTGGATCACGTGACCCGGGAACCGCGCCCGGAAAGACTGCAGGGTCTCCGCCAGCGCCGTCGGGTGATGCCCGAAATCCTCGATCACCTTCAACGCCGGCTGATCCAGCTTCAGCTCCTGCCGGCGCCGCACGCCGCGGAAGCGCTCCAGCGCATCAAGCCGCAGTCTGGTCGGATCCTCCGGGAACAGCGCGAGTCCCGCCGCTAGCGCCGCCATCGCGGCGTTGCGGGCGTTGAACAGGCCGGGCTGGGTCCAGTTCACCTTCGCCCATTCGCGGCCGCGCCACTCCAACCGGAAACGGGCGCCCTGCGGGTGCTCGGCGAAATCCGCGATGCGCAGGTCGTTCCCCGCCTCCACCCCGACCCGCACCACGCGGGTCCACGCCATCGCGCCCAGCGCGCGCAGGTTGGGGTCGTCGCCATTGGCCACGATCCACCCGCTCCGCGGCACGATGCGCGCCAGGTGACTGAAGGTCCGCTGCACGTCCGCGAGATCGCGGAAGATGTCGGCGTGATCGAACTCGAGGTTGTTCATCACCGCCACGTGCGGCGCGTAATGGATGAACTTGCTGCGCTTGTCGAAGAACGCGCTGTCGTATTCGTCGCCTTCGATCACAAACGGATCCTCCAGCGTCCCGAGGTGACTGCCGGTCGGCGGATCCTGCGGCACGCCGCCGATCAGGTAGCCCGGATCGCGGCCGTTCTCCCGCAGGAGGAACGCCGCCAGGGCCGTGGTGGTGGTCTTGCCGTGGGTGCCGCAGATCACGAGGTTTCGCCGGTACTTGAGCACCGACTCGTGCAGCAGCTCGGGCAGCGACGTGTACGGCAGCGCGCGGGTGTCGAGCAGCCACTCGACCTCCGGGTTGCCGCGGGACATGGCGTTGCCGATCACCACGAGGTCCGGGGCCAGCCGCTCGAGCCGGGCCGGGTCGTAGCCCTCGTGCAGCTCAATGCCCGCCTCGGCGAGCACCGTGCTCATCGGCGGATAGACGCCTTGATCGGCGCCGAGCACCTCGTGCCCGGCCGCGCGCGCCAGCAGCGCCGCGTTGCCCATCGCCGTTCCGCAGATTCCCATGAAGTAGAGCTTCATTCGCGCAGTGTGTTCGACGCTCGGGCGTCGGCGCCGAACAAAGAGCCCCGAACCCGCCGGTGCAATCCGGCAATGCACGCCGGCCCGGGCCGCCCGGAGGCTACCGGACGTCGTAGACTTCCACCAGCACCGTGCCCGTCCCGCCGTCCGCACTCGTCGCCACCACCGAGTAGACACCCGGCACCAGGGTCACCATGGCCGCGGCGTCCTTGCTGGTCGAGGCGCCATAGGCGAACGCCCCGACGCGCGTGAACGTGCCGGCCAGCGTGGCCGCGGCGTCGCCCCAGTTGTCGTTCGCCGCCAGCACCGTCTGTCCCTGGTAGAGCTTGAACGCCGGGTCCGGCAGGGCGTCTGCGACGCCGTACGGCGTCAGGCTCGGCCCCACCGCCCGAATGAGGATGTTCCGAGGTACCGAGCCACTGATGACGAAGCCGACGATGTTGTTGTCCGTCGCCGTCGCGATGCGGCCGCGGGCCGAGATGTTGATCAGCGCGCTCGGCGCCGCCGCGACATAGCCCGGATTCGACCCGCTCGTCGCCGCGAAGGCGAACGTGAGCTTCGCCCCCTCGCCGACCCGCTTGCCGGTGTAGCGGCACTGCACCGAAGGCCCGCCGTTATCCGTGACCTCAAGGATGCCATACTGCTGGCTGCCCGGCACCGGCCCGCCCGTGTAGGGGCCGCCCTTGGTCGACCCGTTCGAGGTCAGTGCCGCCGCATGCAGCACCACCATCGGCGCGCCGCCGCCGTCCGCGTAGTCCGAGTGCGTCCCGTCGTCGTACGCCAGCGCGTGCATGTCGCCGCTCAGCAGCACGAGATTGCGGATGGAATTGTCGCGGATGAAATTCGCGAGCTCGCGGCGCTCCGTGGCAAACACGCTCCAGTCATCATCCCCCGAGCCCGCCGCGCCAATCCACGGATTGGTGCAGACCCAGAGGATCAGCGGAAAGCCGGCGTCCCGCGCGCTGATCAGCTCCTGCTTGAACCACGCCTTCTGGGCCGCGCTCAGATGCGACTTCGCCGCCGTGTCGGCCTGCCCGCGTGGGTCGGCTCCACTGCGCAGATCGGTCATGATCACGCGGACCCGGCCGATCGTGAAGGCCTGGGACAGGGTGCCGCCGGCCGTCGCCGCGAGCGGGTAATGCGGCACCGTCTCGTGATAGGCCTGGCGCGCCGTGTCGCGGCCGACCGAGGTCGTGTCGGAGCCGTTGCCGCAGTAGTCGTGATCGTCCCACATGTAGGCCAGCGCGACACCGCGGTAGAGCGCTGCCTCGTTGGGCTGGTTGAGCACGCTATCGTAGTTGGCCCGATAGTCCGCGACATTGGTCGAATTGATGTCGCTGTAGTGGAAGTCGCCCATGTGGATGAACACGGCCGGCTGTTCCGCCAGGATCGCGTCGTAGGCCGTCTGGTTCGTGGCGTGGAAATCGCCGCACGAGGCGAATGCTAGCTTGAACGACGCCGCGCCCAGCGGAAAGGTGCGGAACGACCCGCGCGCGGCAGTCTCCGCACGCAGCACGCCGCTTACCTCGAAGGCGTAATAGTAGGTCGTCGCCGGCAGCAGGCCCGTGGCGTCGATCTTCGCCATGTTTCCCGTCGCGGTCTGGGTGGTGACCGGACCGAAATAGCTCGGCGCGCTCAGGTCGGCGTTGCGCGAGAGCACGAGCCGGACCGACAGGCCGCCGGCGTTGAGCCGCACCGCCGCTGTCGCGCTCGTCGCGGTCACGTTCCCGCTCCACGGCCCCGAGGCCAGCGGCGCCGTCACCTGGCCCTGCGCCAGCCCCGACGCGGCGAGCACCGCGAGGCAGATGGCGCGGAACAGCGGCCACATAGTGCCGCAAGTTACGGCGACGCGCCCGCGATGGCAATGCGCCGCGCCTGCCGGCGTGCAATCTGAACGCCGACGCCGCGGCGCCGCTCCTCGGACGCCGGATTAGGCCGCATCGCAGCGCCAATTAGGCGACACACTATCCGTCCCCCGCTGTCACCGGCCGGCCCCGTCATCTGTCATACCATATGGACGACGACGGCGCCGTCCGCTCGGAGATGAATGTCCAGGCTTCAACCGAGGCGCCCGGGGCCGGTATGCCAGCGGCCCGAAAGAGTTCGCCGGGTCTGCGCACCCTGCTCGCGCTGCTGCTGCTCGGACCGGCGCCGCTCCCAGCCGCTCCGCTGATCTCGGAGTTCATGGCGTCGAACAAGACGACCCTGGCCGACGAGGACGGCGATTTCTCCGACTGGGTCGAGATCCGCAATCCTGACAGCACCGCCATCAGTCTCGCGGGCTGGTACCTCACCGACAGCGCCAAGAAGAAGACGAAGTGGACGTTCCCCGCGGTCACGATCCCGGCCAACGGCTATCTCGTGGTGTTCGCCTCGGGCAAGGACCGCCGCGTCACGAGCGGCAACATCCACACCAACTTCAGCCTCGACGCTGACGGCGAGTACCTGGGCCTCATCAAGCCCGACGGCACCACCATCGCCAGCGAGTATGCGGCCACGTATCCGCCGCAGGTGACGGACATGTCCTACGGCGTCACGCAGCCGACCGCCGAGGGCGAAACCAGCGCGACCGGCTACCTTCGCACCGCCACCCCGGGCGCCGCCAATCCGGGCAACAGCGGGCTCGTCCTCGCCGAGCGGGTGACGTTCTCTCCGTCGGCCGGCGTCTTCACCGGTACGACCGCCGTCGCGCTGTCGGGCGCGACCGGCACCCAGAAAATCCGCTACGTCGTCGCCGCGCCCTCCGCGTCGCTCGGCGCAGGGCTCCCCGACCCCACCGCCGACTCGCAGCTCTACACCGCGCCGATCGCCCTCGTGGCGCCCACCGTGATCCGGGCCGCGGTGTTCTCGGCGGACGACACGCGCAGCGGTCTCGCGGCCAGCGCGCAGTATCTCCAGATTTCCGACAATGGCGCCGGCCAGGCCTACTGGTTTGAGAGCAACCTGCCGCTGCTGGTCCTCGATGACCACGGCCTCGGACCGCTGGTGAAGGACGAAGTCGACCACCCGGCGTGGCTGTACGCCTGGACGCCGGGCTCCGACGGCGCGGCGCATGTGCGCAATGCTCCCGACCTGGTCACGTCCCTGACGATGACCGTGCACGGGTTCTCGTCCGCCGACTTCCCGAAGAAGAGCTTCAAGCTCGAGCTCACCACCGACCTCGGCCGCAGCAACCCGCAGGCGCTCCTCGGGCTCCCGGCGGCGGATACGTGGATTCTCATCGGCCCGTGGCAGTTCGATCGGTCCTTCATCCGCAACGCGTACGTCTATGCCCTGAGCAACCAGCTCGGCCGCTGGGCCCCGCGCACCCGCCTGACCGAGGTGCTCTTCAACACCAACACCTACGGCCTGGACCAGTCGGCCTATGCCGGCGTGTACGTCCTGACCGACCAGATCGCCGTGGCGCCGCAGCGGGTGAACCTCGCCTCGCTGGCGCCCTCTGACACGACCGAGCCGGCCATCACCGGCGGCTACATCCTCCGCATCGATCCGCCGCAGGCCGACAAGTACTCGTGGCGGACCGCGCGCGGATTTCCCGACTTCATGACCTGCGTCGTCATGGTCGAGGAGCCCAAGCTCGACAAGCTGCCGGCCGTCCAGCGCGACTACATCCGCGGCTACGTCCAGAAATTCGAGAACGCCCTCCAGGCCGACGCCGCGGTCGGCTGGGTCACCCGGACCTACCTCGACTATCTCGATCGCCCGTCGTGGATCGACCACCACCTGCTCAACGTGCTCGTCAAGAACATCGACGCCTTCCGCCGCAGCATGTACTTCACGAAGGATCGCGGCGGCAAGCTGGTCGCCGGGCCGGTGTGGGACTACGACCGCTCGCTCGGCTCCCACGACGGACGCGACGCCGACTGGTCCGGCTGGAACGGCACGGGCGACGCGGTCGATGCCTGGAACTTCGGCTGGTGGGGCGTCCTGGCGCGCGATCCCGACTACCGCCAGGCGTGGATCGACCGCTGGCAGGCCCTGCGCCGGCGCGAGCTGTCGGACTCCAACCTCACCGAGCTGGCCGACGCCCTGGCTGGCCGCGTCGGGCCGATCGCGGCGGAACGCGACGCGAACCGCTGGCCGGAGGACCGCAGCGGCTACGGGGACTACCAGGGCGAAATCGATCACCTCAAGGACTGGGTCACCCGCCGCGCCGCTTGGATCGACGGGCAGTTCGTGGCGGCGCCGACCATCGTGGACGACGGCACCAATCTGCTCCTGACTCCCGCCGCCGGCGCCCAGCTGGCCTATACGACCGATGGCTCCGACCCGCGCTTGATTGGCGGTGGCCTCGCCGGCACCGCGTTAATCGCCTCGGCACCCGTCACGCTGCCTCGCTCTGCCAACGTCTATGCCCGGTCTTTCGCCACCGCGGCGCCAGTTTTCCCGGGCACCCCGTGGAGCTCGGTGGTGGCGGGCCCCGGGGCCTCACCGCTGGCGGACTCCCAGCAGTCGCGTCTCGTCAACCTGTCCGTCCGGAGCACCGTGCGCGGCGGCGAGAACATCCTCATCGCCGCGATGGTGGTGCGGGACAGCAACGGGAAGGAATTCCTGGCCCGCGCGATCGGGCCGTCGCTCATCGACTACGGCGTGACCCAGCCGCTGGCCGACCCGCTGCTCCGTCTCGTGAACGCCTCCGGGACCGAGGTCGGCCGCAACCTCTGCTGGACGACCTGCGCGGACCCCGCGCAGCTGGTGGCGCTCGCGACGGCGGTCGGCGCCTTTCCACTCAGCACCACGAAAGCCGACTCCGCGGCGGCGCCGTGCCTCGCGGCGGGCGCGTATTCCATGCTGGTCTCCAGCTCCACCACGCAGACCGGCGCGGCGCTGGCGGAGCTCTACGAGACGGGTTCCACGGGTCGGGCCGTGAACTTCTCCGCGCGCGGGCTGGCGGGCACGGGTGAGGGCGCGCTGATCGGCGGCTTTGTGGTGGGCGGCAACCAGCCCAAGCGCGTGTTGATCCGCGGGGTCGGTCCAACGCTCAAGTCCTACGGCGTCAGCCAGGCCCTCGCCGACCCGGTGCTCACGCTCTACCATGACCAAGTCGTGATCGCCACGAACGACGACTGGGGCCTGAACGACAACGCCGGTACCATCGGCAGCACCGCCCAGGCTATCGGAGCTTTCGCCCTGGGCGCGGGCAGCGCGGATGCGGCCCTCCTGATCACGCTTCCGCCCGGGGTCTATTCGGTCGTGGTCAGCGCGAAGGGCACCGCCGAGGGCGTGGCCCTCGTCGAGATCTACGACGCCGACTGAGCGGCTCAGGGCCGCTTGATCTTCTGCCGGAGCTCGACGACGAGCTTGGCCGCCTCGGCGAGCTGCGCCTCGTTCATGAGGGGCTCGACCGTCGGGATCGACGTCTTGGCCTGCTGGCTGCCGTTCTCGGCCGCGAGCCGCCACCAGGCGAGTGCCCGCACGAAGTCGCGGGGCACGCCGGTCGCCTTGGCGTAGACCAGGCCCAGATTGTTCTGGGCGGTCGGATCACCCTGCTCCGCCGCCTTGGTCCACCACTTCACCGCCTCCGCGCCATCCTTGGCCACGCCCTGGCCGAAATAGTACGCGTTGCCCAGGTTGCCCTGCGCCGGCGCATAACCCTGGTCGGCGGCCTTGCGGAACCACCGCGCCGCCTCCGCCGGATTGGCCTCGCCGGTGATCCCGGAGGCGTACGCAACGCCGAGATTGAACTCGCCCAAGACAAAACCCTGATCCGCGGATTTCCGCCACCAGTGCATCGTGCTCGCGATGTTCTTGGCCACGCCCTGGCCCGTGAGGCACATGTCGCCGATGCGGTACTGCGCGTAGGGGTGACCCTGCTGCGCGGCCTTCAGGAACCACCGCGCCGCCTCCGCCGGATCCTTGGCGCCCTCGCCCTCGCCGTCGGCATACGCGATGCCGACCTTGATCTGCGCCTCGACCTCGCCGGCCTTCGCCTTCTCGAGGAGCGCCGCATCCACCGCCCAGACGCGGGACGCGAGCACGAGGAATCCAGCCAGTCCAATCCGAATCGCGGAGTGCTTCATGCCGCGAGGCTTGAGGCCCGCCTCCGCGGCGGCAAGGCGGGAAAGGCCGCCGCTCAGGCGGCGACCGCCGGCGCCGGCACCGCGGTGCGGCTGCGCTCCTGCCAACGCTCGCGACCCTTGAACAGGGTCAGCGAGTCGTTCACCGGCCGATCCTTCATCAGGAGGAAATACTGGGCGAACAGCTCGTCCGCCGTGCCCCAGGCAAAGCCGAAGGGCGGGCCCTCCTCCAGGACCGGCGTCTGGTAGTAGAAGTAGCCGATCAGGAGACCGCGGTGCCGCAGCAGCGACGCCACGCGGTCCCGGTAGTCGGTCCGCTGATCCGGCCAGAGCGAGCAGATGAACGTGCGCTCGTAGATCAGATCGAACTGCTGGGCCCCGAAGCTGTGCGTGAAGAAGTCACCCAGGATCACGCGGTCCGCCAGCTGCGGTCCTAGTCGCTTCCGGGCCAGTTCCACCGCGGCGGGCGCCAGGTCGATCGCCGTCACCTCGTACCCGGCCTCGGCAAACGCCGCGACCTCGTAGCCCGCGCCGCAGCCCGGCACCAGCACCTTGCCGCCCTTCGGGTGCGCGGTCAGGTACGCCTTCAGGTCCGCCGGCACGCCGCCGAAGTCCCAAGGGGTCTTGCCGCTCGCGTAGCGGCTGTTCCAGAACTCGCGATGAGGATGGTCGCCTCTTTCCATGCGCGTGTGTCACCGCCAACCCATGCCTTCGGCGGCGGTAGTCAAGACTCCTGAGCAGGTCACGTCAGGCTCATGGGGTCGACATCCAGCACCTGCGTGATGTCGTCCGGCCAATTGAACTCCGACCGGAGGCGCGCCAGCTCGGGCACCACCCGGGTCACGGCATTCGTGAAGTACCAGACCTGCCAGCGGTACTCGTCCATGATCTTCTCGATCGGCGACGGCGACGGGCCCCGGACCTCCAGCCGCGTCCCCAGGGCCTGCTCGACCCGGCGGGCCCATTGCTCGGCGAAGAACTTGAGCTTCTCGGGGTTGGGCCCCCGGAACAGGTGGTGGATCAGGTGACGGTACGGCGGGTAATGGAACTCGCGGCGCATCTTGAGCTCGGCGGCGGCGAAACCCGCGAAGTCGGCGTGACGGGAGAACTGGATGGCCTCGGCCTGGGGCGTGAAGGTCTGCACGACCACCTCGCCGGCGCGGTCGCCCCGCCCCGCCCGCCCCGCCACCTGCACCAGCAGCTGGAACGTGCGCTCGTTGGCGCGAAAGTCGGGCACGTGCATCGAGATGTCGGCGTCGATCAGGCCGACGAGGGTCACGTTAGGAAAATCGAGTCCCTTCCCGATCATCTGCGTGCCGATGAGCACGTCGATCTTGCCGGCCCGAAATTGGGCGAGCACCTCGCGGAACCGGTTCTTCTTGGCCATCGTGTCGGTGTCCATGCGCTCGACCCGCGCCTTCGGCAGGAGCCGGCGCACGGCCTCCTCGACGCGCTGCGTGCCCAGGCCGCGCCAGCGGATCTCGGGCGCGCCGCATTTCGGGCAGCGCAGCGGCGCCGCCTTCTGGTCGCCGCAGAGGTGACAGCGGAGCGTCTCGTCGGCCCGGTGGTAGGTCATCGCGATGCTGCAGTGCGCGCACTCCTCCGTGTGGCCGCACTTCGTGCACTGCATCGCGGTGGAATAGCCGCGGCGATTGATGAAGAGGATCGTCTGCTCTCGGCGCTCCAGCCGGGCATGCATCGCGTCGAGCAGCTTGCGCGAGAGCGCCGGCAGCGTGCGCTGCTTCATCGCCTCGATGCGCAGGTCGACGATGTCGATGTGCGGCAGCTGACGGGCGTCGACGCGCTGGCGGAGCTCGACCAGCCGGTACTTGCCGGCCTGCGCGTTCGCGTAGCTCTCGAGCGACGGCGTCGCGGAGCCCAGCACGCACAGCGCGCCGTTGAGCTTCGCCCGCATCACGGCGACGTCGCGCCCGTGGTACCGCGGCGTCTCGTCCTGCTTGTACGCCGGCTCGTGCTCCTCATCGACCACGACCAGCCGCAGATCCCGCACCGGGGCGAACACCGCCGAGCGGGCGCCCACCACGATCCGCGCCGCGCCGGTGGCCAGCGCCAGCCAGCCGTCGAACCGCTCGCCCTCGCTCAGGTGACTGTGCCACACCACGCAGCGGTGCCCGGGTGCGATGGCCTCGAGCCGCGAGCGCAGCCGCGCTACCGTCTGCGGCGTCAGGGCCACCTCCGGGACGAGGAACACCACCCCGCCGCCCGCCTTCAGCGCCTGGTCGATGGCCCGCAGGTAGACCTCCGTCTTGCCCGAGCCGGTCACGCCGTGCAGCAGCGACACGCCGAAGCGCCCCGTCGCGAGCTCGGCGCCGAGCGCCGCCACCGCCGCCGCCTGCTCCTGGTTCAGTTCGTGCGGCTGCGACGCCACCAGCTCGCCCTGGTCGACAAAGTCGCCGTAGGCCACGCGCTCGACGCGCTGCGACGACTCGCGCGCCAGCCCACGCTTCACCAGCGCCGCGGCCACCGCCGCCGTGAGATTGAGGCGGCTGAGGACGAGCGCCTTCCGCTGCGGACGGAACTGCTGCGCCAGGAAACGGTAGAGTTTGGCCTGCTGCGGCGCCCGCTTCTCGAGCGCCGCCAGCTCCTCCGGCGGCAGCGTCTTCGCCGGCAGGAGCAGCTTCTCCTCCTTGATCCCGGCGCCGTGCCGCACCGCGGCCGGCAGCATCGTCTCGATCACGCTGTCGACCCCGCAGGCGTAGTAGCCGGCCATCCAGCGCGCCAGGTCCAGCAGGTCGCGCGGCAGCGCCGGAAACGGGTGCACCACCTGCGCCACCGCCTTCAGGCGGTCGACCGGGAAGTCGCGCGGGGCCCCGATCTCGCCGACGATGCCCAGCCGGAGGGTGTTCAGCACCGGCACCCGCACCAGCGAGCCCACCGCCACCTCCGGCCGCAGCGCCTCGGGCACGCGGTAGTGGAGCAGCTTGTCGAAACCGGCCAGCGGATGAACCCCGACGATCATTCGGGTCAGGCTGCCCCGGCCACCCCCGCCGCGCAAGCGTGCGCCGCGTCCACGGGCTGCACGAACGCATTGACACCCCGGGGGGCCGGTTGAAACAGTCCGGCCGTGAGCACCTCCGCGGCGCGCGACAAGTTCCGAGTGTTTCTGTCCCAGAAGGGACTGCGCGTGACCAACCAGCGCCTCGCGATCTTCGACGCCGCGTTCGCGCAGAGCGAGCACTTCACCGCCGAGCAGCTGCTCGACCGCGCCCGCGCGCTGGACCCGTCCGTCTCCCGCGCCACCGTCTACCGCACGCTGCCCATCATGACCGAGAGCGCCCTGCTCCGCGAGGTCGACATCGGCACCGGCGAGAAGTTCTACCACCCGAACCGCGAGGGCGGCTCCACCCAGGTCGCGCAGGTCGTGTGTCTCGACTGCGACCGGATCTTCGAGATCAGCGCCCCGTTCATGGAGTGGTACGGCAACACCGTCTCCGCCAAGCTCGGCCTGCGTCCCGTCACGCAGCGACTCCAGGTCAGCGCCCGCTGCGACACGCTGCGCCTCACCGGGCACTGCCCGCGCCGCGCCTCGTGACTATGGCCAAGGGCGAGGATCCCGAGTTCGAAATGCGGTTCTTCGAGTCGGTGCTGCGGCGCGACCCGGGCTACACCGCCGTCGTCGAGATCCTCGGCGGCCTCTACACCCGTCACGGCCGAATCGCCGACGGGCTCCGGATGGACCGCAAGCTCGTGCGGCTCCTCCCGCACAACGCCACCGCCCACTACAATCTCGCCTGCAGCCTCGCCCTCTCCAAGCGCAAGCGCGACGCGCTGCGCTCGCTGCACCAGGCGGTGAAGCTCGGCTACACCGACCTCGACTGGATGCAGCAGGACCCTGACCTCGACGTCCTCAAGGAAGACCCCGCCTTCCTCGCCCTCGTCGCCCAGCTCAAGCCCCAGAGCTGAAGGTCCGTCGACAAGCCGGGTGGCCGCTCCTGCCTCGCCTCGAGCAAAACCGCCTCCCCGTCATTGTCATCCTGAGCGCAGCGAAGGATCCAGTTGGACTCAGCCCAAGGAGTCGCCGCGTCGCACTGGATCCTTCGCTACGCTCAGGATGACAATGGAGCAATTAGCCGCCCCGCCTGCGTCTTCGCGATCCCAGCGAGCCTAGCGGTTCCCATTCCGACCGAAACCCGAGCCCGGCGCGTCGTCTACCGCAGCCCGAACAGCTGCTCGAGCACCGTGTCGAGGTCGTGCGCCACGACCCACGCGCCGCGGCGCATCGCCACCAGCGTCCTGCTCCGCTCGCGGCGGACCAGCGCTGCATTCACCTCCAGCACGCGCGGCTGGCCCGGCGCCAGGCCGATCGCCTCGGTCCCGGTCAGCGGCGTCCAGCGGAACGGCAGCCCGGTCCAGTCAAAGGTCACCTCCCAGCCCGTCACGCCCGCGGGCAGCGGCCGGGTCATGAGCGCGGGATAGCGCAGCACGAAGTCGGGCACGCGGGTCGTCGCCAGTCGGATCCGCACCGCCGGCTCCAGGTGCGCCAGATACTCCTCGAACGTGTTCACTTTCCGCGACCGCCATTGGTCGAGAAAATCCAGCGGGTCGATACCCATCAGGTTCATGCCGTTCCACAGGCCCTGCTCGTTCGGGCTGCCGAACTTCCGCGAGTTGTACCACGACTGGAAATCACGGGTCGCCATCACCCCGATCTCGAAGTGCAGATGCGCCCGGTCCCGCGGGATTTTCCCGCTCGAGCTGTGTCCCATCAGACCCAGCACCTGACCGCGCGTCACCCGTGCACCTTCCCGCAGCCCCGGCGCGAGGCGCGCGAGGTGCGCGTAGAGCGTGTAGACGCACGGGGTTTCGTCGGGGTGTTCCAGCACGATGTAGCGGCCGTAATTGCTGTCGCCCGCGACGGCGTTGATGTGGCGCACCACGCCATCCATCGCCGCCATCACCGGATCGGTCGGCTCCCCGCGCCGGTCGCGGTTCAGGCAGCGGATGTCGATGCCCTCGTGAAATTGCGACCCGCCGCTGCGCACGCCGCCAAAGCCCCCCGACTCCGGGTCGCCCGAGCCCGCGTGCTGCAGGAAGTCACGCGGCGGACGGCCGTCGGCCCACGCCGGGTTCGGCGTCGGCCAGGAAAACTCGACCCGCCGGCCGCCGGCCGCGAGGGCCGTGAGCGTGACCGCCAGGTACGTCAGGATGATTGGCAGGCGTCTCATGCCGGCACCAGCGGTCGAAACGCCTCCATGATCTCCGCGCCCACCGCGTCGGCGAGCAGCCGGCCGCGCCCGGTCAGCCGGACCCGCGGGCCGTCGCGCAACGCCAAGCCCTCCGCAACGAGACGTGCCAGCAGGGTCTCGACGTCGGCCCACGGCGCCTCGGGACTGCGGGACTTCCAGGATGGGACGTCGACTCCGGCGTTCATGCGCAGGCCAAAGACCAGGGCGTCCTCCGCCCGCAGGGCCGGGGTGACCGCCACGCGGTCCTCCTTGGCGCGCTCGCCGCGGTCGACCTTCTCGCGCCATTGCGCGAGGTCGGCGATGTTGGCGCCGCGCCAGCCGCCGAACTGCGACGCCGCAGCCGGCCCCAAGCCGACCCACTCACCCATGCGCCAGGTGCCGAGATTGTGACGGCATTCGTGACCCGGACGGGCGAAATTCGAGACCTCGTACTGCGCGTAGCCGGCCGCCTCGAGCTGGGCCCAGGTTGACTCGTAGAGACGCGCCTCGTGCTCGGGGTCGAGTTTCACGCGGCCCTGCGACAGCTTGATCCACATCGCCGTGTCCTCCTCGAACGTCAGGCAGTAGGTCGAGAGGTGATCCGGCGCGAGGCGCACCGCTTCGCGCACGTCCGCCGACCACTCCTCTTCGGTCTGGCCCGGCAGGGCGAACATGAGGTCGAGATTCACGCTGGCGAACCCGGCCGCCCGCACGGCGTCATAGGCGCGGTAGATTTGCTCGCGCGTGTGCTGCCGGCCTAACGCCTCCAGCAGCGCGGGCTGAAAGCTCTGCACGCCCATCGAGATGCGGGTCACGCCCGCCTCGCGCAGCGCCGCCAGCCGCTGCGGGGTCACCGAGGCCGGAGCCATCTCCACCGACCATTCCTCCGGGGCACCGCCACAGTGGGACCGAACGGTCTCGGCCAGGCGGGACAGCGCCCGCGGCGCGAGCAGTCCGGGAGTGCCGCCGCCCCAGAAGACGGTCGTAACCGGTCGGTTCCATCCGACCAGTTTGGCCTCCGCGGCGACCCCGGTCAGGAAACTTTCGACGCCCGCTGCGGTCGGCTTGGTCTGGTAGAACGCGCAAAAGTCACACGTCGAGGCGCAGAACGGCACATGCACATAGAGCCCCAACGGGTTGGCCGTTTCAGCTTTGGCTTGCTCTGTTGCAAGGTCATTCATTACTAACACGTTTTAATCCGTCTGGTTTCACTCCAATAGACAAATGCATACCAACCGAATTTCCCTCGCGAGAAAATTCCTGCTCGGCCTCGGCGCCCTGCTCGCCCTCGCGATGCTCAGCGGCTGCGACAGCGTCGTGCTGACGAACCTGACGCCCGCCTCGCTGCCGGAAAACCCGTCCCAGATCTACACGATCACGCTGCGGGTCACCCCCAAGGTGGATTCGGTGGTCAATGAGACCATCAAGCCGCACATCATCGTCGACGGCCAGAACTTCGCCATGAACAAGAGCTCCCTGGCCGAGGGCATCTGGGAGTTCGACTACCAGCTGCCCGCCGGCCGCGACGAGCTCGCCTACTACTTCCTCGTCAACTTCGAGGTCGAGAGCAACGGCACCCGCTCGCTGCGGGAGGCCTACACCGAGATCACCCACGCCAAGATCGTCCGCCGCTATGTCCTCTCCCTCGAGGTCAACCGCGGCCCGGTCGGCGCCCGCGTCAGCGTCCTCGGCCGCGGCTTCACCCCGCAGGACATCCTCTATTTCGACAACACCCCGGCCCGCACGGTGTACGAGTCCCCGAACGCCCTCAGCATGTTCGTCCCGGCCCTCGCACCCAACCGCAACTACCGCATCATGCTCGCCAGCGGCGCCGGCAACTCCCCCGTCGGCACGTTCCGCATCGACGCCAGCAGCCTCTCCGTCTCCCCGGTCGCCCTCAATCTCCGCACCGGCGAGCGTCAGCAGCTCACCTTCACCGTCCCGAACGCCGCGCCTCCGGGCGGCCTCCTCCTTGATGTCACGACCGACGTCCCCGAGAGCGTGATCATGCCCGAGGTCCTCGTCCCGCAGGGCCAGAACTCCGTCACGGTCACCGTCGAGGGCGGCAAGCCCGGCACCGGCAGCCTCTTCCTCAAGGGCTACGGCGCTGGCGAGGTCAACGTGCCCGTCACGGTCATCGCCAAGTAATCGGCCCCGCTTCCTTTCAGCCGCGTCCCGCCCGGGACGCGGCTTTTTATTTGCCGAGGTCCAGGGTCACGATCACCGGACGGTGGTCGCTCGCCTCGCGGACTCCCGGCCCGTCGTGGATTCGCGCCGCACCGTCCCGCACCGCCGATAACAGCCCGGGCGACACCAGCACGTGGTCCACATGGCTGTAGGTCTCCTCCTTCGCCCAGCAGTGGGTCCAGGTTTCCCCGCGCGTGTCCGCCGCGGGCAGGCACGCGGCGACCTCCGTGGCTCCGCGCCGCATTAGGCGCCGCAGCGGCTTGCTCGCGCGGCTGTCGTTGCAGTCGCCCACGATCAGGTAGCGCGCTGCCGCCGGGTCGGGGAAACGCGCCAGCACCCGATCCCGGATCGCCGCGGCCTCCCGCGTGCGCCGTTGCGCAGACTGCGGGTCGTCGGGAAAGTCCGTGAACCGGCTCTTCAGGTGCACGGCAAAGATTGTCACGTCCACGCCGCCCGCCGTCACCGTCAGCTCCAGGAGCCCGCGCTTCACCGGCGCCCGCCCGCCCCGGTACGGCAGCGTCAGATCGCGATTCGGCACGACGCCCCGCAACGCGAGCCGCGAGAGTACCGCCACCTTGCGGTCGGCGTCGGCGGCCTCCAGCACGCAGCTCTCCGGATAGTCGAGCCCCTCCGCGCGCAGGTCGCGACGGAGCTCCTCGAGATAGGGTGCGCCCCCGATTTCCTGCAGGACCAGCACGTCGGCCTGCAGCGCGCGGATCACCTGCCGCAGCGCGCATTTCTCGGCCTCGGGCTTGGGATAGTCCTGCCGGTAGCCCTCGTCGGTCAGGCGGCTCGCCGGGCCGTAGTTCTCGACGTTGTAGGTCGCAACCACGAGCGTGGCGGCCGCCAGGCGGACCGCCAGCAGGCCCGCCGCCAGCATCGCACCCAGTCGCCAGGAGCTTCCGCCTGCCATCATGGGCCGCGCCGGGGCGCGGCAGTTGGGACTCAGGCCGCCTTCGCCGTCAGCGCCCGCTCCCGCTCGACGATCGTCGGATGGGAATAGAAGAACGCGCTGTACCAGGGATGCGGCGTGAGGTTGGAGAGGTTTTTCTGCGCCAGCTTGTGCAGCGCCCCGAGCATGGAGGCCGGCCCGCCCATCGCGTCGCGGGCGAAGGCATCGGCCTCGTATTCGTGGCGGCGCGAGAAGAAATTCGTCACCGGCGAGAACCAGAAGGTCACCAGCCCGCTGAGCAGGCCGAAGAGCAGAAACGCCGGGGCGAGTTCGCCGGCCGGGAAGCCGAACGCCATGTTGAACCACGGCTGACCCGCCAGCCAAGCCACCAGCCCGAAGCCCGCGAGGAGCATGACGGCGGACACGGCAATCATCTTCGGGATGTGACCCCGGCGGTAGTGCCCGATCTCGTGCGCCAGCACGGCCTCCAGCTCCTCGGCGGTGAGCTGGTTGACCAGCGTGTCGAACAGCACGATGCGGCGAAACCGGCCGAAGCCGGTGAAGAACGCGTTCGAGTGCGCGGAGCGCTTGCTGCCGTCCATCACCTCGATCGTCTGCGCGCGGAAGCCGGTCCGGTCGCCCAGCGCCAGGAGCCGCGTCCGCAGCTCGCCCTCCGGCAGCGGCGTGAGCTTGTTGAACAGCGGGAGGATCAGCTTCGGGTAGAGCACGAGCATCAGCAGCTGGAATCCGAACACGAGCGCGAAGCCCCACAGCCACCACGTCGGCCCGACCCAGTGCACCAGTGAAAGCAGCGCCCAGAGCAGCGGGTAACCGATCGCGAAGGTCAGCAGCACGCCCTTGAGCTTGTCCGTCACCCACAGGCGCGGCGTGCTCTGGTTGAACCCGAAGCGGGCCTCGATCCGGAACTGCTCCCACCAGTCGAAGGGCAGGCCCGGGACGGAGAGCAGCACGCCGGCGATCAGGATGAACAGGGTCCGGCTCCACACCGCGGTCGGCCCGCCCCACGCCACCACCGCCGAGTACAGCCAGGGGAGCACGCCGCCGAAGACGACGAGGGCCAGCACCAGCGTGTCGAACACCTCGCGCAGCACCCCGAAACGGGAGCGCACCAGGGTGTAGGCCACCGATTTCTGGTAGGTGGCGTCGTCCATGATCGCGGCCACGGCCGGCGGCGGCGAGGAGGCGTGACGCCGCACCTCGGCGCGGTTCAGGGCGGCCAGGACCAGTTCCCCGGCCAGATGCAGCCCGAGCAGCACGGCGGTCGCGATCAGGACAAGACTCATGCGGCCAATCCACCGGTTTCCCGTGGCGCCGCGAGCCCAAAGATGGTCGCAGCCGCGGGCCCAGCGCGCGATTGTTTGTTTGAAATGCCTGCCGGCGCGGGCATGGTACCCGCCGTGGAAGCCAAAGACGCCAAACTCTCCTTCGAGGCCGCCCTCGGGAAACTCGAGTCCATCGTGGAATCGATGGAATCGGGCGATGTACCGCTCGCCGACCTGCTCGCCAAGTTCGAGGAGGGCAACCGTTTGCTCAAGGTCTGCGAGGCCCGCCTGAAGGACGCCGAGCTCAAGATCGAGCAGCTCAAGAAGGCCAAGGACGGCGCCGCTTTCACCAAGTTCGAGGCCAGCCGCGAAAGCTGAGCCTCCCTGAAGATGAACGAACCGACTGCTTCCCAGCCGCGCATTCTCGACGCGATCCGCGGCCCCGCCGACGTCAAGGCCCTCCCGGCCGCCCAACTTCCCGTCCTCGCCCAGGAGATCCGCGACGAGCTCATCGCCGTCACGTCCCGGAACGGCGGCCACATCGGCCCCAACCTCGGCGTCGTCGAGCTCACCATCGCCCTCCACCGCGTCTTCTCCACGCCCGAGGACCAGTTCGTCTTCGACGTCGCCCACCAGGGCTACGTCCACAAGCTCCTCACCGGCCGCGGCGGCGAGTTCTTCCGCAAGCTCCGCCAGACCGGCGGCGCCAGCGGCTTCCTCTACCGGTCCGAGAGCCCCCACGACGCCTTCGGCGCCGGCCACGCCGGCACCGCCCTGTCCGCCGCCCTCGGCATGGCCACCGGCCGCGACCTGCGCGGCTCCCATGAGCACGTCGTCGCCATCTGCGGCGACGCCGCCTTCACCTGCGGCATCACCCTCGAGGCGCTCAACAACGTCGTCAGCTCCACTAAGCGCCTCATCGTCATCCTCAACGACAACGAGTGGTCCATCGCCAAGAACGTCGGGGCGATCGCGCGCTACCTCAACCGGATCAGCACCAACCCGACCTACAACAAGCTCCACCACAACGTGGAGGCGTTCTTCACCAGCTTCCCCACCGGCGCGGAGATGAACCGGGTGTACCACAAGTGGAAGCGCGAGACGAAGGACTTCTTCGTCGAGTCCTCCTTGTTCGAGAAGTTCGGCCTCCGCTATCTCGGGCCGGTCGACGGCCACAACGTCGACGCCCTCATCAAGAACCTCGAGTTCGCCAAGCACTGCGACGTCCCCGTCCTCATCCACGTCCTCACCAAGAAGGGCAAGGGTCTCGAGGTCGCCCTCAACTCGCCCGAGAAGTTCCACGGCGCCAGCCCGTACG
>DAOQKI010000029.1:0-38030 GCA_035334485.1 Opitutaceae bacterium
CCCGCCCCTGCCCCGCGGGTTCTCGCCTGGGTCAACTGGCCCGTCCCTCCCGCCCCTCGCCCGTGCCCTCCTCCCTGCGCCGACGTCTCCGCCTGGCGTGTGCCCTGGTCCTTCTGGCCGGCACCGGCGGGACCGTCGTGCACGCGGCCAACGAGGGCGCCCCGTCGCTCGCGGTGCGGCCGACCGCCGTGCCGCCGGTGATCGACGGCCAGCTCGACGACGCGGCCTGGCGGGACGCGGCCCACAGCCTCGCCTTTCGCCAGATCACGCCGCTGGAGAACGCCGAGCCGACCGAGCGCACGGAGTTCTGGGTGACCTACGACGCCGACCACCTCTACGTCGCGGTGCGCTGCCACGACTCCGGGGGCCTCGCCGGCCTGCGCGCCTACTCCATGCAGCACGACCAGGACAACGGCTCCGACGACGTCGTCCGCGTCGTGCTCGACACCTTTCACCGTGAGAACGACGGCTATTATTTCTCCCTGACGGCCGCAGGCGGCAAACACGACGGCCTGATCCAAAACAAGGCGGAGGCGAACGACACTTGGGACGGACTCTGGACCGGCAAGGTGACTCGGGACAACGGCGGGTGGTCGGCCGAGTTCGCGATCCCCATGAAGAGCCTGTCCTTCAATGCGGCCAACGACACCTGGGGGTTCAACATCGCACGAACCATCCGCCGCAAGCAGGAGGCCGACCGCTGGGCGGGCTATATCCGCAGCAAGCCGGTGACCTCGCTACCCGACCTCGGGGCGATCCAGGGCCTGCACGGCCTCGAGCAGGGCCACGGGATCGAGCTGCGTCCGTTCGCGAGCCTGACGCGCCACTCGGCGCCGGCCGACGACGAGCATGAATACGAACTCAAGCCGGGCCTCGACGTGGTCTGGCACTGGACCCCCTCGCTCGCGGCCACGGTCACGATCAACACCGACTTCGCCGACGCCGAGGTCGACGAACGGCTGGTCAATCTCGGCCGCTTCGACCTGTTCTACCCCGAGAAGCGCTCGTTCTTCACGCAGGACGCGTCGCTCTTCACCTTCGGCGGCATCGTCGACGAGGTGACCAAGCCGTTCTTCTCGCGTCGCATCGGCCTCGCGGAGGACGGCACCAAGGTCGACTTGCTGGGCGGAGCGAAGATCACCGGCCGCGCCGGGCCGCTGACGCTCGGCGTGCTCGACACCCAGATCGCCAGCCATGCGGGCGTGCCGTCCCGCAACCTGTTCGTGGGCCGCGCGGCCGTTCAGGTGCTCGACGAGTCGAGCGTCGGCCTCATTGCCACCAACGGCGACCCGCGGGCCCCGACCAAGAACCAGGTGCTCGGCTTTGACTTCAACTACCGGAATTCCCACGTCGCCGGAAGCAAGAGCCTCGAGGTCCACGCCTATGCGATCGGCTCCGACAGCGTCCGGGCGGGCGGCAGCGACACCGACTTTGGCCTGGCCACCGTCTACTCCAACGAGCCGCTGGAGTTCGTCACCGACTGGCGGCGCATCGGCGCGCGCTTCGACCCCGCGCTGGGATTCGTGCCGCGGCCCGGCATCTACGAGCTCTACAACTACCTCGGCTATACTTGGCGCCCGACTGACGCCTGGTTCCGGCGCATGCTCGTCTCGGTGCAGCCGTTCTACACGCTGGACCTAGACGGCCGAGTGCTCGGCGAGGGCACCGATTCGCCCTACATCGAACTGGAGAACGCGGCCGGCGACATCCTCGCCTTCCTGCACGCCCGCGAGCGCGAGCTGTTCGACGCCCCGTTCGAAATCGTCCCGGGCATCACCGTGCCCGTCGGCGACTACCGCTGGAACCGCTTTGTCGTCCAGTACAAGACCACCCGGTCACGCCCGGTGAGCGTCGACCTGAAGGTGCGCCAGATGGGGCTCTACGACGGCAACCGCCACGACTACATCGGCTCTTTGGAGTGGCGCGCCTCGGCCCGCTTCTTCACGGGCGCGAGCTGGCAATACCAGGACATCCACCTGCCGGGCGGCCGCTTCGTCGTCCGGATCGGCTCCGCCCGGTTCGTCTACACCTACAGCCCCGACCTCCAGTTCGGGCTGCTGGGCCAGTACGACAACCTCTCGCACTCCCTCGGCGTGAATGCCCGGATGCGCTGGACCGTCTCGCCGGGGAACGAGTTCTTCGTCGTGGTCAATCAGGGCTACGACGCCTCGTCCGACCGGCTCCGTCCGGTCGAGAACGACACCGCGCTCAAGGGCGCCTGGACCTTCCGGTTCTAGGCCGCCCGCGGCCGCCTCCATCGCGCACTGGCCATCGTCGGAGTGAGCGCCATGCTGCCGCCCAGCCATGACGCCGTCCCTTCGCTTGCTCGTCCTCGGCGGGTTGCTCCTGACCGCCGCCTGCTCCCGGCCACCGGCGGCTCCGCCCACCGCGCCGGCGCGGCACGAGCATCACGCCCCGCACGGCGGCACGCCGGTCATGCTCGGCGCCGAGCTGTACCATCTCGAGCTGGTTCGCGACGCCGCGGATGGACGGCTCCGTGCCTACGTGCTCGATGGCGAGCTGGAGAATTTCATCCGGATCGCCGCACCGGCGATCGAGCTCACCGCCACGGTCGACGGCCAGCCGCGCCCGCTCGTGCTCACCGCAGTCGCCAATCCGGCCACCGGCGAGTCCGTCGGCGACACCGCGTGCTTCGAGGGCCAGGCCGACTGGCTGCGCACGACCCCCGCCTTCGACGCGGTGCTCGTCCACCTCGAGGTTCGCGGCACCACGTTCACCGCCGTCGCCTTCAACTTCCCGCGCGGCAACGACCGGGACTGAGCGAAGCCGCCGCGACCGGCCCGTTTGCTTTCCGACGGACCCATCGCACGCTTGCGTCACCCGAAATCGACCCGCCACAATCGACTGTTCATGAGCACCGGACCCATCCCCGTCACCGTCCTCACCGGCTTCCTCGGCGCCGGCAAGACCACCCTTCTCAACCGCATCCTCACCGAGCAGCACGGCCGGAAGATCGCGGTCATCGAGAACGAATTCGGCGAGGTCGGCGTCGACAACCAGCTCGTGATCCAGAGCGACGAGGAGCTGTTCGAGATGAACAACGGCTGTATCTGCTGCACCGTGCGCGGCGACCTCATCCGGATCCTCGGGCGGCTGATGAAGCGCAAGGATCGCCTCGACGCCATCCTCATCGAGACCACCGGCCTGGCGAATCCCGCGCCGGTGGCCCAGACGTTTTTCACCGACGACGAGATGCGGTCCAACTTCCGCCTCGACGCGATCGTCACGGTGGTCGACGCCAAGCACGTCCTCCAGCACCTCGACAGCGACGACGAGGCGATGAAGCAGATCGCGTTTGCCGACGTCATCCTCCTCAACAAGACGGATCTCGCCTCGCCCGCGGCGCTCGCCGGGC
The DNA here is from genome assembly GCA_035334485.1 of Opitutaceae bacterium. Taxonomy (GTDB): domain Bacteria; phylum Verrucomicrobiota; class Verrucomicrobiia; order Opitutales; family Opitutaceae; genus Opi-474. The sequence continues at coordinate 3,377 of DAOQKI010000029.1, forward strand.
TCGAGGAGCGGATCAAGCGCATCAACGCCGTCGCCAAAGTTCACCGCACCCAGAACTGCGATCTCCCGCTCGAGCGCGTGCTCAACGTCGGAGGCTTCAACCTCGGCCGCGCCACCGAGCTCGACCCGCAGTTCCTTGAGCCCGAGTACCCGTTCGAGTGGGCCGGCGCGTACCCGCTGCCCGCCGGCACCCAGGAGCTGGTCATCGGCCACCTCGCCGAGCTGCACGGGCCGGATCACGATCACGACCACGATCATGATCATGACCACGAGGGCCATGACCACGGGCACGACCACGATCACGACCATCACCACCATCATCACGGCAACGAGAACGAACTCGACGTGGTGGTGCTCCCGGTGAAGTCCACCGACGAGCCCGCGATCAAGGCCGCGCTCGACACCGCGGTGCGCGTGTTTGCCGACTGGGAAACCCGGCTCAAGGTGGGCGACGCCGTGGTGCCGGGTGCGACGCTGCAGCGTCTGCTCCTCAACGACGGCGACGGCAAGTTTCCGCTGACCGTGAAGGAGGCCGGGCTCCACCTGGTGTTCGAATCCTGCGGCCACGACCCGCTGCACGTCCGCGCGGGCGGCGAGACCGTGAAGCCGGTGTGGCAGCGCGACTTTCACGCGGCGCACACGCACAACGACGCGGTGACCTCCGTCGGCATCAGCCTCCCGGGAGACCTCGACGGCAAGCGCCTGAACGACTGGATCAGCGAACTGCTCCGGGTGAAGGGCGGCGACATCTACCGCATGAAGGGCGTGCTGAGCGTGAAGGGCACCAACAAGCGGCTCGTCTTCCAAGGCGTGCACATGCTCTTCGACGCGAAGTTCGACCGCGAGTGGGGCGCCGACGCGCGCACCAACACCCTCGTCTTCATCGGCCGCAAGCTCGACCGCAACGCCCTCACCGAAGCGTTCAAGGCCTGTCTGGTCTAGGCGTCACCTGCGGCGGGGGCGGGAGTCGTTCCAGGACGGCAACGCCTTGGGGACCATGCGTTCCACCGAGCGGCCTTTCGAACTGCGAGTCCCGAGCTCCGAACTCCGCATCCCGCAGCCGCGGGATGCCTAGTACCATCCGTACCGCTCGACCGTCTCGCGCAGGATCGCGACGTTGGCGGCGGGGGTGTCGGGCGCGATCGCACAGGCCGTGCTCAGGATGAAGCCGCGGGCCTGCATGCCGATCTCAAGGCGTGCGATGGCGTCGGCGCGGATCTTCTCCGGCGTGCCCTGGAGCAGGGTGTGCACGGGGTCGATGTTGCCCTTGATGAAGGCTCTCTGGCCGACCCGGCGCACGGCGTCCGCGAGTTCGACGTTGCCGAGCGGCGGCGGGTCGAGGCATTCGATGCCGTCGAAGCCCGTGTCGATGATCGCCTCCAGCCGGTCGCCGATCGCGCCACAGGTGTGGCAGTAGCTCGGCACCCCGCCCTCCCGCGCGGCGGCCACAAGGACGGCCTGCGCCGGGGCGAGCAGTTCGCGGTGCAGCTTGGGCGAGACGAAACTCTGCCCGGCCCACGGCGCCGAGACGTTCAGCGCATCGACGCCGGCAGCGATCTGCTCCCGGGCGTGGCCGGCCACCGCCGCGGCGAAGCGCGCCAGCAGCTCGCGGCATTTTGTCGGCTCGGTCAGCAACGCGATCATCGCCCCATCGGCGCCCATCAGGTCGATCAGATAGTCCTCCGGCGAATAAAGCGCTCCGTGAATCGAGAGGTCGGGTCCCACCTGCGCGCGCGCCTGCCGCAGCTCGGCCACCCGGCCCGCCGCACCTTCGGCCAGCCACATCCGCAGGTGGGTCGAGGGCGGATGGTAGGTGAGCTGCTGGGCGATCGCCGCCGGATCCAGATCCGCGATGTCGCGCTCCGGCGCCGCGGCGTGCGTGTAGCGCGGCAGGTCGTTGCGGCAATAGACACAGCGGTCGCCGTTCTTGAAGTAGACCACGGGGCCCTCCGGATTGTCCCGGTCGATGCGGGCCACCTTACGCTCGTCGAGCGGCGCCGCGCCCACGGCCGCGATCAGCACGCCGTCGAAGCCGAACCGCTGGCTGATCGTGCAGAACCCGCGGGCCAGCGCCCCGTCGTGGTTGTGCCAGAAGTCGATCGGGTCGAGGTCCGGCAGCTGCCGGAGGACAAACCCGACCGATGGCTGGCACATGACCGGCACACGGTCCGGCCGCTCCAGCCGCATGGCGGCCGCAAGGCGGGAGCGCGAGGTGTGGGTCACGATCCGTCAGTGTGGGACCACCGGTCGATTTCTCGATCTGAAACTGCCCGGTGCGGCGGGACGGCGGGGTAAATAATCATCTGCCTTCGCCGCGGGGTTGAGATAGGCATTGTCGCCCCCAGTCGATTGCCGCCATGCTCAAGGACCCCCCGGTTTCGCCTCCCCATGCACGCCCCCCGCGCCCCCGCCATTGACGTGCTGCCGCGCACGCCGCAGCGCACCACCGCCCTCAACGCCACCGGCGCCCACGCCGCGCTCATCATCCATCCGGCCGGCGATCATCGCTACGCCACGCTCGCGGCCGCCGTCGCCGCCGCGGTCCACGCGCAGTGCGGCGTCCGGCCCGCCTGCTCGACCGATGTCGCGCTCCTCCCCGAGCGGAGCACGCCGCTCCCCGCGGCGCACCGTCAGCGCCCGCTCATCGTCCTGGGCAGCCTCAACACCAACCGCGTCCTCCAGCCGCTGTACGCCGATTTCCTCTGCTCGACCGACGCGACCTACCCGGGCGGCGACGGCTACGACCTGCGGACCGTCGTCAACCCGTACGGCACCGGCACCAATGTCCTGCTCGCCGGCGGCAGCACGCTGCGCGGCGTCGAGCGCGCGGTCGAGCGCCTGGTCGCCGTCATCGGCCAGTCGGGCCCGGCCGCCACCGTCCCGTGGCTGCTCGAGGTTGAGCTCGCGCCGGTCCTGGCCGCCCAGCTCGCGGCCTGGCCGTACACGTCGCTCGCCGATTCCGCCGCCCTGCAGGCCTCGCGGGCCCGCGGGCTCATGTTCATCACAGAGCCGATCCGGCTGATCGGCGCGTACACCCTGATGTGGGCGTGGACCGGCGACGTGCGCTATGCCAAGGTCGCGTGCGACCAGCTGCGTTGGCTCAACGAGGTCATGGTCCACGGCTACGGCGACTGGCACTATCTCGCCGAGCGCTTCATGCGGGCCATCCCGCTGCTCGTGGCGGGCGGGTTCCTCACCGACGAGGAGATCCTCCGCACGGACCACCTGCTCATGCTCACGGCGCTCGCCAACCAGGACGAGTGGTGGCGCATGCGCACGGGCCGGCCGCCGCTCGGCCACCGGCACCAGGGCAAGGGCACCTACGAGTTCCTCCTCATCGCGCGCTATCTCCGCGACCAGGCCCGGCCGACGCCCGCGCTGCGCGCCACCTGCGACCGCTGGATCACCGAGTGCGCCTCGTTCCTCGACGCGCTTGCGGCCGCGCGGCTCGACGACCAGGACGACGAGAGCTGCCTGAACAACCTCGCGACCCTGTTCCGCTACGCGCTGGGCCAGGAGCGGCACACGTTCTTCACCAGCGGCAACGCCCGCCTGGTGGCCGAGCGCTGCCTGGCGCTTCACGACAACAACGGCGCCGGCGCCGGCCAGGGCGGCTACGGCGAGAGCCAGGGCATGTACCTGCAGCAGGAGGCGACCGTCCAGACGGCCGCGAGCGCCTTCTACTACGGCGACGGCCGGCTGAAGTGGATCCTCCAGAAGCTGCCCAATCTCGCGGTGCCGCAGCGCTGCTCGTTCCTCCATTTTTATCCGGTATTCCTCCAGAAGTTCGACACCGGCCCGGAGCTCGTGCCCGTGCCGCCGATCGCCGGCGAGACGATCCGCTGTCTCCCGATCTCCGACCACATCCAGTCCATCACCACCAACCCGCCCGTCCACATCGAGCCCGCCGGGCACATGGTGAACGCCATCGAGACCTGGGAGGTCGCCGAGGGCATCGGCCTCAACCGCCTCCCGCAGGTCCGCGGCTTCGACAAGATCATGCTGCGCGCCGGCTACGAGCGGTCCGACGCCTACCTGATGATCCAGGGTTACCAGGGCGGGTTCCGCTGGCAGGGGCACATGCAGGCGACGAACGCCATCGTCCGCTTCTTCCAGCACGGCCATGTCTGGCTCGTCCAGAACACGTCGCGGCATTCCTTCAACGACAAGAACGGCTTGTTCATCAGCGACGGCCGCAACGACACGCTCATGCCGCCGGTCGGCGAGCGCCGGGCCATCGCCGACTTCGCGCCCGCCGGCCTCATCGTCACGCGACTGTCCGATTACCACCACGCCGAGTGGACCCGCCACCTGTTCTGGTCGAAGGCCGGCGACGGCTGCTTCGTGGTGCTCGACCGCGTGCGGTTCACGTCCGACGGCCCCTTCTCCGTCACGTGCACCTGGCGCACGCCCGCCTTCGCCGAGCAGAGCGGCCGGCGCTGGGTCAGCGAGCAGGGCACGCACCGCTTCACCCTGGTCGCCGGCGCCAACTATCCGTCGACCTGCGAGGAGGAGTTCGACCAGGGCGCCTGCGCGCCCTACGTCCTCCGGCAGCGCACGGCCGGCGTCCGCCGCGCCGGCGAGGAGCTGTCGTTCCAGAATCTCTTCTACGTCCGGCCGCAGTCGGCCGCCGAGCGGCTCGACCTGCAGCCGCTCGATCCCCGCGGCGCCGTGGTGCGCCGCGAGGGCGTGGCTGTCGCCTGGTGCGGACTTGAGCTCGCCCCCGGGACCGCCTGGCTCCCGGGCGCGTCCGCCCGCGCGATGAGCGCCTGGATCGAGCCCGGCTCGGTGGTCCTTGCCGGCGCCACGCTGCTTGACCTGCCCGCGCTCGGCTGCCGGATCGAGAGCGACACGGCGCTCAGCCTGTGCCTCGACCTCGCCGCCGCCACGCTCGTGCTGCGAATCGACGACCCCGAGGTCCGCGCCGCCCGCGTCAGCGTCACGGTCGGCCCCGAGTCCCGCGGGTTGACCCTGGCCGGCGAGCAGTTCCTCACACTCCCGGAGGCGGAAGCCGCCATCCTCCGCTCCGCCATCGCGACCTGGCTCAACGCCCTCCCGGCCGAGGCCGCCGCCGTGCCGGCGGCTCCGCCGGCCCCCGCCGACCGCGGCTGGGCCCGGCAGTGGGCCTTCGACAGCGGTACCCGCGTCCCGGAGCGCGTGCGCCGCGTGAACGCCCTCTCCTGCCCGCTGCCGATCGATAACGCGCCGGACCAGCTGCTCGATCCGGTGATGCCCGACGGCTACTCCCGCGAGATCTGGATCCAGTGGCCGCAGGCTGCCGAGTACGCGGTGTCGCTGCGGTTCCCGACCGCGCAGGCGGTGTCGCAGCTCAACATCCTCGGCGATTGCATCGACGACCCGTCGCTGCGGACCTTCAACCCGCTGCCGGACGGCATCCAGGTCGAGGTCGAGTCCGCCGACGGCGCCCGCCGCGCCTGCGCGGTCACCGCCGCGCCCGACCGCCGGTACAAGCGCTACCGCGACGCCGAGAACCGCCTCGAGGCCAAGGCCGCCACGGTCGACGCCACCGCCAAGGCGATCCACCTCCGGTTCCCGGCGCCCGCCGGCCGGCCGTTCGTGCTGCACCGGCTCGAGATCCTGAACGACCGCTCCGTCGCGCCGGCCATCCAGCATTGGCTCGCCGCGGACCTCAACGGCGACGGCCGCAGCGAGATCATCGCGGTCAACGCCACGAACGAGCTGATCGTGATCGGCGACGACGGCCGCGAGCTCTGGCGCCGGCCGCTGGCCAACCCGGTCACGCACGTCTCCTGCCAGCCGCTCGACCCGTCCGGCCCGCCGGTCCTCTGCGTCGGCCTGCTCGGCGGCGAGCTGCACCAGTTCAACGGCGACGGATCCCCGCGCCGCGTGCTGAAGCTCGCCGAAGAATTCCGGCAGCGCACCGACTGCCTGATGGGCTGGTACAACGCAATCCACAGCCTCGCCATCTGGCACCGTGGAAAGGACGGCCGCGGCTCGCTCATCCTCGGCGGCTACGGCATCAATGTCTACCTCAACGCCGACGGCCGGATCGTCGGCCACGGCTTCGGCGACGGGCCGTGGATGCATGACATCCTCGTCACGCCGCCCGACCGCCCGGGCGCCGGCGACATCTTCGTCCGCTGCGGCTGGAACCACGGCATCCAGTACTACGAGGGCGTGCCGGGTGACGGCCCGAGCGGCGTGCTCCACAGTTTCGGCGGCTTCCAGCAGCCGATGTTCCGCATGCTGCGCCGGGTGATCCCGTTCGTGAACGGCCGCTCGATCGCGTACCGCTGGGCCGAGGTGCCCGAGGCCGCCGACGGCGCGATCTTCGCCGCCGCCGAACTCGGCTGCGGCATCCTCTCCACCACCCGCAAGGAGTGGCTCTGGAAGGTCGCGGGCGGCATGAGCCTGAACGCCGCGTGCCTCGGCCGCGTCGACGGCCGCCGCGCGGCGCTGGTCGGCGGCGCCGACGGATTCGTGATCGCGCACGACCTGTCCAACGGGCAGGTCCTCCGCAGCTGGCACGCCGGGGCGCCCGTCGTCGGGCTCGATGCCGACGACCAGGGCGGCCTCACCGTGGCGACGCGCACCGGCGTCCACACGCTGGACCCCGCCTGGCGGCCCAGCCGGCATCACGCGCTCGGCATCCGCCGCCTGCTCCCCCTCGGGGCGGGCCGGGTGGCCGTGGTGCGCGACGACCACACGATCGACCTCCTCGCCCCCGCCTGATCTCCATCCCGCCATGAAACGACCGCTCACCATCGCCGCCGTCCAGCTGCCCTCCGTGGCGCCGGGCCGCACCAACGCCGAACGCCAGCGCGCCAATTTCGCGCTGGCCGAGACCTGGCTCAACGCGGCCGGCAAGCGCGGCGCCGACATCGCCTGCATCGGCGAGACCTTCAATGTACTCGGCACCAAGCTGACCCGGCGCAACACCCCGCCGCTCATCCGTCGCGCGATGGCCGAGACCCTGCGCCGGTTCGCGCCCCTCGCCCGCCGGCACCGGATGGCTCTGATCATCCCGATCCTCGCCCTGATCGACGGCATCGTCCGCAACGTCGCGGTGGTGTTCGACGCCCGCGGCCGCGTGCTCGGCCGCTACACGAAGGTCCACACGATCGAAAACGAGGAGGCGTACGGCACGGTGCCGGGCGACGCCTGGCCCGTCTTCAAGGTCGCCGGCGCCCGCGTCGGCATCCAGATCTGCCACGACAACTCCTTCCCGGAGAGCGCCCGCTGTCTAGCGCTCAACGGCGCCGAGGTCATCTTCTGGCCCCACGTGATGAGCGGTTGGGGCGACGTGTTCATGGACATCCTCCTGCGCGCGCCCGCCGTGCACAATGGCGTGCACCACGTGCCCGTGTGCTTCGGCTGCCCGCCGGACCGGGCGTGGATGCCCGGCATGCTCCTCGGGCGCAGCAGCATCATCGCCCCCGACTCGACCATCCTGGCCGACGCGGGCCGTCATCCTGGCATCGCCTTCACGACCATCGACCTGGCCGCCCCGCGCGTCGCCACACAGTTCACCCGCCCGGGCGACTGGGTCTGGCGCATCGACATGCTCAACGACCGCCGACCCGACACCTACGGCCCGTTCACCCGTCCGCATAAGCCCGTCAAACCCGTCCGCGCCACCCAGGCTCACCTGGCCCGGTAGGATTCACTGCGAACACGGAGTCGGTTGCCCTTCGCGTCCGGCGCGTGCTTGGCGGTGAAGTTGATCGGGGCTCGGTGGAATTAACCGCGAAGACCGCTAGGTCCGCGAAGAACGGACTGGCTCCGTGACCTCCGGCTCGGTGCCCTCGGTGGCGTCACCCTGAGAAGAAATGGCTCTAATTGCCGCGGAGATTCGGGCAAGAAATGCGGGGCCAACCCGCGGGAATTGCGGCATACTGCGCGGCCCTACCGACCCGCCCTTTCGCCCATGCTCCTGAAGCTCATTTCGTGTAATGTGTTCCAGCGTGAAGCCTCCTGGTGCATCACGCGCTCGCCCCATGTCATCGACGTCGAGTACACGGAGCTCGGCGAGCATGTGCGGAGCGCGGGCCTGCGGCAGCTGATCCAGTCGCGGATCGACGCCACCGAGGCGAGCGGCAAGGCCTACGACGCGATCCTGCTGCTCTTCGGGCTGTGCGGGAACGCCACCGTGGGCCTCCAGGCGCGCAAGACGCCGCTGGTGATCCCGCGTGCCCACGACTGCTGCACCATCCTGCTCGGCTCGCGCGCCAAGTTCGCCGAGCACTTCGGCGACGCGCCCAGCACGCCGTTCTCGTCGGCCGGCTACATCGAGCGCGGCAACTATTTCCTCCGCACCAGCGACGACGGCGCCCCCGAGGTCCAGGTGGGCGACGCCTACAAGGCGCTCGTGGAGAAATACGGCGAGGAGGACGCGAAGTACATCTGGGCCGAGATGCACCCCGACCACGGCAACGACCGCGCCGTCTTCATCGAACTGCCCGAGACCGCCCACCTCGGTTACGCCGCCCAGTTCCGCGAGAAGGCCGCCGCCGCCGGCAAGCAGGCCGTCGAGCTGCCCGGCAGCGTCCGTCTCATCGAGGGCCTCATCCACGGCCGCTGGGACCCGAAGGAATACCTCACCATCCCGCCCGGAAATGCCACGGAAGGCGTGTATGACTGGGAGGAAGTGATTCGGGTGAAGAAAGCGTAGCTTTCGGAATCGGGCGAACGCCGAACATCGGACGTCGAACGCCGGACGCCGAAGTGCCAGCGCCGCGCCCTGCGCGGCCACCTACGCCAGTTCACTGGAATCGCCTTCGGCGTCCGATGTTGGGCGTCCGATGTTCGGCGTTCGCCTGCTTCCGATAGCCCTATCCTTTCACCGCCCCGATCTGGATGCCGCGGATCAGTTGGCGCTGCAGGAAGACGAAGATCACGATCAGGGGGGCGACGGACATCGTGACGGCGGCCATGAGCAGGTTCGTCACCTGGCCGTGCTCGGAGTCGAAGAACAGCAGGCCGACCGGGAGCGTGTAGTTGTCCACCGTCTTCATCATCACGAACGGCCAGAAGAAGCTGTGGTAGTTCCCCATGAACGTGAAGATCGCGAGCGTCACAATGCCCGGCCGGCTCAGGGGCAGGATGACGTCCCAGAAGATCTGCCACTTGCTCGCCCCGTCGATCTCCGCCGCCTCGTCCAGCGCACGGGGAATGCCGAGCATGAACTGCCGCAGCAGGAAGGTGCCAAACGCGCTGAAGGCCGACGGCAGCACGAGGCCGAGAAACGAGTCCATCAGGCCGAGCCGCACCATGATCTCGTAGTTCGGGATCAGCATCACGATGCCCGGGAGCATCATCGTGCCGAGATAGAGGAAGAACATCCGGTCGCGCCCCGGCCACTCTAGCCGCGCGAAGCTGTACGCCGCCAGGGCGCTTGTGATCACCTGCAGCAGCGTCACCCACCCCGCCACCATCAGGCTGTTGCCCATGAAGCGGAGGAAGGGGATCACGCTGAACACCTCGAGGTAGTTGCCCCATTGCGCGGCCTTCGGGAGCCATGCCGGGTCCATCGACTCGGGCATCGTCTTCAGGCTCGCCAGCACCATCCAGAGGAACGGCGCCACCATCGTCAGGCTCAGGACCGTCATGAGCACGTGCAGCCCGACGCCGGCAAGGCGCGGGGGACGGCGGTCGGCGGCTGGAACGGGCTTAGTCATTCACGTCGCGGTTCCCGAAGCGGAAGTTTACGAGGGAGAAAACGAACACGAGGCCGAAGAGCACCCACGCGATCGCGGAAGCGTACCCCAGCCGGCCGGTCTCGAAGCCCTGGGTGAAGATGAAGTAGCTCAGCGTCGTGGTGGCGCCGGCCGGCCCGCCCTGCGTCATGGTCCGCGCCATCTCGAAGCCGCCCTGCAGGCCGTTGATCACGCCCATCACGGCGATGAAGAACGTCACGGGCGCCAGCTGCGGCCACGTGATGTGCCAGAACCGCTGCACCGCGGACGCGCCGTCCATGTCAGCCGCCTCGTACAGCTCCGGCGGGATGTTGCTCAGGCCCGCGAGGTAGAGGATCATGCTGTTCGAGCCGATCGCGGCCCACAGCGCCATGATCATCAGCGCCGGCTTGGCCCACGCGTAGTTGCCGAGCCAGTTCGGCGGCTCGAGGCCGGTCGCGGCGATCGCCGGCAGCGCCGGGCCCGCGAGCATGCCGCCCGTGATCGCCAGCAGGAGCGGGATTCCCACCAGCGCGAGGCTCAGTTCGGAGCTCAGCCCGGCGTCGGCCGACCGCGCCTTGCCCCACGGCCGCGGGCGGCGGACGGTCACGGCCACCAGCAGCGCGGCCGCGACGGCGGCCGCCGCGAGCGCGAGCCCAAGGAACCAGCCCTGCCAGCGCAGGAAGCAGGCCAGCGGCAGCGCGAGCGTGAGCGCACCGGTCACCACCGCCGCCTCGCCCGCCTCGCCGTCCTCCCAGCGGCGCCGCAACCGGCTTTCCTGCCACAGCACAATCGCCACCGCGGCGCAGCCGCAGAGGGCCGGCAGGCCGTAGGTGAAGACCCCGGGCCACGCGCGGATCACCGCGGACACGCCGTCGAGCAGCGGCGCGAGGGCCGTGTTGAACGGGCCGGTGTGCGGGTTGTAGAGTTTCTTCCACAGCACGAATGTCGCCACGCCGGCGGTGAAGTGCGGCAGGTAGAACAGCGTCCGGTAGGCGGTGCCGCCCGTCAGGAGCCCGGCCGCGAGCACGCCCGCGGCCATCAGGCCGAAGAGGCCGAGCACGCCGTTCCGGGAGAAGCCGCCGATCACCAGCACCGACAGGCTCGCCACCAGTACAACGGTTGCCACGGCCAGCAGCGGTCCCGCCGCGACCCGGCCCCGGGCCACGCGCGTGAGCAGCAGCGCGGCGATCAGGCTGCCGGCGATCGCGAAGGGCAGCCCGAGGAGGAAGAAGAGCGTGTTGCCGAAGCCGATCCAGAAATCCGCGTCGGCAAACAGCCGGGCGAAGTTGGCCACGCCCACGAAGCGCAGCGGGTCGTGGCGGAAGAGATTGTGCCGGAGGATATCCCAGTTCGTGAACGCCATCGCGAAGCTCATCACGAGCGGGATCAGCGTGAACGCGCAGAAGCCCGCGATGTTGGGCAGCAGGAACGCGAGGCCGGTGAGCCAGCGCCGGAAGTGGCCGCGGGGATTCATCGGGTCTCCTCCTCCAGCCAGCCCTGCGCGCGGTAGTACGCGACGTGGAACGGGTCGCTGATCCACGCCACGGGCACCTTGCGGCCGGCGGCGCGGCGCGCATCGATCTCCCGCTGGAGCGCGACGCGCTCGTCGTACAGCTTCCGGAGGTCCGCGTCCTGGCTGATCGTCAGCGCGATCTCCGCGTTGATCCGCTGCGCCTCCTCGCGCGCCGCCTCCTCCGGGGTTCGCTGGCCCGCCACCACTCCTTCGGTCGCCGCAACGTCGATCTTGTGCACGACACTGGGCAAGGCGAACGGGCTCTTGCTCTGGGCGATGGCCACGGTGGGACAAGCGCGGGCGAATTCCGCCTTCGCCGCCCAGTCCTGCTCGTAGCCCGGCGGCCGGAGGAACTCCGGGTGCGCGGCGTATTGCGGCCGCGGCGGCAGCGAGTCGCCGCTGCGCGCGATCAGCAGGTTGAACGGCTCACTGGTCAGGAACTGCAGGAACCGCCGCGCCTCGACCGGATGCTTCGTGCCCGCGTACACCGCCACCGCCCCGCTGCCGACCTCGGTGTTGGTGAACCCGCCCGTGAACGGCTCCACCGCGCCCAACCGGAAGTCACCCAGCGGCCGCAGGCGGATCAGCGCCCACAGGCCCTCGTAGATCATCGCGAACCGCCCCGAGGCAAACAGGCCGAACGAACTGTCGAACGCCGTGCCGTCCGCCGCCATCGCCGCCTGGTCGGCCGACGTCGGCATGAGCCGCTCCTCCACGGTCCAGCGGTACAGGCGCCGCAGCACCTCCACGTTGCGCGGGTCGTCCAGCGTGCAGCGGGTCATCGTCTCGTTGTACGTCGACAGCCCCAGCCCGCGCCGCAGCACGTAGGGCCAGACCCGGTTGATGTAATACACCCGCTGCCGCGTGCCGGGCGGGTTGGCCGCCGCGACGAACCGCCGGCCGCGCTCCTCGAACTCGTCCCACGACCAGCGCCGCGGCGGCTCCGGCTGGTTGTAGCGCGCGAAGGTGTCGCGGTTCACCCAGATCATCGTGACGTCCACGTTCCGCGGGTAGCCGTACTGCCGGCCGCGCACCGTGATGTCGCTGTAGGCCGCCGGGTAGGTCGTGTCGGTACCGTAGCCCTCGCGGCGCGCAATGTCGGTCAGGTCGGTCAGCATCCCGGTCGCCTGCATCGTCTCCAGTTCCGAATAGTAGAGATCGATGAGGTCGCCGCCGACTCCCGAGACGCCCTGGACCAGTTTCTTGGTGATGTCCTGGTTGGAGTGGTCGATGCGCACCTCGACCGGCGGCAGTCCCTGGTCCACGAGCCACTGCCGGAACAGCGCGACAGTCTCGCGCTTCACCGCGTCGTTCTGGGTCATCCAGTAGAGCACCGTGACCGTGCTCCGGTTCTCCGGCTTCGTCCAGTAAAGCGCCGCGCTCAGGGCCGTGAGGGCGAGCAGGCTGAACAGGAGGGTGCGTCTCATGACGGCGGGCCGGGGAGCCAAGGCGGGAAAGCGTCCCGATGCTTGGGAGCGACTTTCCGCGGTGCGATACAAAATCGCCCGAACGTTCCGGGGCCGGCGGCCGCGCCGCCGCGGCAGGCTTGCCATCGGCGGCGGGGCGGATTGCGTTGGCTCCCCACGCCGTGAACCTGACCAAGCACTGGGCTGCGACCCTTGAAGACTATGTGATCGACCTGGCCTGGTCGCCCGACGGCTCGCTGCTGGCCGGCGCCGCGGCGAGCGGTCCCGTGACGGTTTTCGCCGCGGCCGATGGCGCGCGCCGTCATGGGCTGCCCGGCCACGACGACGGCACCAACTGCCTGGGCTGGGCCCCCGCGTCGTCGTCGGCGCCGCTGCTCGCGACCGGCGGACAGGACGGGGCGGTGAAATTCTGGGACGCGCAGGCCGGTCAGCACACGGCCACCGCCGAGCTCGGCGGCGCGTGGGTCGAGCACCTCGGCTGGCGGCCCGCGGGCCAGACGGGCGACGCCGGCCGGCGTTCCCTGCTGGTGGCGTCGGCGGGCAAGGCCCTGTTTGCGCTGCAGCCCGACGGGACCGTCGCCCACGCGTTCAAGCCCGCGCCCAAGACCATCTCCGCCGTGGCCTGGCAGCCGGCCGGCGGCTGCGTGGCGGTGTCGTATTTCGGCGGCGTGTGCCTGTGGGATGCGGACGATTTCGTCGCCCAGAAGGAATTCGGCTACAGCAACGGCATCCATGCGCTGGTCTGGTCGCCCGACAACCGCTGGCTGGTCTCCGGCAATCAGGACCCGTCCGTGCACCTCTGGGTGCCCGAAGAGGACCTCGAGCTCCAGATGAGCGGCTACGAGGGCAAGGTGAAGGAGCTGTCGTTCGACCACACCAGCCGCTGGCTAGCGACCGGCGGCGGCAAGGACTGCTGCGTGTGGGACTGCGCGGGGGCGGGTCCCGAGGGCCGCGAGCCCACGATGCTCCCCCACGAAGCGAAGATCTGCGCGGTGGCCTTCCAGCACACCCACGGCCTGCTGGCGACCGGCTCCCAGGACGGCGTGCTCCAGATCTGGAGCCCGGAGCGCCGCCAGCCCCTCCGCGCCACCGTGCGCATGCCGGCCGCGGCGACGAAACTCGTTTGGTCCCCCGACGACGCGCAGCTCGCCATCGGCTCGGAGAAGGGCGTGATCTACGTCCTCAAGTGCGAGGCGTAGGGATTTCGGATTTCCGATTTACGACTGACGATTTACGATCTTGGCCAGCGGCGCTCGGCCGAAGCAGGTCTCAATCGTAAATCGTAAATCCGAAATCGTAATTCCTAAAAATCGATCCCCATCAGGATTTTCAGGAGCGTGTAGTCCTGAACGCGGACGCTGGGGTTGTTGTAGCGGACCTCGTGACGGAGGCCGACGGTGAACGTCTCGGAGAGCTTCTTGTCGAGCTCGAGCTTGTTCTCCCAGCCGTTGCGCGAGGAGCTGAAGGGCGGGTACCAGACGCCGCGCTCGGAGATGGTCATCTGCCACGGCAGCGCCATGTCGGCCTCCATGAAGGCGGACTCGGAGGTCTTGGACGTATGCGAGTCCGGCGCCACGATCCGCCACTGGTCGAAGAGGTTCTCCGAGACACCCACGCGCAGGTTGCGCTCGGGCGAGACCAGGACGTTGTAGCCCACGCCGATTTCCTGCTGCGCGAGGACGTAGTCGGCCGGCAGGCCGTCGTCGATGTAGGCGCGGTTGGTCTCGAGCGTCGGGCTGTAGACGGTGAAGAGGCGCGTGCGGAAGTCGTGGCGCCACGCGATCTCGGCCTTGAGCATGTCGCTTGTCACGACCTGACCGCTCTTGCCGTAGTCGTAGCGCGCGGCGAACTGCACGGTGTCTTCCTTCCACCGTCGCTTGAGGTGGATCTCCGCCATCTCGCTGGTGCTGTCGGTCGGGCCGGTCTGGACCTGCGAGGACACGGTGAAGCGGCCGCGCCACGGGCCGAAGAAGTGTCGCAGCTCGGCGTTCAGCGCGCGCACGGAAAGCAGGGACCGCATGGTGAACGGGCCCACGGCCTCCTCGGAGCGCGCGCGCGCCTCCGCCATCGCGTCGGTCTCGCCGTTGGCCAGGATCACCTTGGCCTCGGCCACCGGCACGACCAGCCGGCCGAAACGCTCCGACATGAACACGATCTCCGTCGCCGACCGCTCCTTCAGGTGGCCGCGCACGCGGTCGCCGTCCTTGTAGATCAGCAGGTCGTAGGTCGACGCCGGCTCGGCCGTCCCCGCCATCGTCGCCGTCTTGCTGCCGAGCGGGTCGAGGCCGCCGGTCAGCAGGTCCGGCGTCGTGGCCATGTCGATCGCGGCCCGCGCGGGCGCCGGCGCGACGAGGAGGGCCACGGCGAGAACGAGGAGGACCCGCACGCGGGACGAACGGAAGGAAAGGAGGAAAAACACGCTGCTTCGACGCATCGGCGCGGAAAGGGTTTCAAAAATCTTCGGCGGACAACTCATTTTCCCACTTTATGTCAGACAGGCATCAAGGGCGGCGCGCCAGGCAGGCTCGTCGATCCCCGTCCCGATGAACACAAGCTCCTGCCGCCGGTCGCCCGCGGGCTCGACCCAGTGCGCCCGCGCCGAGGCCGGAATCTCCGCCTCCGTGATCACGCCGCGCTCCCTGAGCTCCGCCACCCACGTGCCCACCGCCTCGGTGCGGGCCACGCCGCCCGCCACCGACAAGAATCCGATGTCGGCCGGCTGCTGCGCCAGCCAGTAGAAGCCCTTCGCCCGCAGCAGCCCCGCCGGCAGGTTCCGGCGCACCAGCTGGAGGAAGCGCTCGCGGTCGAACGGCCGCCGCTCCGCGTAGACGAAGCTCGTGATGCCGTACTCGTCCTCGTACGGAACCGCCGCGCCCGCCGGGCGCACCCCGGTTCGCAACCCCACCGCCGGCGCCCCGCCCTGCTGCTGCAGCACGCGGATCCACTTCGCCGCGCCCAGCGTCGCCGCCGCGTCGAACCGCGCTCGGTCCAGCAGCAGCTCGCACGGCACCTGCCCGCGCTCGGCGCGGACCAGCTCCGCCCGCGGGTTCAGCGCGCGCAGGACCTGCTCGACCTGCGCCCCCTCGGCGTCGGTCACGAGGTCGCACTTGTTCAGCAGCAGCACGTCGGCGCACTCCGCCTGGTCCACCATCAGCTCGAAGACCGGCTTCGGATTGCCGGGCTCCGGCGGCGGCAGCTCCCGGCCGCGCCGCCATTCGTCGAGGAAATGCCGCGCGTCGATCACCGTGACCAGCGAGGACAGCCGCGCGAAGTCGCCCAGGCTGCGCCCGAACGCATTGCGGCGCGTGAACAGGCCGGCAATGGCGCGCGGGTCGGCCACCCCGGTCGTCTCGACCAGCACATGGTCGTAGGACCCGGTGGCGCACAGCTCCGCCAGGGTCTCGGCCAGCGAGTCGCGCACGGTGCAGCACACGCAGCCGTTGCCGATCGAGACCAGTTTCCCGGCCGGCGGGGTGTCGACGAGCTGGGCGTCGATGTTCACCGCCGCGACGTCGTTCACCACCGCCGCCCAGCGCCGGCCCGGGTTGGCCCCGCCGCCGGCCGTGCCCGCCTGCGCGAGCAGGTGACGGAGCAGGGTCGTCTTGCCCGCGCCGAGGAAGCCGCACAGCACGGTGACGGGCGGCCCAGGCGGGGAGACGGCGGCGGGAATGGACATGATCGTCCAGTACCGGACACCCAAAGCCCGCCCGTTCCAAGCCATTCCTGCGGGCCGCGACCCGGGAAACTCCCGGGTGAATTTTCGGTGCCGCCGGGGGAGGAACAGCCTTGCGAAGCAATTCCGGGCAGTCCCAATGGGCGCATGCCCAGCACCGTCTCCACGCCGCCCTTCAGCCCGGGGCTGCTCGTCGCCCTCACCGGCGCCCCCGGCGCGGGCAAGACGCGCGTGCTGGCCGAGCTCGCCACGCGGCAGCGCGCGCGCGGCGGGCGGATCGACGGTTTCCTGGCGGTGGCCGGGACGCGACGGGTCCCGGACGAGGGCGCGTCCGAGTACAACCTGCGGATGCTGGCCACGAACGAGGAGCTCACCTGGGCGATCCGCGACGAGACCCGCACCCCGCCCTACCGCTTCGACGACATCACCTTTTTTCGGCTGCAGGACTGGGCGAACAGCCTGTCATCCCGCACCCCGCTCATCGTGCTCGACGAGTTCGCCAAGTTCGAGGCGCAGGGCGAGGGCCTGCTGCCGCTCTGGCCGGCGATCTGCTCGCAGCGCCCGCGCATCGTCGTGATGGCCGTCCGCGCCGGGCTGGTCGAGGCGATCGAGGACCGCATCGGCCGGAAGTTCGACGTCGTGATCGACGCCGAGGGTTCGGATGCGCTCGCCCAGCTGGAGCGGCTCTGCGACGAATTCGGCGAGTGGACCCGCATCGGCCTGTTCGGCGGCGCGAGCGGCGTGATCGAGGCCGGCCTCGGCTCCGCGCTGCACGCGACCAAGGTGCCGTTCCGGAGCACGTTCCTCTCGGCGCTGCAGGGGGCCATGATGGTGTTCGCCGGTTTCGGCCTCACGCAGCCGGGCCGCGTGATGTGGGTCTCGTTCATCTCGTCGGGCCTCAAGGCGCTCTCCCCCGCCGGCAACCGGCTCCGCCCGATGCTCGCGATCTTCATGCAGGGTTTCCTGTTCGGCACGACTGTGCAGATCCTCGGCTTCAACGCCGTCGCGATCGGCTGCGGCGGCCTGATCATCGGCGTGTGGGCGTCGCTGCAGGGCATCCTGCTCGAATACCTGCTGCTCGGCGAGGACCTGTTCCGCGCCTACGACACCGTGGTCGTGTGGCTGGCCCGGATGTGGAACGTGCAGGCGCCGGGCCTCCCGTGGCTGGTTGGCGGCTGGGCCGTGATCCACGGGCTGATCTGCGCCGCCACCGCGCTCACCGCCTGGCGGCTCCAGCAGCCCCCGGCGACCCTGCGGCGCGTGCTCGAACAGGAGGCCATGGGCGGCCAGGCCGCCGCCGCGCCCGCCCCGAAGGCCCGCTGGACCCGCTGGGCGGAATTCACCCGGTGGAAGTTCTGGCTCCCGCTGGTGATCGTCGCCGCCATCCTCCTCGCGAGCGGCACTTCGTGGGCGAAGGTCGGCTGGCTCACCCTGCGCTTTGTCGCCGTCGGCCTCGTCTTCATGGCCCTCGTCTCCCTGGTGCGACCCGCCCGCTGGGCCGACCAGCTCCGCCGTCTCGGATGGTGGGGTCCCGCGCTGGCCTTCTCCGACGCCTTCGGTCGCCGCCGCCCCGACGAGGCGCCGCCGCGAAACCCGAACGCATGAAGGGTCTCTGGCTCCTGCTCGGCCTGCTGGCGGTTGCAGCCCTGGCGGAGGTCCCGGCTCCGCTGCCCATCGAGACCGCCAAGCTGCCCGTTCCGCTCGAGCACCTCGGCGTCGGCGGCAATCTGGTAACCGGGCTCGACGGCTCGGTGTGGCTCTCCTGGATCGAACGCGTGCCGTCAGGCGGCGGCGTCCTCCGCTGCGCCCGGCTCGATTCCGCCCGTCGGTCGTGGGGACCGGTCCGGATGATCACGAGCGGACCCGACTTGATGATCAACCGGTCGGATTTCCCGGCCCTCGCCGTTGACGCCGACGGACGCCTGACGGCGGTCTGGCTCACCAGTCTGCCCGCCTCCGGCCATGCTTCCGGTCACCATCACGAGAGAGGCTCGATCGCTTGGACCAGCCGCTCGACCAACGGGGGACTCGCGTGGAGCCCACCCGTGCGCCTGACGCAGGAGAGCAGTGCGGTGGAATTCGTCTCCCTGCTAGCTGATCGTGACGGCCGCGTCCTGGCCGCCTGGCTCGACGGTCGCGCCAAGCACGGCGACGAGGGCGTGCAGCAGCTCTATGCCCGCATCGTGGGCGAACCGGGACCGGACACGCGGGTGGACGCGTCGGTCTGCGATTGCTGCCAGACGACCTTGACGGGATTCCCCGACGGCAGCGCGCTCCTCGCCTACCGCGGACGGACGGGCGATGAGATCCGCGACATCCACGTCGCGCGATACCACAACGGCACGTGGTCGGCGGGTCGCCCGGTAAACGACGACCGGTGGAAGATCGCGGGCTGTCCGGTCAACGGGCCGCAGCTCGCCAGCGTCGGCGGCCGCGCGGGCCTGGCCTGGTTCACCGCCGCCGGCAACGAGCCCCGCGTCCTCGCCTCAGTATCGCCCGACGCGGGCGCCCGGTGGGTGCAGCCGATCCGGATCGACCAAGGCCACGGCGCCGGAAAGGTCGACACCGTCATGCTCGCGGACGGCACGCTCTACGTCACGTGGCTCGAACTCGGCGGCGGCTCGGACCGCAGCGGCCTCTGGCTGCGGCGCGTCGCGCCCTCGGGCGCCGCGAGCCAGGTCGTGCGCCTCGCCTCGCTCGACCCGCGCATGGACCCGGGCACGCCACGCCTGACGCTGGTCAAGGACTACGACACCACGCCGGCACAACTCGTGGTGGCCTACTACGACGGCATCTTCGACGCCGGGCCGGGGCCGGAACTCCGCACGCAACTCGTCACGCTGCCGGCCCTGTCGGCTCTGGCCGGCCGGGCCCCGTGCGTGCCCTGCGACGAGCAGGACGCCGCCGCGGCGCGGGGTTATCCCGTGAAAGGCCGCATCGTAAGCGTGGACGCGGCCGGCGCGACGCTGGTGGTGGCGAACGAGGAAATCCCGGGCGTCATGCGGGCCACCACGATGGAATTCCACGCCGCACCCGAGGTGCTGGCCGCCGCGCGCCCGGGCCGAGCCCTGCTCGCCCGCATCGAACGCCGCGGCAAACCCTGGTGGATCTTCGGCGTGAAGTGGCTGGGAGAGTAGGACGGGCGCCGGTGGGCGGGCGCCGGTGGACGGTGGACGGTGGACTGTGGGCGGTGGGCGGTGGGCGGTGGACGGTCGCCAGAGAACGGTGAATGTCGCAGGCCTTGATCACTTGCCCAAGCAACAGCAGTTCGCCGTGAACTCGCGGGTCTCCTTCCGAAACTCCAACCACGCTGATCGGCTCCGAGCCGACGCGCCGTCGCCTCACTCCAGGCCGAAGACGGCCTTGGCGTAGTTCTCGATGCTGAAGGGCTGGAGGTCCTCGGCTTTTTCGCCGAGGCCGAGGAAGTAGATCGGAATCTTCAGCTGGCGGTAGATGCCGACCAAGGCGCCGCCGCGGCTGGTGCCGTCGAGCTTCGTGACCACGAGGCCCGTGAGCCCGAAGCTCTGGTGGAACACCTTCGCCTGCTCGATCGAGTTGCTGCCGAGGGAGCCGTCGACCACCAGCCAGCGGTGCTGCGGCGCGGCCGGGTCATGCTTCTGCAGGACGCGGCGGATCTTCGCCAGCTCGTCCATCAGGTTGGACTTGGTGTGCAGCCGGCCGGCGGTGTCGATGATCAGGAAGTCCCGCTGCCGTGACTTGGCCGCCTGCCACGCGTCGAACGCGACCGCGGCGGCATCGGCGCCGGTGTGACTGGCCACGATCTCGAGCTCGAGCCGGTGGGCCCAGGTCTTGAGCTGCTCGACGGCCGCGGCGCGGAAGGTGTCACAGGCCGCGAGCGTGACGCTGCGGCCCTCCTGCTTGAGTTTCCACGCGAGCTTGGCCGACGTGGTGGTCTTGCCCGAGCCGTTGACGCCGATCATGGCGATGACCACCGGGTTCCCGCCCGCGGCCGGGGCGAGGTCGAGCGTGCCCTCGGCGCCGGCGAGGACGCGCCGCAGGACCTGCGCGCCGATCTCGGCAGCCTGATGACCCTGCAGCTCCTTGTCCTGCGCATAGGCCCGCTTGATCTCGGCCAGGATCTCGTTGGTGGTCTCGACGCCGAAGTCGGCGGTGTAGAGGGCCTCCTCAAGCTCGCCGAGCGAGGCGGCGTCGATCTTCTTCCCGCCAAACAGCCCGGCCGTCTTGGCCGCGATGGCCGAGACCGTCTTGGCAAGGCCGTCCTTGAATTTCTTGAAGAGACCGAACATGGGCGGATGGATTAGTAGCGGGTAGCGCGTAGCGGGTAGCGAGTAGAATTTGTGCGTTGGTCGTGGTGGGTGATCAGGGCGGCCCAGGTTGTTGAGCCGGTCGAGTCCGCCATCAGCTCACGGCGTCAAAAGAGAAGACCCGCGCCATCGCCTGCGTCCGCATGCTCGCTACGCGCTACCCGCTACTCGCTACTCCAAAAGCCTCACTCCGCTTTGCGGGCGTCGCGGCCGAGTTGGTCCTTCACGCGGTCGAGGATGCCGTTGATGAACCGCTTCGCGTCGGCGTTGGAGAACTGTTTCGAAAGGTCGATGGCCTCGTTGATCGAGACGACCGGCGGGATGTCCTTCCGGTAGAGCATCTCGAACATCGCGAGCCGGAGGATGCCGAGGTCGATCTTGGCGATGCGGTCAAACTCCCAGTTGTGGGCGAGCGCCTTGATGCGCGCGTCGATGTCGGCCTGGTGCTCGATCACGCCATGGATCAGCTCCTCGCCGAACGCGTAGTGCTCGCGCGGCTGCTCGAGGTTCGAGAAAAACTCCCGCAGGTCCTCCGCCAGGTTCTTGGGCGAGTTGAGGCTCCACGCGAACAGGTACTGCAGGGCCGCGACGCGACCGTCGCGCCGCTGGGCGAACTGGGCTTTGCTCATGGGGAAATTCTCCGCTTCAGGGCGGCCATGGCGAGCGCCGCGTGCGCGAACTCCGCGCCGCGGTCGATCCGGCCGGCGCACCGCGCACGGGCCTGCGCCGCCGTCTCGGCCACCACCACGCCGTTGATCACCGGCACGTCCGTCGCCAGCGCCACCTGCTGCAGCGCGTGCGTCGTGGCGTCGGCAATCAGCTCGTAGTGGATCGTGTCGCCGCGGATCAACACGCCGAGCGCGATCACCACGTCCATCCCCCGCCGCCGGGCCAGCCACTGGGCCGCCACCGGCAGCTCGTTCGAGCCGGGTACGCGCACCACCGGCAGCCGGCGGTCGGTCACGCCCGCCCGGCGAAGCCCAGCCGTCACCCGCGCCAGCAGCGCGTCCACCAGCGCCTGGTTGTAGCAGGCCGCCGCGACGCCGACCGTGAAGGTCCGGCCTGAGGGCGTCGGGGACTGGGGGGCGGCAAGGCTCATATGGGAAAGAAGTCGAACAGCGGATGAATTTCGGCACCCGCCGGCAATCACCAAATGGCGGACTCCCGCCGGAGCGTCATCACCAAGAGGTTGGCCGCAAGAAAGCGCAGGAGGCGCAAGCGGAAGCCACCGTCCCCTGCCCCTTCCTACCATCCCGTTTTGCCACCAAGGACACGAAGCACACCAAGATCAGACCGGTCCGGGCTTCGTGGCCTTGGTGTCCTTCGTGGCAACCCAAGACCCCGGCAATCCCCGGAGCCGGCTAGATCGAGACCTGCTCGACGATTTCGAGCCCGTAGCCGTCGAGGCCCACGACCTTGCGGTTCGAGTGCGACAGCAACCGGATCCGGCGGAGGCCCAGCGCCACCAGAATCTGGGCGCCGATGCCGTAGTCGCGAAACGTCATCGAGGCCGGCGTCTCGCCCGGCTTCGCCTGCAGGCGCCGCAGCGCATCGCGCCCGCCGCCGGCCTGCTCCATGTACAGGACCACGCCGCGGCCCGCCCGCGCCACCGCCGCCAGCGAGGCGGTCAGCGAGTGATGGCTCTCCATGCCCTTCCCGCGGAACACGTCGCCCAGGAGGTTCTCGCTGTGGACGCGCACCAGCGTCGGCTCCGGGCCCAACGCCCCCAGCGTGAACGCCAGATGATGCCGGTCGTCCACGCGGCTGCGGAAGACATGGACCATGAAGTCGCCGAACTCCGAGGCGAACGGGCTCGTGCCCGCTCGCTCGACGAGCTGCTCGCGCTGGTGCCGGTACTCGATCAGCGCCGCGATCGAGACGAGCTTCAGGCCGAAGCGCTCCTTGAAGGCCACGAGCTCGGGCAGCCGCATCGCCGCGCCGTCGTCGTTGAGGATTTCGCAGATCACACCGGCCGGCGGCAGGCCCGCCAGCAGCGCGAGGTCCACCGCCGCCTCCGTGTGGCCCGCGCGCTCCAGCACGCCGCCGGGCTTGGCGCGCAGCGGGAAGATATGACCGGGCTGGACGAGGTCCTCGGGCCGCGACGCCGGGTCGGCCACCAGGGCGATCGTCCGGGCCCGGTCCGCGGCGCTGATGCCGGTCGCGATGCCCGTCGCCGCATCGACCGAGACGGTGAACGCCGTCTGGTGCGCCTCGCGGTTTTCCTGGACCATCGGGCCGATCCCGAGCCGCCGCAGCTGCGCCCCCGTGGTCGGCACGCAGATGAGGCCGCGACCGTGACGGATCATCATGTTGACCGCCTCCGGCGTAACCTTCGCCGCAGCCATCAGGAGATCGCCCTCGTTCTCGCGCCCTTCGTCGTCGGTCACGATCACCATCTTGCCCGCGGCGATATCCGCCACGACCGAGTCGATGGAGTCGAAAGGAGCCGAGTGGTTCACGGTCATGACAGAGGGCTTTTCACCGTCACGCCGCATCCGAAGCCTGTCAACCGCCGCCCCGGACCGTGACGCGAAAATCAGGCCCGTCCGCCGGGCCGCTGCAGTTGCGCCTTCAGCTCGCGCCAGCGCGCCAGGCGCTCGGCGATCTTGGTCTCCCAGCCTGCGGCCTTCGGGGTGTAGAGCGTGACCGGCTTCTCCAGAAAATCCTGGCCGGAGATGTTCTCGGGATAATCGTGGGAGTAACGGTAGCCCTTGCCGTGCTGGTTCTGCCGGCTCGCCGCCCCGCTCTTGTCGCGCAGGGGCTTGGGCACGGGCTGGACTGGCTGTTCCTTCAGCACGCGATGGGCCTCGCCCAGCGCGAGCGTGGCAGAATTGCTCTTCGGGGCCGTCGCGATGTACAGCGTCGCGTGCGCCAGCGTCAGCTCGGCCTCGGGCAGGCCAATGAAATCGACCGCGTGGTGGGCCGCGACCGTGAGCGGCAGGGCCTGCGGGTCGGCGAGCCCGACGTCCTCGCTGGCGAGGATCACGAGACGGCGCGCGATGAACCGGGGGTCCTCACCGCCCGCGAGCATCTTCGCGAGCCAGTACATCGCGGCATCCGGGTCGCTGCCGCGGCAGCTCTTGATGAACGCGGAAATCGTGTCGTAGTGCTCGTCCTCGTCGGCGTCGTACCGGATGCGGCGCTCGCGGGCGAAGACCTCGAGGTCGGCCGCCGTGAGGGTCGACCCCTCGGCCAGCCCGAGCACGAGCACCTCCAGCGCGTTCAGGGCACGGCGCAGGTCGCCATCGCACAGCATCGCCAGGTCGACCAGCAGCTTGTCGTCGGCCGCGACCCTGCGCGACCCGAGGCCGCGTTCGACGTCGGTCAGCGCCGCGCGCAGCACGCCGGCCACCGCCGCGGTCGGCAGCGGCTCGAGTCGGAACAGGTGGCTGCGCGAGAGGAGCGGCGGGTTGACGTAGAAGCCCGGGTTGTGGGTCGTCGCGCCGATCAGGCGGACCGTTCCCTCCTCGACGTCCGGCAGCAGGAGGTCCTGCTGCGACTTGTTGAAGCGGTGCAGCTCGTCGATGAACAGGATGGTGCCGGCGGCCGGCTGGCGGCGGGCGGCGGCGAGGATCTCGCGCAGCTCGGCCACGTTGGACATGACGGCGTTGACGCGGACGAACCGGCTCTTCGTCTCGTGCGCGATCGCCTCCGCGATGCTCGTCTTGCCCGAGCCCGGCGGCCCGTAGAACAGCAGGGAGCCAAAGCGGTTCTGCGCGACCAGCCGCGGCAGGAGGCTGCCGGCCCGCAACAGGTGATCCTGCCCGACCACCTCGGCCAGCGAGCGCGGCCGCATGCGCGCGGCGAGCGGCTGGTGCGCGGGCTTAGTCGCGGCCGGCCAGTCGGGAGCCCGGGGCTCCTCGGCAAACAGGTCGGTCTGGTCGGTGGCGGACATCGGAATTCCGAATGAACACGATTGTCCGGGAATGGAAAGGCCGTTCACGCCAGCCGCTGGCATCGGGTCGTCAGTTCGGGTTTCACGTTTCCTTCGGCGCGATCCCGCATAGCCAGCCGGGATGGCCCATCGGAGTCTTGGACAACGCGCCCCGCTGCTGTGGCTGACCGTTCCCCTGATGGCCGGTCTCGCGCTCGGTCGTCTCGTCGGACCGCTGCCCCTGCCCGTGCTGCTGGGCGGCGCGACCACGGCCGCCGGGGTGGCGATCCTCGCGGCGCGACGGAATCAGTTTCTGGCGTGGGCCCTGACTCTCGCTGTCGCGATGCTCCTCGCCGGCTGGGCGCGACTCGCGCTTCAGCCCGTCCTGCCGACCGAGTGGTTGCACCTGCCGCCGCGCGAAGCGTGGCTCGCGCTGCGGGTCGAACACCGGTTCGGCACGCGGGATCCACGGCGCGCCTCGGGGATCGGACGAATCGAGACCGCGGACCCGCCGCTGCACGGCCTGGCTGGACAGCGGATCCAGTACGCCCTGCGGCTGGCGACCGGTGAAACCGTCCCCCTGCGCGGCAGCGTCATCCGGGTCCGCGGCGTGCTGGCGCCGCTTCCGCCCGATCCGCCAGCCGCCTCGTTCGACGCCTACCTCGCCGCGGTGGGTGCCACTTTCCGACTCACACGCGGGAAGATACTCGCGGAGCTCCGGCCGCCGTCGCGCTACGAGCAGTGGTGCGCGCGCCAGCTCGATCAGCTGTCGGCAGCGCTGGGGCGCGGAGTCGAGGCCAAGCGCCCCCGCCTTGTCGGCATCCTGCGCGCCATGCTGCTGGGCCAGCAGCAGGCGCTGGCCGAGGACCAGGCAACGGCCTTTCGCCAGACCGGCACGATGCACGTGTTCTCGATCAGCGGGCTGCACATCACGGTGATCGCGAGCAGCCTTGCCGCCCTGCTGGCGCTGGTGCGGTTGCCGCGCTGGCCCCGCCTGGCCATCGGACTCGTGGTGCTCTGGCTGTACGTCGACATCACCGGTGGCGCGCCGTCGGCGATCCGGGCGTTTGCCATGGTGGCCTTTGTCCAGATCTCGCTCGCGCTGCGGGTGCCGCGCCAGCCGCTGCCGGCGCTGACGATCGCGGCGCTGGCGGTCATGCTGCTGTCGCCGCTGGACCTGTTCAGCGCGAGCTTCCAGATGAGCTACGCCATCGTGCTCGCCCTGCTGCTGCTGGGGCTGCCGCTGGCCGAGCGCTGGCTGGAGGCGACCGACCTCTTCGCCGACCTGCCGCGGGTCACGTGGCGCTGGCATCATCACCTCCGCCGCTGGATCTGGCGGGCCTTGGTCGGGGCGGTGGCGATCGGCGTCTCCACCTCGCTGGTGGGGGCGGTCACGGGCGTCACCTTTTTCCAGCTCCTGACTCCCGGCGCCCTGCTGGCGAACCTGTGGCTCGTGCCGGCGTCGTCGCTCGTGATCATCTTCGGGGCGGTCGCGCTGCTGTGCTCGTTCGCCGGGTTCGCCGCCGGGACCCTCCTGGCCAATCACGCGGCGGTGCTCGTGCTGTGGGGCATCGAGCGAGGCATCGCGGCCATGCAGGCGCTGCCGGGGATGTGGCTGGCGGCCTCGTTCCGGCCGGCGTGGCTGGGGCCCGCGGGCCTGGTCCTGCTGCTGGCCGTGCTGGTCGCGGGCTACCAGGCGCGGTGGCAGGGGTGGTGGCGTGGTGCCTGGCCGCCGTTCGTGCTGGTGGCGCTGCTGCTCGGCCTCGGGGTGCGGCTGGGCTGACGGCGCGGCCGTGCTTTTCGGTTTGTGGAGGCGTCGGGCGGCGTGGTTAGGATTCCGGCCATGAAGAGCGCCTACGAACTCGCAATGGAACGCCTGGCCAAGTCGGACCCGGACACGGGCCGCACGCTGACGCCGGAGCAGAAGGCCCGGCTGGCGGAGATCGACCGTGTCTACCAGGGCAAGCTCGCCGAGCGGGAGATCTTCCTGAAGAAGCAGCTCAACGAGGCCCTGGCGGACCAGAAGGCCGAGGAGGCCGACAAAGTCCGCCAGCAGATGGCGAGCGAGCGCATCCGGCTGGAAGAGGAGCGCGAGGACGAGAAGGAACGGGTCCGCCGCGGGAAGTAAGCGGTCGACCGGAGCGACCCCGGACGGATTTCGTCACGGAGGGCACCGAGGTGGGCACCGAGGCCACCGAGGCACGTGGCCTACCCTACTCGCTAGTCGCTACCCGCTACTCGCTACTTCCGCCGCCTCACTTCTTCACGAACTCGAAGTCGGCCGAGAGCACGTGATGGTCGGAGGCGGGGGTCGGCACGACGCGGTGCGCCACGCACCGCAGCTGGCCGTTGAAGAAGATGTGGTCGAGGACGAAGGGCCGGCGGCGCCAGGTGATCTCGGTCTGCTGGACGGTCTGGTAGCCGCACTGGGCGAACTGGTCGACGAGGGTGCGGTGGTTCGTGACGTTGAAATCGCCGGCGAGAACGGTCGGTCCGTGGGAGTCGGAGAGCTGCTCGGCGATCATGTTGCGCTGGAACGGATGCGCGGTGCTGCTCGAGTTGAGCATGAAGAACGCGAGCAGGTGCGTGTTGAGCAGCTTGAGCTCGCGGCCCTGGATCGTGGTATAGGCGCCGATCAGCAGGCGGTCGGTCGGCGTGGTTTTCTTGCCGAAGAACTCGAACTCGATGGGCGGCGACGGCAGGTCCATCCGCAGGTGACCGTAGAGCGGACCGCGGGAAAAGATGGCGAGACCGAGCCCGAACGGCAGCTCGCGCGGGTCGGCGCGCGGGTACGAGAACCAGCTGTCATAGCCCGGCAGCTCCGCGTGGAGCCGCATGTAGTTCGGCGGCGGCTTGAGCTGCACCCCGCCCGGCAGCGCCTTCTCGACCTCCTGCAGCAGGATCACGTCCGGGTCATGGGCGCGGATTTCCTCCAGCGTCGACTCCAGGCGGATCGGCGCGCGATCGGGATAGGTTTCATCCCAGATCTGGCCAAACTGCATGTTAAACTGGATGACGCGGAACGTGCTCATGCTCTTGGGCGCGGGTTCAGGCGGCCGGATCGATCACGTCTTGGAATGAAAACTGGGGTATTTCCCGCGCTCGCCAGCGTCGCCGAGACACCGCGGACCGGGAGGTGTAGACTGGGGGGAAATTCGCAGCGCCCCCGGGAGGCGGCAACCCAATTATTGTAACGGCCCCGACGGGCCTTCACTCCGGTTCCGCGGTCCCCTCCACCACCCAGGACCGGGCGGCCGGCATCTGGTGGAAAAACTCCCGCAGCGCCGCGCTAAGATGCTCCGCATACCGGAAATGCGCGCCCATGCCGGTGCGGAGCTCGGCCTCGTAGATGAACTTGTCCACGTGAGTCGAATGCTCGAACGGGGTCTGCGCCCCCAGCAGCAGCGAATAGAGGTACGCCGGCGAACCCCGCTGCAGCAGCTTCCGCGTCAGCTCCAGCTGTTCCTTCAGCAGCACCGCATGATCCGAGTGCTTGATCTCCGGCGGCAGGTAGAAGCCGCCCTGCACCAGCGGCGAAAACCGGTGGCCCGTGCGGTGGCGGTTGAGGTCGCGCAGCTCGGCCAGGGCCATGTTGTTCCAGGCAAAGGTCACCCGCGCCCGCCGCGTCGCCAGGCCCTGGTGCCCGTAGCGGTTCGCCCGGTGGCGCAGCGCCTCGGAGATCGGCTGGGTTTCGGGCAGCCACGGCGGCGTATCCCGGTCCACCTTCACCCAGACCTCGTCGTCCAGCGGCTCCGCCGACAGCCGGTCCAGGCCCAGCTTCAGGCTAGACGCCAGCTCCTGCTTGGCCTGCTCCTCATAGGAACGCTCGGCGTTGCTGTGGCTCAGCAGCCGGGGCGAGATCTTCAGCAGCTCGGACCGGATCAGCCCCGCCGCGGCCCGCGCCTCGGGCTGCGGCAGCGAGTCGAGGTGCTTCACCGTCATCGCCCACATGCGCGACGACTGGACCAAGCCGAGGTTGGTGCGCGTCGCGAACGGCACGAAATAGCGCGCCCGGTCGAGGGCGTAGTTCTTGCGGAGGCGGGTCACGACCGCCGGTTTCGCACCGGCCGGCACCCGCACCAGCTCCGGCTTCGCCGTCGCCAGCAGGTCGAGGCGGAGGTACTCGGCGTTGTACGCCGCGAACGCCGCCGCCATCACGTCGCGCCACCGCGACGCCAGGTCGTCCGGGACGCCGATCTCCTCCGGCGCCGGCAGGTTCGTGGCGTCCATCGCGATGTACCGCGTGCTCGACTCCTGGCCGTCGGCCATGGTCGCGATCTCAAAAATCTTGTACGCGAGCCACATCGAGACGCCGTCGAGCGCGATGGCCAGGCCGCCGGTGAGCCCGCCGATCGAGGCGTGGCCGTAGTCGACGAACTTCAGGATCCGGTCGATCGAGGCGTCGGGGTTGGTGACATCCACCTTGGTGAGGATCGCGGCCAGGCCCTCGTTGCTGCGCGAGTAGCGCGCGAGGACGGAGGCGAGAAGCTCGGGGGTGACCTTGGGCAGGTCGGCGGCGGTCGGCGGCGGGACGAGGGCAAGTCCGGTGACTTTCATGCGGCAGCGCGACTGAGGCACTAATCGGCCCCGGAAACAAATTTCTTTTGCGCCGTCGGCGCGAAAGACCTCAGCGGCCGGACAGCCAGCCACCCAGCGGCCCCTGGTAGAAGCCGAGGACCACGGTGCCGGCCGCGAGCAGGCCCAGGACCACGCCGGCGGCGAGGCCGACGGGCGGACGGGCCGGCGCCGCGGGCGCCGGGTTCCAGTCGGCGAAGAACGCCGCCCGGATCCACCCGAAATAGTAGTAGATCGAGATCACCACGCCGATCACGGCGACCGCCAGCAGCCCGTAATGGCCCGCGCGGAAGGTCGCGATGAAGATGAAGAGCTTGCCCATGAAGCCAGCCAGCGGCGGGATGCCCGCGAGCGAGCCGAGGCCGACCGCCAGCACCAGGGCGAGGAACGGCCGCTCCTTCGCCAGGCCGGCATAGTGCCGCAGCTCCTGGTCGGCGTCGTCCGGCCCGCCGACGTGCGCCATGACGCCGAACACCGCAAACGAGGCGAGCAGGTACGCGAAGAGGTAGAAAAAGACCGCGCCGTAGCCGAGCGGCACCGTCGCCGCCGACACCACGCCGAGCAGCAGGAACCCGGCGTGCGACACGCCGGAGAGGCCGATCAGGCGCTTCACGTTGTGCTGCGTCAGCGCCGCGAGGTTGCCGAACAGCAGCGTCGCCCCGGCCATCAGCGTCAGCACCGGCAGGGTCAGCCAGAGGTACGGGCTGAACGTGCGCGCCAGCGCCAGCAGCACCACGAAGCCCGCCGCCTTCGAGCCGACCGCCAGAAAGGCGGTGACGGGCGTCGGCGCCCCCTGGTAGACGTCCGGCACCCAGATCTGGAACGGGAACGCGCCGATCTTGAAGGCCACGCCGGCCAGCACGAGGACGATGCCAACGCTGGCCAGGAAATGGTGGGGATTCGCCGCGAGGAAGGTCGTCAGCTCGTCGAAGTTCATCGCCGACGCCGTGTAGGCCGGGAGCGACGGGTTGCCGGCCACGCCGTAGAGCAGGACGATGCCAAACAGCAGGATCGCCGAGCTCAGCGCGCCCATGATCACGTACTTCAGGCCCGCCTCGAGCGACCGGGCGCTACCGCGGAAATAGCTCACGAGGATGTAGAATCCGACCGTCACCGTCTCGAGCGCCACGAACAGCATCACGAAGTGGTTGCTCTGCGCCAGCAGCATCATGGCCGCGGCCACGATCAGGACCGTGTGGTAGAACTCCGTCTGCGCGACCTTCTGCCGGGCGACCGTGATGGTGCCGAGGAGGCAGACCAGCGCGGCGGTGAGGAGGAAGAACACCCGCATGACCTGCCCCTCGTACGAGTGGTGCAGGAGGCCGTTGAACGAGTCGCCTTCGACGTAGCCGACCCAGAAGCTCATGACCTGGCTCGGGAGGATGGCGAGGACGCCGAAGAGGGCGACGCCAGGCAGCGAGGCGTGCAGGCGCTTCGGGAGCAGGATCTCCAGCACGAGCAGCGCCAGCGCCACGCACCCGAGCAGCAGCTCGGGGAAGATGGTCATCCAGTCGTTGTTGGCGGCGATGGCTGGGAGGGCGGTCAAATCCATGGCGACGGAAAGGCGTTACTTCGCGGCGGGATTCGCCGGCGCGTACACCGCGGCCAGCGTGGCGTTGAGGGGCCGGCTGATCGACTGGGGCCAGAAGCCCACGAGGAAGAGCGCGCCGAGGAGGATCAGCGCCGGGAGGCGCTCGCTCCAGCGGAGGTCCGCCGGCGGGTGCGCGGCGGTGACCTTGGCCAGGGCGTCGGTCGACGGCCCGAAGAACACGCGCGCCGCGGCCCGCAGGCCGTAGATCGCGGAGATCACCACGCCGGCGACGGAGAGCACCGTGAAGAGCGGCGAGAACTTCCACGCCGCGACAAAGATCGCGAGCTCGCCCCAGAAGTTGGCGAAGCCCGGCAGGCCGACGCTGGCGAAGGTGCCGGCGACGAAGAACGCGGCGAGCACCGGCGTCTTCTGCGCCAGCCCGCCCATTTCCTGCAGGTCAAAGGTGTGCGTGCGCTGGTGGATGCTCGTTGCGAGGAGGAAGAGCAGCGCCACCGACAGGCCGTGGGCCACCATCAGCAGCACCACGCCGCCGACGCCGAGCGTCGAGCAGGTCGCCACGCCGAGGAACGCATAGCCCATGTGCATCACCGAGCTGTAACCGACGACCTGTTTGAGGTCGCGCTGCGCCATCGTGATCAGGCCGACGACCAGGACGTTGCCGACCACCGCGAGCAGCGCGAGCAGCCAGCCCCAGTGGGCGACGCCGGCCGGGAGCAGCGGTAGCGCGATCTGCACGAGACCGTAGAGGCCGAACTTCTTGAGCACGCCCGCATGCAGCATCGCCGCCGAGCTGGGCGCGGCGCCGTAGCCGAGCGGGGCCCAGGTGTGCAGCGGCCAGAGCGACACGAGGATGCCGAAGCCGAACAGGAGCAGCGCGAAGATGTTCTGCTGCACGGTCGCCTCGAGCGGCTGCGCGGCGATGATCTCCCGCAGCGTGATCAGGTTGAAGCTGTGCGCCCCGGACGCGCCGCTCTTCACGTAGAGGGCGATCAGGCCCAGCAGCGACAGCATCGCACCGAGCGTCAGGTAGATCGTCATCTTCATCGCGGCGTAGCTGTTCTCGCTCGGGCCGCGCGTGCCCCAGACGCCGACCATGATGAACGACGGGATCAGGGCCAGCTCGTGGAAGAAGTAGAAATAGAAGATGTCGACGCTCGCGAACACGCCCATCAGGCCCGCCAGCATCACCAGCAAGAGCATCAGGTAGATCTTCAGCCGCTCGGCGCCGGACTGGATGGCGTAGAGCCCGGCCGCGAGCCCCACCAGGCCGGCCAGCACGAAGAGCGGGAGCGAGATGCCGTTGAGCCCGAGCGTCAGGCGGATCCCGAGCTGGTCGACGCCGGTGGAGTACGACCGCAGGAAGGCGTAGCCCTGCTGCTGCGCGGCGGCGCCGTAGTTGCACCACGTCCAGAGCGAGAGCAGCGCGGGCACGGTGAAGCCGACGTAGGCCAGCCGCACGGACCAGCGCTTCGGCAGGCCGAGCGCGATGACCAGCGCCACCGCGAGCGGCGTCGCGATGGAGAGGAGGAGGGGATCGAACGGCAGGGTGCTCATCACAGGATCAGAAGACGCCCGCGGCGAAGAGCCACAGGGCCACCACGCCAAACAGGAACCAGTAAACGTAGGCATTCAGCCGGCCGACGTGCAGCCGCCGCGCGGCGACGCCGACGTAGGTCACCACGCCCGCGATCAGGCCGCGAACCAGGAAGCCGGCGAGCAGGATCTGCTCGAGATAGTTGAGGAGCAGCGCGAACCGCTGCTGCACCTTGGCGATGTAGTAGCCGTAGATCTCGTCGAACCACAGCTTCGAGGCCAGCAGGCGGTGCAGCCCCGGGAACCGCGCCTCGAGCGCGTCCTGCGCCGCGGGCCGGTAGAACGACAGCGCCGTGCCGGCGCCCACCAGGAGGACTACCAGGCTCGTCGCGAAGATGACCGTGTGGTCGGTGCCCTCGGCCTCCGGGATCAGGGCGAACACGCCGCCGAAGCCCGCCGGGTAGTGCGTGGAATAGCCGCCGATCACCGCGAGCACGGCGAGGACCACAAGCGGCAGCGTGAGCGTGAGGCCGCCCTCGTGCGCGTGACCCGCCGCCTCGCTGCGCGGCTCGCCGAAGAAGGTGATGCGCCACAGGCGGGTCATGTAGAGCGACGTCAGGACCGCCGTGAACGCCAGCACCGCGAACACCGCGCGGTTGTTCGCGTAGGCGAGGTAGAGGATCGCGTCCTTTGAGAAGAAGCCGGCGAGGAACGGCAGGCCGATGATCGCCGCCACGCCCGCCGTGAAGGTCCAGAAGGTCACCGGCATCCGGGTGCGCAGGCCGCCCATCCGGAAGATGTCCTGCTCGTGATGGCAGCCGTGGATCACCGAGCCCGAGCCGAGGAAGAGCAGCGCCTTGAAGTAGGCGTGGGTCGCGAGGTGGAACATCGCCGCGCCGACGCCGGCGGCGATCACCGCGCGGTGGCCGTCGTGCTCAACCGCCAGGGACCCGAGGCCGAAGGCCGCGACCATGTAGCCGAGCTGGGAGAGCGTCGAGTAGGCCAGGACCTTCTTGATGTCCCGCTGGGCAATCGCGCAGAAGGCCGCGTACAGCGCGGTTGCGGTGCCGACCCACATGATGACCGTGAGGGCGTCCGGGACCATCAGCACGTTGATCCGGCACAGCATGTAGATACCGGCCGCGACCATGGTGGCGGCGTGGATGAGGGCGGACACCGGGGTCGGGCCCTCCATAGCGTCCGGGAGCCAGACCTGCAGCGGCATCTGGGCGGACTTGCCGACCGCGCCGCAGAAGAGCAGCAGCGGGATCAGGCGGCTCGAGACATGGCCGTGGGCCAGCTCGCTCAGGCTGACAGTGCCGTTGAGCCAGTAGCAGAGGATGATGCCGAGGAGGAAGCCGAAGTCGCCGACGCGGTTCGTGATGAACGCCTTCTTGGAAGCGTCGCTGGCCGAGAGGCGCTCGTGCCAGTGGTTGATCAGCAGCCAGGAGCTGAAGCCGACCAGCTCCCAGAAGATGAACATCATGAAAAGATTGTCGGCGAAGACGATGCCGAGCATCGAGAACATGAAGACCGACAGGCCGCCGAAGTACCGGGCCTTTGCCCCGTCGTCGTGCATGTAGCCCAGCGAGAACACGTGCACGCACAGGCCGATCAGCGCGACGATCGTCAGCATCAGCGCTGCGAGGTCGTCGAACTTGAAGCCGAGCGAAAGGGTGAACGAGCCCAGCTGCAGCCAGGGCGTCGCGACCTCGAAGCGGGCGCCGCCGAACGCGAGGGTGAACCCGCCGGCGGCGATGACCGCGGCGGCGGCGACCGACACCAGCGAGGCCAGCGTGCCCGCGCGGCGCAGGAACAGCGCGATGACCGCGGCGGAGACGAGCGGCGCGAGGAGGACGGTGAGGGCGAGGGAGACCGGCGTCATGGGCGTCAGTGCTTCAGCGAGTTGAGCTGGTCGACCTGGACCGTGTGCCGCTGGCGGAACAGCGCGACGATGATGGCGAGGCCGACCGCCACCTCGGCGGCGGCGACGGTGAGGATGAAGAACACGAAGATGTTGCCGTCGGGCGTGCGGTTGTAGCGCGAGAACGCGACCAGCGCGAGGGTCGACGCCACCAGCATCAGCTCGAGGCTCATGAACACCACGAGGGTGTTGCGGCGCAGCAGCACGCCGAAGAAGCCGATCACGAAGAGCAGCCCGCTCAGCGCGAGGTAGGTCGGGAGGCTGGCGGAGATCATTTGGCGTCCTCCCCGTTCGTGAGCCGGCGGCTCAGCACGATGACCCCGAGCATGGCAACCAGGAGGAGGAAGCCCATGACCTGCACGGGAAG
Source organism: Opitutaceae bacterium (assembly GCA_035334485.1). GTDB lineage: Bacteria > Verrucomicrobiota > Verrucomicrobiia > Opitutales > Opitutaceae > Opi-474. Next base: position 37,759 of record DAOQKI010000029.1, read on the forward strand.
CAGGTAGGTGGTGAACAGCTGGTAGGCGTAGGGCTTGAGGGCCGCCCCCACCCCGTCGGCCGAGCCGAGGGCCGGCGCCACGAGGCGGTCGCGGGTCAGCAGCGCGCCGAGGCCGGTGAGCATCAGGGCCAGCGCCGCCACGCTCGCGCCGATCGTCACGGGCGAGTAGCGCCGCGGCGAGCCGCCCTGCGTGTCGAGCAGCATGATGATGAAGAGGAACAGCGCCACGACCGCGCCCGCGTACACCAGCAGGAGCACGAACGCCAGGAGGT